>NZ_OZ026542.1:1315520-1644400 GCF_964020115.1 Candidatus Regiella endosymbiont of Tuberolachnus salignus
TTAACGTGAGTTGTGACAATCTGCAAGGAGACTGTGAGCCGGATCGGCTCGCTTTCCAACATCGTGTTCGTCAACAGGTATTGTCATATTTACAATATGGGATTGCTCCTCGTGCTCAGTACTTTATCCGCGCGTTGCAACTGTTTTATCAAACACCGCCGCTGGCCGCAATACATTTTAAGGAAGAGAGATATGCTCGAAAAATTTGAAACGCGAATTTTAGCTCAAATCGATGATATGGTGGAATATGCTGACACTGATAATTTATTTGCCAGTGGTTACTTATGTGGCCATGTTACGCTTGCGGTTGCGCAAGCAAAAGAGCATGGTGAACATTCTGTTGAACAGCTGCATATTCGGGTAAAACGTAGTTTAGAAAAAGCAGTGAAGGCCGGTGAGTTATCGCCTCCGGATCAAAGATTGGTATTTAATATGTGGCATTACTTGTTACACCAAGCTCAACATGAAGAGCGTTAGAGCCTGTTCGAAATTTTTTCATCAATTGAGCGTCGCTCAAGAAGATTTCGAATAGGTGCTTAAATCTGTTACGAAGGGGCGCTATTCACTCCCTTTTTAACCGTACTATTTTTGTGTGGTCAAACAGGCCAAAGTTGTTGTACTAACAGCTGCAATTTTCTTCTGCCCTTAAATTCATTAATATCTAATTTATAAGCCAGATTTGCTGCTACAGTGGCGCTATTCGGCCATAATTTAGTATCAATATTGAACGCAATGCCATCGAGTAGAGGCCCCCCTAACACCGATTGCAATATTAATTTTAGATGCTGTTCACCGACCAATCGTTGTTGCAAAATACGAAATTGACCATCAAAAATCGGCTCAGGAAAAGCTTGACCCCAAGGGCCGGCTTCACGCAATAACTCCGCGGTTTCTTGTGACAATTCGTCGATAGAAAGTTCACCATCAGACCAAATGACCCCTTCAAGCTGGGATGCATCCAAGCATCCGGCAACCAAATCTGCAAAGCGCTGACGGAATTCTTCAAATTTATTTTCTGCCAGCATTAATCCTGCCGCCATCGCATGGCCGCCAAATTTTGATATCAACCCAGGGTTTTGTGTATTCAGCTGCTCTAATACATCACGCAAATGTAAACCCATGATCGATCGGCCAGAGCCTTTTAACATCCCATCGCCGGCAGGCGCGAAAGCGATAACGGGGCGATGAAAGCGTTCTTTAATACGGGATGCTAAAATGCCAACGACACCTTGATGCCATTTTTTATGATACATAGCAATACCATAAGGCAGTATGTGATTTGGGTCTTCTAAGGCATTACACAATGCTAATGCTTCTAGTTGCATCCCTTGTTCGATTTCACGCCTTTCCTGATTGAGAGTATTTAGCTCTTCCGCTAATATCCGAGCTGCGAGGGGATCGTCGCTCAATAACAACTCAACGCCAATCGACATATCATCTAAGCGCCCTGCCGCATTGAGTCGTGGACCAAGAAAAAAACCTAAATCACTAGCGACTAAATTTTTGGCATCTCGCTTAGCAACATCCAATAAAGCTTGGATGCCAGGCCGACATCTTTTGGCGCGGATACGGCTCAAACCTTGATGTACTAAAATACGATTATTACTGTCCAATGGAACCACATCCGCCACCGTGCCTAAAGCCACTAAATCGAGTAATTCAGCTAAATTAGGTATCGGTAGTGTTTTTACTGCAAACCACCCTTCATTTTTGAGTCGAGCACGTAATGCCAACATCAAATAAAATGTCACCCCTACCCCAGCAAGAGACTTAGAAGGAAAGCAACAATGTTTTAAATTGGGATTGATGATAGCGTCGGCGTTGGGTAAAGTTTCTCCTGGCAGATGGTGATCCGTCACTAGAACGCGTATTCCCTTTTGATGCGCTAATTCGACACCGGCATGAGAAGAAATGCCATTATCTACCGTAACAATCAATGCTGCATTTTGGCGGGCTACGCGCTCGACTATCATGGGGCTCAGTCCGTAACCTTCTTCAAAACGGTTAGGCACCAAGTATTTCACATCCTTTGCCCCCATACTGCGCAGTGCCAACACCGCCAACGCAGTACTGGTTGCACCATCAGCATCAAAATCTCCAACGATAACGATACACTGACCTGTCTCCATCGTCTGTTGTAATAGATCGACCGCGGTATCAATTCCCGCCAATTGCTGCCATAACAGCAAACCTTTGACTCCCCGTTCTAACTCTTGTGTTTCTTTGACACCACGCGAGACATATAAACGACGCAATAATGAATGAAGTCGAGGAAGATGCGCTTCAAGTTGCACATCACGACGGCGTAGTTGAGTTTTCATTATCATTAGTTTTCACCGTCATTTTTTGCGAACTTGTATTATCCTGAACATGTTCAGTATTCATTGAAACAGTCTCATCATATTAACATGCTAAAAGGTATTTTCAATTGAGTCGGCCTACACTGTGTTAAAATGCAGCGACTAACAGCGAAAGCTCTTCGACATAGCTACGACAGCAATGAATACCACAGGAAATGCAGGGTTTTAAGCCTGTGGAGAGACTAGATCGCTCTATGAAACAGGAAGCCACTGAGGCAAGTCAGATCTCAATCTGAGTGTTGTAGGCATCCCTGTTATTTATCATGGGGAGGGTGTCAAAATCACGCAGGACATGAGGCTCGATTTCTTTAGCTAAAAAAAATTTCGAACAGGCTCAAATAAATACGACTAACAGAAGATCAGAAAATAACATCCATCAAATGGCCACGCTCGACGAAGCGAATTAAAATGATGTTACTACACGATTTTAATTTATTCATCCGCGAGCGGTGATCACAGGACAGTAAAATTATTGCCTAAATAATGCTTCAATGCATAAACCCTGGGTTTGTAGAATTTCACGTAGACGGCGTAGCCCTTCAACTTGTATTTGGCGAACACGTTCACGGGTTAATCCGATTTCTTTGCCAACATTTTCAAGCGTTGCCGCTTCATATCCCAACAAACCAAAACGACGAGCCAATACTTCTCGTTGTTTTGCATTAAGTTCAAATAACCATTTAACGATACTGTGCTTCATGTCATCATTTTGCGTCGTATCTTCTGGTCCATTTTCACTATCGTCGGAAAGGATATCTAATAACGCCTTTTCTGAATCTCCCCCTAATGGAGAGTCAACTGAAGTGATACGTTCATTAAGACGTAGCATACGGCTCACATCATCCACCGGTCTATCGAGTTGCTCAGCAATTTCTTCAGCACTCGGTTCATGATCCAATTTATGAGCAAGTTCACGAGCAGTACGCAAATAAACATTTAATTCTTTTACAATATGGATGGGTAAGCGAATCGTTCGGGTTTGGTTCATAATTGCCCGCTCAATCGTTTGACGTATCCACCAGGTGGCGTAGGTCGAAAAACGAAAGCCACGTTCAGGATCAAATTTTTCTACTGCACGAATCAGACCAAGATTCCCTTCTTCAATTAAATCAAGCAACGCTAAACCACGATTACCGTAACGTCGCGCAATTTTGACTACCAGCCGTAAATTACTTTCTATCATTCGTCGCCGTGATTGTTGATCACCACACAATGCACGCCTTGCAAAATAAACTTCTTCTTCCGCAGTCAACAACGGCGAATAGCCAATTTCACCAAGATAGAGTTGGGTTGCATCCAACACACGTTGAGTAACATTTTGTAGCAGCAGATCATCTTCTTCCAATTCATCTTCAAGAATTTCATCTTCCATTGATGATTTTTCATCAAACATTCCGAGAGCCGAATTTTCTTCATCAAAATCAGGCTCCTCATGTAACTCGTTAACTTTCAGCGTATTTTTACTCATATGCTGCTCCTAGCAGTGACACCGAGAACAGAATTTCAACACATTCTGTCCAATTTATCGCTGCGGGAGATAACGCAGCGGGTTGACGGATTTCCCTTGATAACGAATTTCAAAATGCAATCTAACTGAATGGGTTCCCGTATTACCCATGGTTGCTATTTCTTGCCCTGCTACGACTTCTTGTTTTTCTTTGACCAATATTGCATCGTTGTGAGCATAAGCACTGAGATAATCATCACTGTGTTTAATGATGATCAAATTACCGTAACCACGTAGCGCGTTGCCAGAATAGACGACCCTGCCCTTAGCCGCCGCAAATATAGACTGGTTGCGCTTACCTGCGATTTCTATTCCTTTATTACCGTTTGGATCGTAGTTGCCGATGATTTTTCCGTCGGCTGGCCATTTCCATTCGACCATAGCTTTGTGATTACTAGCCTCTTCTTTAGGAGAGTTTGGTGTGCTAATAGCTGATTTAGCAACAAAAACGGAACTTTTTGGTAACATTGTACCAACATTTTGTTTACTTGGATTTGCAGAGTACCTGTTAGTTGATTCAAAATCAATTGTTGTGGCTGGTATTTTATTCGAGAGAGGAGATGAGGTTTTTGGCTCGGATCCATTGCCTAATTTAATGGATTGCCCAACGTTGAGGTGATAAGGTTCAGCAATATTATTCTTACTGGCTAAATCACGGTAATCATTTCCCGTTATCCAGGCAACATAAAACAAAGTATCACCATGATTCACGGTATAAGTATCACCGTTGTAGCTTCCTTTAGGGATAGTATCGTAACTACGATTATAGATGATAGGGCTCTTAACTGGAGTCTTATCAATGACGGATTTATTAATGACACCCTGGGGTGTTTTTTTTCTCTCAGCTGATTTTTGTATCACATTTTTATTACTGGCCGCCCTAATCGGAGCAGGGGTGGTGACGTTATTACTGCAACCAACCAACCATAAAGCCACCACTGTACATGCCACAACTCGGCATAAAATAATCATAGGGCTTTCCGTGCTCATATTTTCTCCTCATTATCACGGCAGAGTGCTTGTAATAGAGCGATCATGTCATCTTTTTTAGCCTTGTTAAACAAGATTTAAAATAAGCGCTAAGAGCCTGTTCGCAATCTCTTGTGCTCGCTGATATTTTAGACTTCCGGCATAATCTACTGTGTGACACGAGTTCTACGTTACGCGGTGCCCAAAATGCTCAATTTCGAATAGGCTCTAAGACTCAATTATTTTTATAAATATCTTTATAAAGACGACTTTCAAAGCGAAGCAAGGGTACCCGCCGATTACGTTGTGCTTCAGGAGGTACAGCATACCCCGACAAAAACTGTACAAAGGCCATACGTTGTCCACTGGCGGTGGTGATAAAACCCGCTAAATTATAAACACCTTGTAACGCGCCTGTTTTAGCTGAAACTTTGCCAGTAACCCCTGCTTCGTGCAGGCTGCCTCGATAGAGCAAAGTCCCATCATGACCTGATAAAGGTAACATTGAAATAATGTTCAGTTTCTTATCATTCTGAGCAATATATTGTAATACTTGCATCATAGTGGTAGGGGAAAGCAAATTGTGACGCGATAAGCCTGATCCATCCACCACAATACTATTACCCAAATCAATACGCGCTTTTTCTCTTAATACCTGCCGAACTGCATTGGCACCCGCTCTCCAGGTTCCAGGTACACCAAAACGTTGATGACCTATAGTGCGAAAAATACTGTCGGCGATTAAATTATCTGATTTCTTCAACATGGCTTTTAGCAATTGGGGCAAATGCGCTGACTGAACTTGTGCCAATATGTTATTTGTTGGCTTACTCTTATTTAAAAAAGTTGTTGCAGCGATAGTTTGCTGCCGTAAATGACCATCAAGTTGAATACCGGCTTTTTTTAATTCATTTTTGATAATTGCACCGGCATAACTGGCGCCATTTTGTATGGCTATAGCAAGACGTATGGGATCCTCTCGCCGTGTCAAACAGCCTCGGAGGGTAAACTGGTTTAATTCACCCGGAACGATGTCTAGTTCACAATATTGTGCCTCCACTGATCCTTTAGCCAAAGTGCGAACTTCACTAGACACTTGTACAGGATAAGAATAAGGCTCAACAAATGCTGTATTACCGGGATCTTGTGCACTCTGGAGAGAAACAGAAAAACAGTTACGATCAACAATAGCAGCAGCAGGTGGGGTGCTAAAACATTGAACCGTGTCGTTCCAAGACCAACCTGGCGCCATGTCATGACTAGAAAAAACAGAGGTATCGACTATAAAATTGCCGGTGATCCGCCGGATACCTGTCTTTTTAAGTGTGGTGATCATATCGCGTAATTGCTGACGAGTTAACGTCGGATCACCACTAAAACGGATAATCAAATCGCCCGACAGCGCACCATTGGTGACAATGGCAGGACTTTCTAATGTCGTTGTAAAACGGAAATCAGCTCCCAGTTGTAATAAAGCCGCAAGTGCTGTTAATACTTTCTGCGTACTGGCGGGTAATGCCATACGATCAGCATGGTAATTTATAAGCGGGGTTTTGGAACCTATTTTCTGTACTATCAGCGCAAGATTGGCACCATCAGGAAGAGAGGGTATATAGCTTTCAATGGGCTCCGCATGAACACGCATATTACAACACAGCATCACTATCGTAACGGTATAAGCCAATCTATTCACAATTTGTGACAGGTAGGTAATTTTCATAAACGCTAGGTTAAGGGTGGCAGCACAAATATTTAAAAGTGTAATAAATAATAGCATGCTACAACAGGATAAGAGTGAAAACTAAAAGTCTATTTGAAATTAAACGGTGATTACAAAAGAACTCTACGTTAAAATGAATTCCAAAAAAATCAGGTGTATTTTACTCCAAAGTAATTGGCTCTGACTGTTTTTTTGTAATGACTGTTATACCCCTTGCCTTTGAAGTTGCCGCTAGCGGCCAGGGGATGAGGCCGATGAGCGTAGACATACTACGTGATTCGGCGAACACTCGAAGCCAACATCAAAGGCGAAGGGTATAAAATAAAATCGATGTTAGAGGTAATAAGCTATGGCACAGATTCCGATGACGGTTTGTGGCGAGGAAAAATTGCGTAAAGAGTTGGAATATTTAAAAAATAAGCGGCGTCAGGAGATCATTACTGCTATTGCTGAGGCACGCGCACACGGTGATTTAAAAGAAAATGCAGAGTACCATGCTGCTCGCGAGCAACAAGGATTTTGCGAAGGCCGCATTCAAGAAATTGAGACTAAACTGTCTAATGCTCAAGTAATAGATGTCACTGAAATAGTCAATAATGGCAGAATAATTTTTGGATCAACAGTGACTGTCCTTAATATTGCTACAGATGAAGAGTATATTTATCGTATTGTTGGCGATGACGAAGCTAATGCTAAACAAAATTTAATTTCGGTCAACTCACCCATGGCGCGTGGTTTGATCGGTAAACAGATCGATGATACGACGGTGATTACAACACCAGGTGGTGACATCGAATATGACATTATTGCAGTAGAATATTTATCCGACGCGCCGTAAAGCCCGACCTTTCAGAGGCTGCCGCAATACAGGAAAACAGAATTGACTCTACAAACGTATCCATTTTGCGATAGCCCCTAAATATACCCAATGAATTTCGAGTTACGGCAAGGCGGCAACTTCAAAAGCAAACGGTATAAACAAAGATATAAAATGGTAATCATTAACGTGGTAACACTATCTTACGAACTTTAGCCGGGCGATAAAGGACAAGAATATTACCAATAATTTGCACGATAGTTGCGTTGGTTTTATCAACAATGGTATCAGCGATGTTGGATTTAGTTTCACGTTTTTCAGTAGTAATTTTTATCTTGATAATTTCATGATGTTCTAGTGTTTGTTCAATTTCTGCTAACACCGCTTTGGTTAGTCCATTATTGCCAATCATCACCACCGGTTTTAGTGGATGAGCGAGGCTTTTCAAGTGTTGTTTTTGTTTATTATTTAAATTCATTGTCTTTTTTACTTAAATTAGGATTGAAAACGGCGTATTCTAACGCCATCTTAAGCAGATGCCAAAGCGCTTTACTCCAATCTAGCGTATATGTGAGATTAATGTCCTATCTTGTTGTCGGAAATTTATCCTAAATGGGTTTTACTTCTCTAACCGTTAGGCTGAGGAAGATATTAATAAAATGTTTTGTGAATAATGATAGTTGGAAAATAGCATGGCTAATAAAAAGCGTTCTGCTAGCTCTAGCCGCTGGTTACAAGAACATTTTAGCGATAAATATGTATTGCAGGCACAGAAAAAAGGGCTGCGCTCACGTGCCTGGTTTAAACTTGATGAAATACAACGAAGTGATAAACTTTTTAGACTGGGAATGACTGTCGTTGATTTAGGTGCCGCCCCTGGAGGCTGGTCACAATACGCTGTCAGCCAGGTCGGAGAAAAGGGGCGTGTTGTTGCCTGTGATATATTGCCCATGGATCCCATCGTCGGAGTAGATTTTCTTCAAGGTAACTTTTGTGATGAGTCTATATTAAATGCTTTGCTTGAGCGAGTAGGCGATAAAAAAGTTCAAGTATTGATGTCTGATATGGCGCCAAACATGAGCGGCACTCCAGAAATTGACATACCGAGAGCGATGTATCTAGTTGAATTAGCATTAGATATGTGTCGTTTTATACTTGCACCGGGCGGTGGTTTTTTGGTGAAAGTGTTGCAGGGAAGTGGCTTTGATGAATACCTACGGGAAATTCGTTCCCTATTTATGAAGGTTAAAGTTCGTAAGCCAGATGCTTCACGTGCACGATCACGTGAAGTGTACATTGTAGCGACGGGACGAAAACTATAGTACCCTAACCGCTGTTTGTTAACACAGTTGTAATATGAGGTTAATCCCTTGAATGACATGGCGAAAAACCTAATACTCTGGTTAGTTATCGCAGTTGTATTGATGACTTTATTCCAGAGTTTTGGTCCCAACGAATCAAATGGGCGTAGAGTAGATTACTCTACTTTCATGTCTGATGTAATCCAAGATCAGGTTCGTGAAACACGGATAAATGGGCGTGAAATTAACGTTAAAAAGAAAGATAACAGCAGATATACGACCTTTATACCTGTCAATGATCCTAAGCTATTAGACACTTTATTGGCAAAAAATGTAAAAGTTGCTGGAGAACCACCAGAAGAACAAAGTTTATTGGCCTCTATTTTTATTTCCTGGTTCCCGATGCTGTTGTTAATTGGAGTCTGGATTTTCTTCATGCGTCAAATGCAAGGCGGAGGGGGCAGAGGTGCCATGTCCTTTGGCAAAAGCAAAGCACGCATGTTGACTGAAGATCAGATAAAAACGTCTTTTTCAGATGTTGCAGGTTGTGATGAAGCAAAAGAAGAAGTCAGTGAACTGGTTGAATACTTACGTGATCCTGGGCGTTTTCAAAAGCTAGGCGGTAAAATTCCGAAAGGCGTCTTGATGGTGGGACCGCCAGGAACCGGTAAAACTTTGCTGGCAAAAGCTATTGCTGGAGAAGCCAAAGTCCCCTTCTTTACTATTTCCGGCTCTGATTTCGTTGAAATGTTTGTCGGGGTCGGCGCGTCACGTGTCCGTGATATGTTTGAGCAAGCAAAAAAAACCGCGCCCTGTATTATCTTTATCGATGAAATCGATGCGGTGGGTCGGCAGCGAGGGGCAGGATTAGGCGGAGGGCACGATGAACGTGAACAAACGCTAAATCAAATGTTGGTCGAGATGGATGGCTTTGAAGGTAATGAAGGTATTATCGTGATCGCCGCAACCAATCGCCCTGATGTGCTTGATCCAGCATTGCTGCGCCCTGGCCGTTTTGATCGCCAAGTGGTGGTGGGGCTACCTGATGTGCGGGGTCGTGAACAAATTTTAAAAGTACATATGCGCCGTGTACCACTTGAAATTGATATGGATGCATCAGTTATTGCCCGTGGTACTCCTGGTTTTTCTGGTGCTGATTTAGCTAATTTAGTGAATGAAGCCGCCCTCTTTGCCGCTCGTAGCAATAAAAATGCGGTTTCTATGGTTGAGTTTGAAAAAGCCAAAGATAAAATTATGATGGGTGCAGAGCGGCGCTCAATGGTGATGACTGAAGAACAAAAGGAAGCTACCGCCTATCATGAAGCGGGACACGCGATAATCGGTCGTTTGGTACCAGAACATGACCCGGTACATAAGGTCACCATTATTCCGCGCGGGCGTGCACTTGGCGTAACTTTCTTCTTGCCGGAAGGAGATGCTATCAGTGCTAGCCGTCAGAAGTTGGAAAGCCAAATATCTACTTTATACGGCGGACGCCTCGCTGAAGAGCTCATCTATGGTACGGAGAAGGTTTCTACAGGTGCCTCAAATGATATTAAAGTTGCCACTTCTATCGCACGTAATATGGTAACCCAATGGGGTTTTTCCGAAAAATTGGGGCCTTTATTGTATGCAGAAGAAGAAGGCGAAATATTCTTAGGCCGTTCGGTAGCAAAAGCAAAGCATATGTCTGATGAAACCGCGCGAATTATCGATCAAGAAGTCAAACTGATTATCGAGCGTAATTATCAACGTGCTCGTAGCTTATTAATGAAAAATATGGATGTTTTACATACGATGAAAGCGGCCTTGATGAAATATGAAACCATCGATGCGCCCCAGATTGACGACCTGATGAACCGTGAACCAGTAATTCGTGTACCGGCCGGTTGGGATGAGGTAACAAAGGATAAACCGTCTGATAACGATGATCTCCCTAAAAAACCGATGTCCGTAGATGACTCACCTACACCGGATACCAGCAATCCTCTATCGTAATACTGATGAGATCATTTTAATAAATATTGTTGAGTTAAATAATGGCTTTGGGCGAAAAATTCCCAAGGCTGTTATTTTATTGCCGTGCTCAAAAAACTTTTTCCAGCAACGCGCTGCATTTCCGCGATTCAAAAAACGCGGACAAGGTGACGCCTTTCGCTATCCGCAGGGGATGAAACTCGATCAAACAAATATACCCTTCGCCTCTGAAGTCGCCGCTAGGCAAGCCAGGGCGACCGACCGATGAGCGTAGACATACCATGAAGGCGAGCACCCGCAGCCAACAACACGGCGGCTTCAAAGGTGAAGGGTATAGCCGTCTGTTTTTGCCAAAGTTAGGTTGGATAGGCTATCGCAACAGCTGCCAGGTTGTAGGTGTTGTTAAAAACGTCACGGTCAGCCAGTCCTGCGGCAAATAGTACGTCAGTATTCAGACAGAATATGAGGTTTTCGAACCGGCTCATACCTCAATGTCGATGATTGGGCTGGATGCAGGCATAGCAAAGTTAGTGACATTGTCAGATGGCACTATTTTTGAACCGGTGAACAGTTTTAAATCTAACCAGAAAAAACTCGCCAAGCGCCAGCGTGAAATGAGCCGAAAGGTAAAATTCAGCAACAACTGGAAAAAGGCCAAATGGCAAGTACAAAACCTGCATTCGCATATCAGTATAGCCGAATCAGTTTAATTTGATTCAAGACGGAGGAGCGCAGACAGTACAATAGTACGGCAAGCGACGACAACACAGAATCACATTAAACTGATTCGACTATAACATCCGCCGCGACTACCTTCATAAAGTCAGCACGACAATCAGCAAAAACCACGCGATGATCGTCATTGAAGACTTGAAGGTGGCCAACATGTCAAAATCAGCGGCGGGTACGGTTAGCCAACCCGGGTGCAACATCCGCGCTAAATCAGGCTTGAACCGTTCGATATTAGAATAGGAGACCTGTTGCTTAATAAAAAAAGAACGTTTTTTGGGCATTTTTTGAGGTCGTTTTTGTATTATCTAGTGTGAGAAAGTCGCTTAGAGGCCGTTTTAGAGCCTCTATGTTGCTTAATAAGCACATGATCCATTATTAGGCAACAGGCCTAGGGTTGGTATGAACTCCTCCGGCAACTTAAGTACAAGCAGCTTTGGTGAGGAGGTCAGGTGCTTGCCATTAATCCGGCCTACACCAGCCAGAAATGTGCTTACTGCGGATATACAGCGAAAGAAAATCGGCAGTCCCAAAGTAAGTTTAAGTGTCTGGAGTGCGGATATACAGAGAACGCCGATATCAACGGTGCACGTAATATTTTAGCGTCAGGGCATGCCGTATTAACCTGTGGATAGATGGCAGTTTTGCCGCTCGAGGAAGCAGGAACCCACCGAGGTGTGTTAGGCTTTCGTCTGAACGCGGTAGGGATCCTCGCCATTTAGGGCGGAGAGGATGTCAATTAAATAAGAAAATACTTAACTGACAAATCTTAAATAGAGTGAAACTTTATGAAGTTAACTGCTAAAAATCAGGTCTTAGATCTCAGCCAACCGCAAATCATGGGTATATTGAATGTCACTCCTGATTCATTTTCCGATGGAGGACAATACAGTAGCCTCGATAATGCATTACAACATGCCAAAATGATGATCACAGAAGGCGCAACCTTGATTGATATTGGTGGTGAATCGACTCGACCAGGGGCAACACCTGTGAGTGTAAAAGAAGAGCTTGATCGCGTGATCCCCGTGATTAAGTGTTTAGCAACAGAGGAGCTAGTAATAAAGCGTAAAATTTGGCTGTCTGTTGATACTTCTAAGGCAGCGGTTATCACTGAAGCCGCTAAGAATGGCGCTCACTTAATCAACGATGTACGGGCACTACAAGAACCAGGGGCATTGGAGGCAGCGGCAGCAACCGGTCTACCGGTTTGTCTCATGCACATGCAGGGTACACCGGATAATATGCAAGTAGCGCCCAATTATGAAAATTTATTTGATCAAATAAATCAATTTTTCCAGCAACGTATCAAAAGCTGTACAACGGCGGGTATCGCACAAGAGAAATTAATACTGGATCCCGGTTTTGGTTTTGGGAAAAGTTTAGAACATAACTACCAACTATTAGCACAGCTAGAAAAATTTCATCATTTTAATTTGCCGTTATTAGTCGGGATATCAAGAAAATCGATGGTAGGACAATTAGTCAAGGCTCCCCCCGCACAGCGGGTTACAGGCAGTATCGCTTGTGCGGTGATCGCAGCGATGCAAGGAGCAAAAATTATTAGAGTGCATGACGTTAAGGAAACCGTTGAGGCAATGCATATCGTCAAAGCAACACTGATATCGAAGGAACAAAATTAATGACAAATCACCGTAAATACTTTGGTACCGATGGCATTCGTGGCAAAGTTGGCGAGGCGCCGATTACCCCTGAATTTGTATTAAAGCTCGGATGGGCGGCTGGTCAAGTACTTGCGTGCCATGGCTCTCGTAAAATAATTGTCGGCAAAGATACCCGTATTTCCGGTTATATGTTGGAATCTGCGCTGGAAGCCGGTTTGGCGGCAGCGGGGTTATCGACATTACTGACTGGCCCGATGCCAACACCTGCCATCGCTTATTTGACCCGAACCTTTCGGGCTGAAGCCGGTATCGTTATTTCAGCCTCTCATAATCCTTTCGATGACAATGGCATTAAATTTTTTTCGATTGATGGAACGAAATTGCCTGATGAAATAGAAGAGGCTATTGAAGTAGAAATGCAAAAACCTCTGACTTGCGTTAAATCAGCTGAATTAGGTAAAGCCAGTAGAATTGTCGATGCGGCAGGGCGTTATATCGAATTTTGTAAAGTAACATTTCCGAATGCACTTAACCTGAATAATTTAAAAATTGTCGTCGATTGTGCCCATGGAGCAACCTATCATATTGCCCCTATTGTATTAGAAGAATTGGGCGCGACCGTCATTACCATCAATGCTGAACCCGATGGCGTGAATATTAATGAAGAATGCGGTGCAACTAATACCCTCTTATTGCAACAACATGTTATTAAAGAAGAAGCCGATTTAGGATTGGCGTTTGATGGTGATGGTGATCGACTAATAATGGTCGATAATAAGGGGAATAGAATAGATGGTGACCAAATTCTTTTCATTATCGCTCGCGAGAAATTACGTCAAAGGCAATTAGAAGGAGGGGTAGTAGGGACATTGATGAGTAATATGGGGTTAGAGCGAGGGCTAAAAAAATTGGGTATCCCTTTTATACGCTCGCAAGTGGGTGACCGCCATGTACTAGAGAAAATGAATGAAAACGGCTGGCGAATGGGAGCAGAGAACTCGGGTCATGTCATTTTGTTAGATCACACCACCACAGGGGACGGCATTGTAGCCGGTTTGCAAGTGCTGACTGCCATGGTGCGTAACAAGATGAGTTTGCATGATCTCTGTCGTGATATAAAACTATTGCCCCAAATTTTGGTCAACGTGCATTTTTCAGGGCATCATAACCCATTGGAATCAGCGGCAGTGACCGAGGTAACCAAACAAATTGAAGCTGATTTAGCAGCCCAAGGACGTGTGTTGTTACGTAAATCAGGTACTGAGCCATTAATTAGAGTGATGGTTGAAGCTGATAAAGATGAAAAGCAAGTGAGATTGTTAGCAAATCGCATCGCAGAGGTAATAAAGACAGTCGGTTAACGACTAGAGGGGCAAGTTTATACCCTTCGCCTTTCAAGTTACGGCGGCGTTGGCTGCGGGTGCTCGCCGAATCACGTAGTATGTCTACGCTCATCGGTCGGTCGCCCTTGCCGCCTGCCGTAACTCGAAATTCATTGGGTATACACATAGAAGCTGGATTATTAAGAGGCTGAATAAAGCCATTATCCGCCAAACCGAAGACAATTTGGCTCGGTGAGATAACACACATCTATTATTTTTTATAATATATTTTCAGCTACCAACTGCTGTAACAAATCAATATGCGCTGATTGGTCATTTAATGCCGGGATATATTCGAACTTTTCTCCACCCGCTTTTAGAAATATCCCACGGTTCTGTTGTTTGATTTCTTCTAAGGTTTCTAAACAGTCGGCGGCAAATCCTGGGCAAATAACTTGAATATGTTTCACCCCTTGAGCCGGTAATTTTTTTAACGTTTTATCAGTATAGGGCATTAACCAAGGCTCACGACCAAAGCGTGATTGATAGGCCATAATCATTTTATCTTCTGACCAAGGTGTTAAAGCAGCGCTCAGCGCACGGAAGGTATGTTCACAACAATGTGGATAATCATCACCCAGTTTTGCATAACGCTTAGGAATACCATGAAACGAAAGCATTAATTTATCTGGTTGACCGTGTTGGTTAAATGAACGTTCAACACTTTGTTTTAACGCATGAATATAGGTTGGATGCTCGGCATAATCACGGATAAATTGAATCGAGGGTAGACGGCGGTAGCTTTTTAAAATATTGGCAACCGCGTCCCAAGCGGCAGCACTGGTTGTCGCGGAGTATTGTGGATAAAGTGGCAAGATAATGAGTTTAGTCAGGTCGTGTGACAGTAACGTTTTGATCGCCTTGGCTAAACAGGGTGAACCGTAGCTCATGCCTAACTCAACAGGAATATCAGGCAATCGCGCTGCCAAGGCTTTCTGTTGCCGTTGGCTGTAGACGAGCAATGGCGAACCCTCTTCCATCCAGATGGATTGATAAAGTTTAGCCAGGCGGGGCGCACGAAACGGTAAAATCACCGCATGTAACAATGGCCACCATAGCCAAGGAGATCTGTCTATAACTCTGTGATCACTGAGAAATTGTGCCAAATAACGCTTGATAGCAGGCACTGTGGGCATATCAGGCGTACCCAGATTAACCATGAGCACACCAACCTTATTGTGCATTTACCCAATCCTCCTGCTATTCATTATATAAAGCATGGCTTATCAACCCCATCTTATCAGACGAAAAGCTAAACAAAGCAGAAATGTTAACTATCATTTTTAATTACGGCAACCTTTTATTTAAATATTTAACGTACGGATAACATTTAAAATGTTTGCGCAAAATCCTCCGCCCATAGCGAGTTATTTTGGTAGAAAGTGGGGCAACACCGACTAATCACTTAAGTTTATCTTGATTTTGGATGTAGTCTTTCAATTATTCTCCTCAATGCCACTAAAGATACTGGACTTTCGGTGATGACAATATGGCTGGCATTAAAGCTGCGTCAAATATGATAAATGAACCAGAATCATTGATATCCTCCTCGCCCTAAAGGGTGATGATTCCCACAGCGTTCAGACCGAAATCTGACTCACTTCGGCGGACTCCTGCTTCATCGAGCGGCCTAAAGATGCCATCTCTCCCACAAGCCAACGCGACATACCTCGCCACGAAATATAATATTGCCGAATCAGTCTAATTTGATTCAAGGCGGAGGAGCGCAGACAATACAAATAGTACGGCAAGCGACGACGACACAGAATCAAATTAGACTGATTCGGCTATATACCCTTCGCCCTTTGATAGCGGAATGCATCATTTTGCCTGTGTTTTTTAAACCGTGGGACATGAAAGCACGTTAGTTTTTATAGGCGTGTTCAAGGTCTTTTAACGCTTGCTGCAAAGGTTAAGACGGTGCTTCTTTCAACCACTTGTCAGTGAGGCTTTCCACTCTATACGCCATGAGGCCATTTTGGTGTGGATGTACTTGTTTCCTTCCTCATGGTTTTGAGCGTGGTTGAAAACAAAACGATAAGCCCCCTCTGCAAAGCGTGGCATATCACTCTCCTGATGACTATTCAGCCTTAACTGGAATTTGAAGGCTTGTAGTCGTTGCATTCCGGTGATTATACTTTGGTCTATGAAAAATGAAACTGATATTAGCCTTAGTAAACCCATGTATACCCAATGAATTTCGAGTTACGGCAAGGGTGTGAGACCGATGAGCGTAGACATACTACGTGATTCGGCGAGCACCTGCAGACAACAAAGCCGTAACTTGAAAGGCGAAGGGTATATGCACTGATTTTAATGTTGAACTGGTTGATATGGATAGTGAACGGGATCACGGATCAACTACCCACCCAAGCTGGCTACATCCAGCCTAGTTAACCGTCTTTAAGATACTCAACTTATTTTTCTGAACCACAAAACCAGCGACTCAAATTGACATTTTGCTTTTGTGGCGTGGTAACCCTAACATTTAGTTTTATACAATCTTCAGCGAGCGGCTCTCTACTCTGAGTGTATTGCCAATTTTTGGCAGGCTCTGGTAGCTGAGCTCCAGACAGAAATGTATCTTTATTGGTTAAAATTTCAATGTTTTGTTGGGCGAGTGACCACGCTTGTCTTAGTTGCCATTGCTGCTGAAAACGTTGTAGTAATGTTTGTTGGTATTGCAGTAGTCCAAGTAAAGATACTGAGAGTAATAAAGCTGCAATAACGACTTCTGGTAGACTGAAACCTTGCTGGTATGTCAATCGCCTATTTTTTTTCGGTATTACCCGTTTTTGATTATAAAAATCCTGACTATCCCCTTCGTCTTTGAAGCCGCCGCGTTGTTGGCTGCAGGTGCTCGTCGAATCACGTAGTCTATTTACGCTCATCGGTCGGTCGCCCTGGCAGCCGAAGGCAACTTCAAAAACGAAGGGGATACACTCCTGGGATTCGATTGATTGCCGCTTTGCCGTAACGCGAAATTCATTGGGTATATAAAATATTTTAATTAGTCGGCACAAAATTTTTCATCTCTCTCTGGACAAAAATCAAGCCACCGTTGTGCAATACCCACTACTTTTTGCAGTTCTATAGCAGAAGGATCTATTACCGGAGCAACCTGTTGGTATAAAACAATCTTTTGAGTTTGGTTGGGCACCGTGCCTTCTCCTTTTAACCATAGTAGGTTAGAGGCTGCCGCTGCTTTAATGCAGGCTTTGAGGCCATGGAATGCTTGTGTTTCACACGTCCATTTTCCGTAATATCGCGACTTGTTATATTGCAAGGATTTAAGTGGCCAACGGCGAGTTATCCCCCAGCTCAGTGACGAAGCTGCTTGGTTGTAAGCTTGTAGGTAAGATTGTTCGTGATGAGTAATGCGAATAGCATATTCTAATTGACGGTGTAGCCCCGTTAATAGCAGTAGGCTCAACGTAAAAAATATCATTACAGTTATTAGAATGCAGCTACCTTGCTGATATACCCTTTGCCTTTGAAGCCGCCGTATTGTTGGTTGCGGGTGTTCGCCCGAATTACCTAGTTGTCTACGCTCATCGGTCGGTCGCCCTGGCCGCTTAGCGGCAACTTCAAAGACGAAGGCTATATACTTCGGGGATTCGATTGATTGCCACCTTGCCGTAACGCGAAATTCATTGGGTATGTACAGTGATTTCATAAATTTTTACCATTAATTACACTGTTTATCTGCAACTGAATCCTGGGATTGCGTACTGAATGACCGGAAAGTTGCAATTTGAATAAATTCCCTGGTGTTAAATCGTTTAAATCTGTGATTGTAAAATGGGTTATTTGGATTTCTTGTGGATCAAATAGTTTTTCCCAACCATTACCAAAACAAGTTTTGCCGCCTCGCTGCGCCTCTAAGGATCCATTGTGTAGCCGATAACCAAAATATTCAGAATTTTCATGCCCTTCTTCTTCCCAGTAGCCATTACGATTAAGATCATAAGCAATGATTATGCAGGAATTTTCAATTTCACCTCGATATTGACTAAGGGTTATTGCCGATCCGTAACATTTTTTTTTACAAAATCCTGCCCGCCGTAAATCTTTTTCAATAGTAAAGATGCCTTGTCTCATTATCTGTTCAAGTCGGTAATGCTGATACAGGATTGAAACTTGCTGGCGAAATTGTGGATAAATTTTTACCGCGCTCAATAAAATCAAACTACCAAAACTCAACGCTATCATTATCTCTGGTAATGTGAATCCTGTATTACGTTGATATATTTTTTGCCTTTGAAGCCGTTGCGTTATTAGCTGCTGGTATAGATTAAATTTATACACAATTTTATTTTCTCTAATTGTGACCCGTCGTATGCTCTTCTGGTTTTGGTTAACGACAGGCGGTAATGCCTGCTATCGATTTATTTTCACTACATAGTCTCATTCTGCCCCGATTTGATATAACTAGCCGAATACGTCCTGCTGAATTAGAGAGAACAAAGTGTCCGGGCTGGGCTGTATTGCGCCGTCCATAAAATCCCATTTCATTTTGTGCAAAGGTATTTAATAAAATATCGTTATAAGCTGGGGCATATACCTTATTATTTTTTTCCTCACAGGATCTTTTCCCTATGCCGCCACTGCCAACACAGGATCCATTAGCCTGGTGTATCCACAGCGAAATAGTACGGTTACTCCAGTCAGCATCAGCTTTAATCTGAGTGAGAAAAGATAGCAGCTGTTGTGCACTCATCACCAAACGTTCCCGTTGTTGATAGCGATACCAATTTTTTCCACCCCAAATCGCCATTAGGCTAGCCAAAAAAATAACAAGCATTAATTCGATTAGGCTAATACCTTTTTGTTTTACGATAAGGTGGTTGATTTTGATTGGTTTTATTGCAACATGGGTTTTCATGTGGCCATTGTAGATCAGGTAAATGATAAATTCAGAGTGGAAGATAAAAACGTGAAAACGGTTCGCAAAATATTAGCCAAACTTTCAACAATACATTATATGTTGTGAATAAGTTCACAGTTTCAGTTTATTGGCTGTGAGACATGATAAAGAGGATTATAGAGGAAAGCGGATCAACTCAATGGTTTCTGGAGAGACTTTAATCATCGAGCCTTCATTATGCCATGCCCCTAATACGGCTCGATGAACGGTTTTTATCGGTGATGTTGTTATTGACAATTCAATAGAATGGATAGCAGGACGGTGGGTATGTCCGTGAATCATCCAATCAACATGGTAACGTTGTAATGCATCAATAACGGCTTGTTGATTCACGTCCATAATGGTTTCCGATTTATCGCTATTACTTTGTTGGCTACGATGACGTAACTGCATTGCAATATGGTAACGGAGATGAAAAGGTAACCACAAAAAAAAACGCTGAATTACTGGATTATGTACTACACGGCGAAAACGTTGGTAGGCAATATCGTCAATACATAAAGTGTCACCATGCAATAGTAAGATTTTACGACCATACAAGGTCACGATTTTTTCTTGCGCGAGCAACGTCATTTTACTTTCGGCAGCAAAATTTTTGCCGATCAAAAAATCCCGATTACCGTGAATAAAATAGCAAGGAACACCTTGTTGTTGTAGCGATTTTAATGCCCCGGCCACTTGTCTGTGTAGTGGCTCGGGGTCATCATCACCAATCCAGGTATCAAAAAGATCACCCAAAATATATAAACTATCAGCATGAAGCACTTCACGTTGTAAAAAACGCATAAAATTAGCGGTAATCTCAGGGCGCTGAACGCTAAGATGTAAATCTGCAATAAAAATCGTGCTCATGCTGTAAAGTTATTCACTGCAAGTGACATGTGTAATGATGACATCTTCTTTCGGCACATCTTGATGGATACCGTGAGAGCCGGTTACCATTTCTTTTATTTTATCAACCACATCCAAACCTGCGGTCACTTCTGCAAAAACACAGTAGCCCCACTCATTAGTTTTTTCTGACCGAAAATTTAGGAAATCATTATCAACAACATTAATAAAAAATTGAGTGCTGGCTGAATGTGGATCATTGGTTCGCGCCATTGCCAGCGTGCCCCGAGTATTTTTTAGGCCGTTATTCGCTTCATTTTTGATTGAAGGCTGTGTTTTTTTTTCTTGCATCTTTGGCTTGAAGCCACCACCTTGGATCATAAATCCATTGATAACACGATGAAAAATAGTATCGTTGTAAAATCCTTGGCGGCAATGTTGTAAAAAATTCTCCACGGTAATGGGAGCCTTATTATTAAAAGTATTAATAACAATATCACCGTGATTGGTATGAAGAGTAACCATATTATCCCTATTAAATATAATTAAAGTGCCATTTAAGCAGCTCTTATAGCATATCGATATGACTGAATCAGTTAGGATTTAATTCAAAACATATTTTTTAATTGCGTGCGCAACACCGTCCTCTGCATTGCTGTGGGTGGTATATTGGGCTATTTTTTTCAGTTCGGGAATGGCGTTTCCCATGGCGACACCGATACCTGCATAATGGATCATTTCGCTATCATTAGCTTGGTCGCCCAATGCCATAACATTTTCTTGAGCAATGCCAAGGTGCTCTGCCAGTATTTTCACCCCAGCGCCTTTATTGGCTTGTTTATTCAAAATTTCTAGAAAATGCGCTGCGCTTTTTACAAAAGTAAAGCGTTTATGTACATCTTCCGGAATGCGGGCAATGGCGTTATCTAATATTTCAGGTTCATCAACCATCATGAGTTTAGGAAAACGTGATGTGGTATTCATTTCACTGACAGCACGACGTTTCATCGGAATACCGGTCAGTGCAACCTCATGCAACGTATATTTGCTAACATTTTGATTGGCGGTGTATAAACAATCAAAATCAATAGCATGGAAATGCACCCCTAAGTTTCGTGCCAATGCTTCTAATTCGAGATAATCGGCAAAACTCAGCGTCTCCTGTGATATACATTCCCCAGTCATGGCTTTTTGTACCAGTGCGCCATTACTGGTGATACAAAAATTATGCTCATTATGTAAATTCAATTCATGTAGATGTTTTTGTACTCCGATATAAGATCGCCCTGTCGTCAGTACGACATACACTCCTTTTTGTTTAGCGTCATGTATAGCCTGTTTTACCGCTGGAGTAATAGTATGATTTGGATCGAGTAGGGTTCCATCCATATCAATTGCAATTAATTTAATAGCCATAATGCTCTCCTTGATTCAGCTACTGTCACCATACTACAAAATAGGGTATGAGTGAAATCTACTTGTATACCCTTCGCCTTTGAAGCCGCCGCGTTGTTGGCTGCGGGTGTTCGCCTCATTAGGTAGTTTATCTACGCTCATCGGTCTCACCCCCTGGCAGCCTAGCGGCAACTTCAAGGGCTGTGGGTATATTAGACCTCTTTCGAAACGGTAGTTCGTTATGCGAAGCCAGGGCGGGATTCCACTTTGCTGATATTTTATCCAAAAATAAGTTGACTGCGAAAATCGGCTGACCAGGCGGCTTTTCTACGTTTACTGGCAATGCTGTCTTGTTTGCCTTTATGTTGTTTAATCAGGCTCAAGGCAACACGATTGAAAAGAGCCATATGTGCGGCGCCCTCCGGCGCCTTTATCGAGAGTTCATCTTCTCTAAACACCACATCCAGAACCCAGGGTAGCAAATTGCTGTTTTACCTGTTCAAACAGTGTCTTTTGGTTGGCTTTAAGCTGCACGACAAAATCACCGTTGCGTTGCGTGATAAGTGATAACGTTGAGGTTTGGCAATGCAATGAATCGAGCGTCACAATCGCATTATCCAACGCTAATGCATCGATGATTTGACGAGCGAGTTCGCCTTCTTTGCCCTTACTGTTTGCTGCTTTTTGATAGAGCGTAATACCGGCGTCAACCTCATAGGCACTGACGGTATGTAAGGCGGTACAAATCTCTTCAGACCAGCTTCTGCGTAAGGTTTTACCGTCGAGTGCTATCAGCGTCCTACCCGTTCGCTCACGTCGTTCATTAATCCATGAAAGCAAGGTTTGAACCAGTAAATCTGTATCTAATGCATTGATAATGTTAGCAATGCAATGGCGGCGTGGGAGGCCGCTTTGATAAGTGCCATACTTTTTTAGCCAATCGAGCTGAGCTTCGCCAAAATCCTGGATAGATTTCCATCCCCAGGCTCCACTTAACACCGCGGCAAAAACTAAGAAAATCACATCGATCAATTGGTGCTTAATATTGATATCTTTACGCGGGTCAGGAATCAGGGCTAATTGCTTTAAAATGCTCATGGTTAGATATTCATTAGGACAAATACTCTTATGATCATTCTGCCTACATAGAGTTCAAATTAAAGTGGGATCCCGCCCTGATGCGAAGCCAAGGCGCCCGGCGCACAGCAACCTTCGTTGCCATGCGAGTACATGAGGATTGCGCGCACCGGGCAACGCAGGATTCGTATCACTCGGTAGGTTTCCAAAGAAGTTTATTGATAGACCGGTAATAAATTTAACAACGTAGCAATAGGTATGCACGCATTAAGCAGGCCAAAAATCACAATAAAAATGATCATCGCCTGGCCTCCTGGGACTTGATAACTCGCCTGTGGAAAACGACAGCGACTAGCACGTGCCATTAGCGCCGGAACAATAACCGCCCAGATGGTCGCGGCTAAACCCGCAAAACCGATGGCATACAAGAAACCATTAGGAAAACACAGTGCGCCTAACGTGGGAGGCAAAAAAGTCAAAAGCGCGGTTTTAGCACGGCCACTTTTTTCATCGGAAAATTTAAAAAAATCGGCTATATAATCAAATAGGCCAAGTGATACGCCTAAAAATGAACTGGTTAGTGCCATATAAGAGAAGGCATTAAGCAACTGATTGGTGAGACGACTATCGCAGATGGTATCCATGTTTTTGAGTAGACTGCCAATGTTACCTCCCTCGGCAATAATTTGTTTAAAAACATCACGGGTTATATTCCCTTGAATAACAAATTGCCACAGAAGATAAATGATTAACGCAATTAAGGTGCCATACAATAGGCAACTTACTACGGCGCGACTATTTTTTTGATAATATTTCACTAATCCAGGGACGTTACCGTGATAACCAAAGGACGTTAAGAGATAAGGTAATGCTGCTAATGCATAGGGTAAATAACGAGCATTATTATCATCTTGATCAAATAACACTTTGATTTGGACATGTGTAAACATGTCGCTGACTGAAAAAACAAAACTGACTATCATGCCAATAATTAAAATCGTGCTTAAACGGTCAACCGCACGAGTAGATAACCAAACGATAAAGGTGACGATCAAGGCAAAAATCAAAGTCGCTTCGGTTTGATTCACATCCACTATTTTTTCCAACGTGTGAGAGGTTATCGACCCCCCAGCGGAAATATAGGCATAAGTTAAAATATATAATACAAAGATAATCGACAGGCCGTTGATAGCACTCCATACCTTGCCCAACAGATCACCGACCATGGTGTGAAAACTGGCACCGGTTGGATAGTTAAGATTGACTTCTAAGATCATTAAGCCAGAAATAAACATGCAAACCCAGGTATAGGTCAGTAGCAGCACAGCGCCACTAAACCATACGCCCGCTGTTACAATGGGAATTGAAAACATACCAGCACCCACAGCAGTACCGGCAACAATCATGGTTCCCCCAAAGATGGACGGTCTGCACCCGGCTCGTTGAGATGACATTATCGACATAGAGGGTTCCTAGAATATTTAAACAACATTTCTTGCTGATCGAACGAGGCTTTCCAATTTAAAGGTAATTTAATAGACTTCTTGCAAAACCGTAGCGAGGGGTGTGAAGTCAAGGCGCCCGGAGCGGAGCAACCTTCGTTACCACGCGAGTACATGAGGATTGCGAGCACCGCGTAACGCCGAATTCACACCACGCAGTAGGTTATGCAAGAAGTCTAATGGGGACGCATGGCTGGGAACAGTATGACATCACGAATGCTATGGCTATTGGTAAACAGCATCACCATACGATCAATACCAATACCGAGACCCGCGGTGGGTGGCATGCCATGTTCTAATGCTGTCACGTAATCTTTATCATAGAACATCGCTTCGTTGTCTCCTTCTGTCCGCGCCTCCACTTGTGCCTTGAAACGTTCGGCTTGATCTTCCGCATCGTTCAATTCAGAGAAGCCATTACCTATTTCACGCCCGCCGATAAAAAATTCAAAACGATCAGTGATAAAGGTATTATCGTCGTTACGACGAGCTAATGGTGAGACTTCTGCCGGATACTCAGTAATAAAGGTGGGCTGTATTAGATGCTCTTCAGCTGTTGCTTCAAAAATTTCACACTGAATGCGACCTAATCCCCAATTTTTATCTATTTTAATGCCGAGAGATTGGGCAATCTTTACCGCTTTATCCATTTTATCAAGATCGGGTGCATCAATTTGCGAACAATATTGGCAAATCGCCTCTTTCATTGTCAATCTGGCAAAGGGCTTAGCGAAATCAAATTTTTGATCATCATAAGAGACCTCTGTGGTACCCAATACAGCTGCTGCCAGTGTACGAAAAAGTTCTTCGGTTAGTTTCATCAAATCACGGTAATCGGCATAGGCCATGTAGAGTTCCATCATGGTGAACTCTGGATTGTGGCGGGATGAAAGGCCTTCATTACGGAAATTACGGTTAATTTCGAATACACGTTCAAAACCGCCAACCACTAAGCGTTTCAAATACAGTTCAGGGGCAATACGCAGGTACATATCGATATCGAGCGCATTATGATGAGTGATAAAAGGCCGCGCCACCGCGCCACCGGGGATCACCTGCATCATGGGGGTTTCCACTTCCATAAAGCCTTTATCCACCATAAATTGGCGCATACCGGCAATCAGCTGTGATCGTATTTTAAATGTACGGCGGGCTTCTTCATTAACGATTAAATCAAGATAACGCTGACGATAACACATTTCTTTATCCGCAAGACCGTGAAATTTATCCGGCAGTGGACGCAATGCTTTTGTTAACAGGCGTAGTTCTGTGCAACGAATGGAAAGTTCGCCGGTTTTGGTTTTGAACAAGGTACCCTGCGCGCCTAAGATATCGCCTAAATCCCATTTTTTAAATTTTTCGTTATAAAATTCTTTTGGCAAATGATCACGCTCTACATATAACTGAATACACCCACCGGCATCTTGCAGCGTAACAAATGAGGCTTTGCCCATAATACGGCGGGTCATCATACGACCCGCAACCTTAACTTTGATATCAAGCTTGCTAAGATCATCATTATCTTTATTATCATATTGTTCATGCAACTCATGAGATAAAGCATCACGCCGGAAATCATTGGGGAAAGCGATGCCGTTTTCACGCACTGCCGCCAATTTTGTTTTGCGCACTTGTTGTTCGTTAAGCTCTGTTTCTGCTTGCTCAATGATTGATGGTTTTTGCTCTGACATTGATGTTCCTTATAACCCGGCTTTTAAACTTGCTTCGATAAATTTATCTAGATCGCCATCGAGGACAGCCTGTGTATTACGTGTTTCCACATTGGTGCGTAAATCTTTAATCCGTGCATCATCTAACACATAAGAGCGAATTTGACTGCCCCAGCCGATGTCTGATTTATTGTCCTCTTGCAGCTGCTTGTCCGCATTTTTTTTCTGCATTTCAAATTCGTATAGCTTTGCTTTCAGTTGCTGCATTGCCTGATCTTTATTTTTATGCTGTGAGCGATCATTTTGGCATTGAGTGACGATATTGGTAGGAATATGAGTAATACGGACGGCGGATTCAGTTTTATTGACATGTTGCCCACCAGCACCGGATGCACGATAAACGTCAATACGTAAATCTGCTGGGTTAATTTCAATATTAACCTTATCATCTATTTCAGGATAAACAAAAGCTGAACTGAAAGATGTGTGACGACGACCGCCAGAGTCAAACGGGCTTTTTCGCACTAAACGATGAACCCCGGTTTCTGTCCGTAACCAGCCAAAAGCATAATCGCCGATAATTTTAATCGTTGCCGATTTTAGCCCCGCCACGTCGCCGTCAGAGGAATCAATAATTTCTGTTTGAAAGCCTTTCGCGTCAGCCCAACGCAAATACATGCGTAGCAACATATTGGCCCAGTCTTGTGCTTCGGTTCCTCCCGAGCCGGCTTGCAAATCTAAATAACAGTTGGCGCTATCGTATTCCCCTGAAAACATACGCCGAAATTCTAATTGAGTGAGGTTATTTTCAACTGCTTTTAATTCAGCGAGAACTTCGTTAAAAGTTGCTTCATCATTTTCTTCAACGGCTAAATCCAGCAAGCCATTTACATCAGCCAATTGTCGCTCAAGTTGCTGAATGGTTAACACTATTGCTTCAAGCGTTGAGCGCTCTTTACCTAATTGCTGCGCATACTCTGGTTTATTCCAAACATCAGGTTGTTCCAGCTCAGCACTAACTTCTTCTAGTCTTTCTTGTTTGACATCATAGTCAAAGATACCCCCGAAGGATCTTTGTTCGTTCAGTAAAATCTTGAATACTTTTTTTTATCGGACTGATTTCAAACATAATAGTCATATCTTACGTTGGATCGTGGATGGGTAAAAATCATGGAAAGGCTCGATTTTAACGGATCTACGAAAGGGTTAGTAGAAAAAATTATCGTTGACCTATGAGCTGAAATCCCTTTAGGCTTTCTTTTATAGCCAAATCATTTTAATTTGATTTAAGTGTTGTTGTCGCTTGCCGTACTATTTGTACTGTCTGCGCTCCTCAGCCTTGAATCAAATTAAACTGATTCGGCTATTACCCTTCGCTTTATCTTCTTGAATGAGCATAAGAGATTTCCAACAGACCCTAAGAAGTCTAATAAATTTTAATGGAATAATAGCATGCATAAAAATGAAAAATTAGACGCACACACCCCGATGATGCAGCAGTATCTTCGTTTAAAGGATGAACATCCTGAAATATTATTATTTTACCGCATGGGTGATTTTTATGAGCTTTTTTATGAAGATGCTAAGCGAGCCGCAAAGTTATTGGATATTTCTTTAACTAAACGCGGCCAATCTGCTGGAAAAGCGATTCCTATGGCAGGGATCCCCTATCATGCTATCGAAAATTATTTGGCTAAACTGGTTCAATTGGGTGAGTCGGTGGCGATTTGTGAACAAATCGGCGATCCCAGCAGCTGCAAAGGTCCGGTAGAAAGAAAAGTCGTCCGCATTGTGACCCCTGGTACGGTCAGTGATGAAGCTCTATTACGAGAACGACAAGATAATTTATTGGCCGCAATTTGGCGTCAGGGCACGCAGGGTTTTGGTTATGCAACATTAGATATTAGTTCGGGTCGTTTTTTAATCACTGAACCCGCCGATAGGGAAGCCATGATGGCAGAATTAGAGCGTACTAATCCTGTCGAATTATTATATTCAGAAACATTTGAAGACATGGTGCTGATCGAACATCGCCATGGACTGCGACGCCGTCCTGTGTGGGAATTTTCACTTGAAACCGCACGACAACAACTCAATCGGCAGTTTGGCACACAAGATTTAAGCGGATTTGGCGTCGAACAAGCTCATTTGGCACTCCGGGCTGCCGGCTGCTTGTTGCAATATGTTAAAGATACTCAACGTACTGCGCTACCGCATATTCGAGAATTGATTATGGCGCGTCAACAAGACAGCATTATGATGGATGCCGCTACTCGTCGCAATTTAGAACTGACACAAAATTTATCAGGAGGCAGTGAAAATACCCTGGCCGCGATCTTAGATCACAGCGTGACGCCAATGGGCAGCCGGATGCTGAAACGTTGGTTACATATGCCAACGCGAGACAACAGCGTGCTCCTTCATCGGCAGCAAGCGATTCAGGAATTACAGCCAATAGCGACTAATTTACAACCGCCTCTGCGTCAGGTGGGTGATTTAGAACGTATATTGGCGCGATTAGCATTGCGTACAGCCAGGCCGCGGGACTTAGCAAGAATACGTCATGCTTTTCAACAATTGCCTGAAATTCATGCTTTACTCAAATCAAATATACCCACAGTCCTTGAAGTTGCCGCTAGGCGGCCAGGGGGTGAGACCGATGAGCGTAGACAACTACGTGATTCGGCGAACACTCGCAGCCAACAACGCGGCGGCTTCAAAGACGAAGGGTATAAAACGATTCACATACAAAATTTGCTATCACACATAGGGCAATTTGATGAATTGCTGGATCTGTTAACGCGAGCGATTGTTGATTCTCCTCCGGTATTAGTACGTGATGGCGGTGTTATCGCGCCAGGTTATAACGCTGAATTGGATGAATGGCGTGCATTGGCGAATGGCGCTACTGACTATTTGGATCAACTGGAGATCCGTGAACGGGAAAAATTAAAGATAGATAGCTTGAAAGTCGGTTTTAACGGCGTGCACGGTTACTACCTTCAAGTGAATCGGACACAGAGCCATCTTGTTCCGATACATTATGTACGCAGACAAACGCTCAAAAATGCGGAACGTTATATCATTCCGGAACTGAAAGAGTATGAAGATAAAGTACTCACTTCCAAAGGAAGAGCACTCGCCATTGAAAAAATATTGTATGAAGAAATTTTTGATTTGTTACTGCCCCACCTTCCGGCTTTACAATCTAGCGCTAGTGCTTTAGCTGAACTCGATGTGTTGACCAATCTGGCTGAAAGGGCAAACGTACTAAATTATGTTTGCCCGCGTTTACATGACAAATCTGAAATTACTATTACCAAGGGACGTCATCCCGTTATTGAAACCGTGTCAAAACAGCCGTTTATTAGCAACTCATTATTGCTTTCTTCACAACGTCGAATGCTACTGCTAACTGGGCCTAATATGGGCGGTAAAAGTACTTATATGCGTCAAACAGCACTGATTGTGTTACTGGCTTACATAGGCAGTTTTGTTCCTGCAGAACAGGCAGAGATTGGGCCAATTGATCGTATTTTTACTCGGATTGGCGCAGCAGATGATCTTGCCTCTGGCCGATCAACTTTTATGGTAGAGATGACTGAAACGGCAAATATTTTACATAATGCTACAGAAAATAGCCTGGTTTTGATGGATGAAATTGGCCGTGGAACCTCTACTTACGATGGCCTTTCCCTCGCCTGGGCTTGTGCCGAAGATCTCGCCCAGCGCATTAAAGCAATGACGTTATTTGCTACACATTATTTTGAGCTAACAAAGTTAGCAGACAATCTATGCGGGGTGGTGAATGTCCATCTTGACGCAATGGAGCATGATGACACCATTGCTTTTATGTACAGCATACAAGAAGGGGCAGCGAGTAAAAGTTATGGTCTGGCAGTGGCGACATTAGCGGGTGTCCCACGCCATCTGATACAGCGGGCGCAGCAAAAATTAAAAGAATTGGAATCTGTTACGCACCATACTCCCGCAAGCAACGATGGTGATCCACAATATAATCATGCGCCATTTAAAAAATATCAAAATAAGGCGTTACCAGCAGAGATCCCACTAGTAAAAGTAGCCCCGGCAATAGAGGCATTAGCCGGTCTAGATGCCAATGCACTCACACCTCGACAGGCTTTGGAATGGATATATCAGCTGAAGAATATGATTTGATCAATATATCCTTCGCCTTTCAGGCCACTGCGTTATTGGCTGGGGTGTTCGCCGAATCACGTAGTTATCTACACTCATCGGTCGGTCGCCCTGGCAGCCGAAGGCAACTTTAAGAACTGTGGGTATAAAACGAACTAATTAGCGATACTTTCACTCTCCGCCGACTGGATTCGCCGCGATCAATTTGGCGACTTGATCTGCTTGTTCGTTTAATTGCAACCGTTCATAGGCATTTTTCATCAAGGGTAAAGCATCGCGGGTTGCTTGGGTATCAGGGTAGTTCTGCATCATCTGTTCTATACGGTTAACAACGGCGACATGAGCACCCCGTTTAGTGTAGTATCGCGCGATATCCAGTTCATGTTTAGCGAGTCGATTCTTTAAATATAACAGCCGTTTTTGGCTGTCCGTAGCGTATTGGCTATTTGGATAATTTTCAATCAGCTGAGTGAAATCACGGAAAGCAGCAAGTGCATATATTGGATCACGATCTGAACGGTCAATACCAAAAAGGCCTTGTAGTGTACTGTCATCTAATGCCATATCGGTCAAACCACGCAGGTATAGCATATAGTCAATATTAGGATGTGTGGGGTTGAGACGCATAAAGCGGTCGATCGATACCAGAGCCATCGACAAATTTGCCGATTTGTAATAAGAGTAAATCAAATCAAACTGAACTTGTGATGAATACGCACTGAAAGGATAACGGCTATCTAAGGCTTCCAGCTGCGTAATGGCGCCCTGAAAGTTGCCATTCTGTAATTTTTGCTGAGCATCAGCGTAAAGTTCAGTAGGTGGACTGTCGGGAACGGTGTCGTTACTGTTGGAGCAGCCCGTTAACAATAAGCTCAAAATGGCGGTCGCGGCCAGATATTTCATACGTTTCATGACGTTTTATTATCCTCGGAGTGTTATTTTATTAAACTTTTTAGAACCTGTTCCAAATCTTCTTGAGCTACGCTCTACCCTTCGCCTTTGAAGTGGGAAGCCGCGCCCAATAGGGCAGGGAGCAGTCTCTGCAATAACTTATTATACCCTTCGCCTTTCAAGTTACGGCGGCGTTGGCTGCGGGTGCTCGCCGAATCACGTAGTATGTCTACGCTCATCGGTCTCACACCCTTGCCGCCTTGCCGTAACTCGAAATTCATTGGGTATATATTAAACGGCTTTGCCGTCAAAACCCAACGTTAACAAAAGAAGTCGCATATTATGCTACAAAAATTACAACTCAGCGCAACAGTCGCTGAATCACAACTTGGGCAACGTTTAGATCAAGCTTTGGCTGAATTGTTTCCTGATTATTCACGCTCTCGTATCAAAGAATGGATCTTGGCAGATTGCGTCCTCGTCAATGGTAAAAAAATTAACACACCCAAAGAAAGAGTACTTGGTAGCGAATCGGTCACCATTAACGCTGAAATCAAAGAAAATGTTCGTTCGATACCTCAACAGATCCCTTTAAATATTGTTTACGAAGACAACGATATTTTAGTCATTAATAAACCCCGTGGTTTGGTGGTTCATCCCGGTGCGGGCAACGCTGATGGTACAATATTGAACGCACTACTGCACTATTATCCTGCCATCAGCAATGTTCCACGGGCAGGTATCATTCATCGTTTGGATAAAGATACGACTGGCTTAATGGTGGTCGCTAAAACCGTCCCCGCACAAACCCATTTGGTGGAGGCGTTACAAGCACGTAAAATCACGCGCGAATATGAGGCGATTGCTATCGGTAACATGATAGCCGGCGGAGCAGTTGAAGAACCAATCGCTCGCCATGCCAGCAAACGAACACATATGGCGGTACATCCTATGGGCAAACCCGCAGTCACTCATTACCGCATTATGGAACATTTCAGAGCGCATACCCATCTTCGTTTACGTTTGGAAACAGGCCGTACTCATCAAATCCGCGTTCATATGTCTTTTATTAGACATCCGCTGGTGGGGGATCCACTCTATGGTAGCCGCGCATGTCATCCTAAAGGGGCATCTGATTCTTTTATCAAAATACTGCGCGGTTTTGATCGTCAAGCACTGCATGCCAGTATGCTCCGTTTAAAACATCCTATCAGTGGTATTGAAATGGAGTGGCGAGCTGCTTTACCACAAGATATCGTTGATTTGATCTCGGCATTACAAGCAGATAAAAAAATAGTCGACGAGCAAAAATATGGATGAAAATGGCTTAATTATTCCTGATTGGCCTGCCCCTGCCAACGTCAAGGCTTTTAGCACTACCCGCCATGGCGGGATAAGCTTATCTCCCTATGATTCGCTTAATCTTGGTCTTCACGTGGGTGATGTTGCTGCTAACGTCATTGCTAACCGCCAGCGCTTAATGGAGCAAATCAAGTTACCTAACATGCCAATTTGGCTAGATCAGGTGCATGGCATCAAAGTACTTAATGTGGGTAAAGAATGTGGCTTAGATCGGCGAGCAGACGCCGCTTACAGCCAGATCCCTGAACAGGTTTGTGCGGTGATGACCGCTGACTGCTTACCGGTACTTTTTTGTTCATTCGATGGCAGCGAAGTTGCAGCAGCGCATGCTGGATGGCGGGGGCTGTGCGCAGGGGTGCTTGAGAGCACGTTGAGGCAATTTCGTGCTAAACCTTCTACTATTCTTGCGTGGTTAGAACCCGCTATCGGGTCACAACAATTTATTGTCGGGGCTGAAGTCAAGCAAGCATTTACCCGTATCGATGCGCAATCTAGCCTCGCCTTTACCCCTCATGACAACGACCCTCAGTATTCAGCAAATATCTATTTATTGGCAAAATTACGGTTACAAAAAGCAGGTATTGAAGCGATTTACGGAGGAGGGCGTTGTACTGTGACGGAATCCCGCCAATTTTTTTCTTATCGGCGTGAAGGTATCACCGGGCGGATGGCGAGCTTAATTTATATCTGTTGATTTGGCTAATAGCCTATTCTGTTGGTTTATATACCCTTCGCCTTTCAAGTTACGGCGGCGTTGGCAGCTCGCACTCATCACAGTCATGTACTACCTGTACACTCCTGAGATTCGCTTGATTGCCGCCTTGCCGTAACTCGAAATTCATTGAGTATAGCCCCAACTTTAGTCGCGGTTTTTACTGTTTGGCAAGTTTTCCAAAAAAGTGCACTTTTAGCATTATGTTATCGCTTTTATCGGCGTAAAAGTTTAGCTTGATTGAGAGGTATTTATCTCCTCTGCGAATGCGTGGTAGTCCTCGTCTTTAACGTATTTCTTACTGCGGATATTTCTATGAAACATATTAATCTGAAAGAAACTTAATTTATTACAATTAATAGATATAACCAGATGCTCTCGAATATTACAAATTGTCTCCCCATTGGGGTAACGCCGCTAGAGCGAAACTCAATACAACTATCAGAGCTGATAAAACGACTTGATTCTGTAAGAGCATCACCCATTCAATTAAAACAAGTACCAACCCCACTAGAAAAACCACTGACCCGATTGGAACAATCACTAATTTCAGAAATACTTGAGCTATGTCGAAAAGCATTTGAATTCATTGCTGAGAATAAAATACATAAAAGAATTGAAAAGAGTATGGCAGGAGTGAAAATAGCTACGCTTGTTGCTACAGATCTAGGGGGTGAGATATCCACTCTAGGCCCAGCAGCTATGGGATTTGTTGCAGGATGGTTCAGCCTCGACTACATACCGGAGATAATAAAGCAAATAGAAAAAACAGCCTGTAGTTTGAATCAACAACATTTACATGACCCATCATTACAGCTTTTTTTGGCATCAATATCAGGAATGGCAGTCGGTAACCTCGTTTCTGCTCTAAGTGGCGCTAAAAAGCACAGTATTGAGATTGCATCGGTTTTAGGCAGCCTATACGGTAGTTTAGGAGCAATAACAGGGGATCAGGCAAAATATATGGAAATCATTACTTCTGTTAGTATTGCTCTTGGTCTTATAACAAGTTATTCCACATTAAAACCCTTTGGTCTGACTGGTCACTTTAAAATAAATACACTAAAACTTGATCCCAGTTCGTGGATTAGGCTAGCAGCGACCATAATCGGTTCGGTTGTTGGAACACTACTGGCCAAACCTGGAGCGAGTGGTGAGATTAGTAAAGCAGCAGCAGAAGGTGCTATTCGAGGCGAACACACCCGTCTAGTGGTGTATTGTATTATGGTGTTATCTTCAGGTTCACGCTCTGTTGCCGCCGCTGCCACCGTCGCCATATTTCTGCTAAGACATTACCACACAGAATGGTCCAACTATTTCAAAGAACTGGCCGAATCAGCTATCAATAAAACAATAAATTCGGAATTCCTTCCGGCATTTTTTAAAAAAATAGCCCTTTATTTTGAAAACAACCCCCTCTCCCCATTCGAAAAAAAATTCATAAATGAAATAATATATTCAGCATATGATGTATTACCCATTGCTTTTTCTGCTACTACTGCTGGGTATAAAGGATGCTCTTTGACTTTTTTATTTTCAATATTTAACGCGGTAGATAAAGCAACCGAGGGACAGTTACAGCAAAAAATAGATTATTTGACTTGGCCACTTTGGGATAAATGATGGGATCTCAAGAATGGTCAATGGCCTGCATCAAATACCGAATGATATAGCCGAATCAGGATCCGCGTCACTCAGTAGGTTTCGCAAGAGGTCTAATAAATGGGTTTTTAAATTGCCAAACTTGGGCAGGGGTGATGACTTCAGGCAGTGGAATATCCCAATCTTCAGCCACCAGCTCATCGACTAACTGACAGTCATGCGCCAAGCCAATAGGATAAAAACCGCTTTGTTGCCAATATTGCAAGGTGCGATCATAAAAACCGCCGCCTCGTCCCAAACGCCTCCCTTGACGATCAAATGCCACCAAAGGGGTGAGAATAATATCTAATTCTGCTAATGGGAGCACAGTGCGTACATCTAATTGAGGCTCAGGGATCTTGAAACGATTAACAATCAGTGGTGTGTTGGCATGGTAATGCAAAAATAAGAGATGACCCTTTCTGAAAGGATGTAAAACAGGGAGATAAACCTGTTTTTGTAGAAACCAAAGTTGTTTAATCAGAGGTTGAGTCTCTATCTCGCCATCACAAGAAAGAAAAACAGCAATATTCTTGGCGTGCTGGATTTTTTCATGATTAATCACTCGTCGAGTGACCATTTTTGCTGCAAATTCTTGCTGTTCTGGCAAAAGCGAAGCGCGCCGCTGGCGCATCTCAGACCTGATCTGCTGGCGTAATAAAATCTGCTGCGCGTTTAGCGTCATAAACGAATTGTTTACAAATAGATGAAATGAAGGGGTCTCCGAGATGCCGCTGTAGGCGGTAACCCTTGAACCAAGGGTTCAAGGCGAACGTAACGCCATAACCTTCAGGCTTCTCATTAGTACCGAGCATGCGCACAGGTAACGAGTCATCACATTCTTATTAGCATAAATATCGGCTCAGGGGATTGGCCCACTGGCAAACATCTCAGAGAATTTTTTTATGTACCACCGAAATCTATCACTCGACAGTAGACCTCTTTCGAAACTTACTGCGTGACAAAGGGTCTAGTATTTTATTCAAGTTGCGTGTTCCAGCGATTCAGCGATACAATTTTGATTCGGTAAAGCTTGTTCAATAACCTGTTGGAGCAATCTGATACGTTGTTCCATTTTATTTAAAAACTCAGCCTTTTTTATGTTTTCTTCACGCATTTTCTTTGTTTGCTGAGCAAGTTCATGACAGAGATTCAAAGCCGCGGTCAGCGCTAAACATTCCGTTTTATTGACCTTAGTACGATTTCTGAGATCATGCAATCGTTGTTCAAGATCTGCCGCCGCTGTATTTAACGCATCTTGTTGTTCTGGAGGACAATTAACTCTAAGTGAACGTCCAAAAATTTGAATATCTACTGGTTGTGCAGACATGTCACCTTCCTGCCTAATATACCCTTCACCCTTGAAGCCGCCGCGTTGTTGGCTGCGGGTGCTCGCCGAATCACGTAGTCTATCTACGCTCATCGGTCGGTCGCCCTGGCAGCCGAAGGCAACTTCAAAGACGAAGGGTATATCTTTGTGCCAAATTTCCAACACTAGAAACAAAAGTATATCACAACATCATGTATCGCTTTATTCAACACAATCTCATTAATTAAAAAATTTCAAGGCAACGTAATGACGCAACAAGAATACCAAGAACGTCGCAAAAAACTGTTGGCTAAAATGGCAGACGGCAGTATCGCCATTATTTTTTCCGCCCCGATCCTATTCCGCAACAATGACTGTGAATACCCTTACCGTCAGAACAGTGATTTTAGTTATCTAACCGGTTTTTATGAGCCAGAAGCTGTATTAATATTAGTCAAAAATAGCGCAATTAACAATCAATGCGAATGCATGCTGTTTAATAGAGCGCGTGATCCTGCCACTGAAATTTGGTCTGGGCGCCGTTTAGGGCAAGATCGCGCCCGTGATGAATTAGGCATTGAGAAAGTTTACCGTTTCGATGAATTTGATCAACAATTACATTTGCTGCTGAGTCAGCATGCGATCCTTTATCATGCATTGGGACAATATGTGTATGCTGATCAAATCCTATTGACGACATTAGAACGCTTACGCCGTGGTTCACATGCACCATCAACATTAATTGACTGGCGTCCGCTACTGCATGAAATACGTTTATTTAAATCACCAGAAGAAATTGTTCTCATACGTCGTGCTGGAGAAATCAGTGCAAAAGCGCATCTACGTGCAATGAAAAAATGTCGTCCAGGGATGTTTGAATATCAACTCGAAGGTGAAATACAGCACGAATTTATCCAAAATGGCGCCCGCTTTCCTGCTTATAATACGATTGTTGGTGGTGGCGATAATGGTTGCATTTTACATTACACTGAAAATGAATCTAATCTACGTGACGGCGATTTAGTGCTAATTGATGCGGGATGTGAATATCAAGGCTATGCTGCTGATATCACTCGTACCTTTCCGATTAATGGTAAATTTAGCCCGGAACAACGGGCACTTTATAATATTGTGTTGGCATCAATGAATACGGCATTGGCGTGGTATAAACCCGGTATCAGTATTGGTGAGGTCAATGAACAGGTAACCAGGATCATGATCACAGGTCTCGTTGAATTGGGGATCTTACAGGGTGAAATTGAATCATTGTTAGAAAATAAAGCGCATCGCCCTTTCTTTATGCATGGCTTAAGTCATTGGTTAGGAATGGATGTTCATGATGTTGGCGATTACGGCGAAAATAAGAATCGAAAATTGGAAAGCGGCATGGTGTTAACCGTCGAGCCCGGTCTGTATATCGCCGCCGATGCGTCTGATGTTCCAGCAGAGTATAGAGGCATCGGTATTCGTATTGAAGACAATATTTTGATCACTGAAGCTGGCAATGAAAATTTAACGGCAGGCGTTGTAAAAGAGGTGGATGATATTGAAAGGTTAATGGCATCCGCAGTTGACCTATACCCAATGAATTTCGAGTTACGATGATTATTATTGTTGGGGCGGGGATGGCAGGCGTCACCTTAGCATTAGCCATTTCATCTTTAAGTCATGGCAAAATTCCGATTGCTTTAGTGGAAACGCTTTCGCCCGATAACACAAGTCATCCTGGCTTTGACGCTCGGACGATTGCTTTGACACAAGGAGCCTGTCAACAATTAACCGATCTAGGCATTTGGCCGACGCTGGTGGATTGTGCGACCGCGATAACGCACATTCAGGTGAGTGATCGGGGTCACGCTGGTTTGGTTAATTTGTCGGCTGAAGATTATGGTATAGCGGCACTGGGGCAGGTTGTTGAATTGCCTGAAATGGGTAAACGGTTATTTTCGCTATTGGCGCAAGCGCCCGGCGTTAGCTTATTTTGCCCGGCCAAAGTGGTCGAAGTGACAAGAACAGAGAAAACAGCTACGGTCACTTTAGATAATGGGCAGCAATTAGTGGGTAAATTACTGGTTGCTGCCGATGGCTCTGGTTCATTATTGGGTCGTGCATGTCACATTCAGTGGCAACAGCAGGACTATCAACAGATAGCCGTTGTCGCCAATATTATGACGGAAAAAAAACCGGCAGGATGGGCTTTTGAACGCTTTACTTGTTCTGGCTCCTTGGCGTTATTACCGATGTCACAACAGCGCTGTTCACTGGTTTGGTGTCATGATGAACGGGATCGTGAACAGGTGGGTAATTGGTCTGATTCTCGTTTTTTATCGGAATTACAACAAGCTTTCGGCTGGCGCTTAGGAAAAATATTACAAGTGGGCAAGCGGTATAGCCATCCTCTGCATTTATTGACTGCATCGCGTCATATTAGCCATCGCGTCGCATTAGTGGGGAATGCGGCGCAAACATTACATCCGATTGCTGCTCAAGGATTTAATCTCGCCTTGCGGGATGTGATCGCTTTATCTAACAGCATTGTGCAAGCCGTGCAGGCGGGTGTCGATCCGGGAGCATATCGGGTTTTGAGTGAATATGAATCAGGGCGGCATCACGATCAGCAGGCAACCATCAAGGCGACGGATGGTTTAATTCGTTTATTTGCTAATAATGACTTCCCTTTGGTTATCGGGCGTAATCTGGGTTTACTTGCCATGGCACAGATACCCTGCATGCGGCATGCCTTTATTCGGTATGCGTTTAAAAATGCGATAAGGCGTTAGTGTATCTATGCGTCGTAGCCTGTAGATTGATTATAAATACAGGCTCTTAAGAGCTTCTCTGTCTAGCGCTTATTATTTTCGTGTAATCCTCATCTGTTTCCCCAATAAGTATCTTTATTATTTCCGTGTGATGTTTATCCTTTGCCCAATTTAGTGGCGCTCAATTTATAATTGGCTTTCAGGTTGCATAATCATTTTATGATCGTTATGATTTTGACATGATTAATTATTTAAATTTTTAGCATGAATATTCAACTTGAAGCGATTAATTGCTACTACGGCTCACAGCAAGCCTTGTTTGACATCAGGTTAAGCTGCTCAGCGGGAGAGACCGTGGTTTTGCTGGGGCCAAGCGGGGCGGGCAAAAGCTCATTATTGCGTGTGCTTAATCTGCTAGAAATCCCTCGCTCAGGATCACTTCAGATCGTCGGTCAGCAGTTTGATTTTAATCAACTGCCACCGGTTAATGCGATCCGTCAATTACGTCGCCAGGTTGGTATCATTTTTCAACAATATCACCTTTGGCCTCATCTCACCGTCATGCAGAATTTGATTGAAGCCCCGCGCCGCGTATTGGGGCTAGCAAAAACGCAAGCCGAGGATCGGGCAGAAAAATTGCTGACACGTTTACATTTGACTGATTTTGCTACCCGCTTCCCAGCGCATCTTTCAGGCGGACAGCAGCAACGGGTAGCGATTGCGCGCGCATTGATGATGGAGCCACAGGTGCTGTTATTTGATGAGCCGACGGCGGCATTAGATCCTGAAATAACAGCACAAATCGTCAGCATTATTCATGAGCTGTCTGCCACCGGGATCACGCAGTTTATTGTCACTCATGAAGTCGAGGTGGCGCGCAAAACGGCCAGCCGCGTCGTTTATATGGAAAAAGGCCGTGTGATCGAGCAAGGTGATGCGAGCTGTTTTACGCGGCCGCAGACTGAAGCCTTTGCACATTATCTTTCACACTAATTTCCACATTATCTTTCACACTAAATTTATCTTTAGAGATGAGTGATGAAAAAATTAATCATTACAGTATTTTTAATCAGTATCAGTTTTTCTATTTATGCGCTCGATACAGTGCGTTTTGCTATGGAAGCCTCGTACCCCCCTTTTGAATTTGTCGGCAAAAATAATGAAATACAGGGTTTTGATGTTGATTTGGCTACCGCCTTGTGCAAAGAAATGCAAGTAAAATGTACTTTCACCAACCAAGCGTTTGATAGCTTGATCCCAAGCTTAATATTTAAGCAGGTTGATGCCGTTATTTCGGGGATGGATATTACCGCAGAACGTTTAAAACAAGTCGCCTTTACCGAGCCTTATTATGAAAATTCGGCATTATTGATTGCCGAAAAAAGCAGGGCTGAAAAAGAAAAATTAACCGATCTCGCTGCACTCAAAGGTAAACGTGTTGGTCTGCAAAACGGCTCGACACATCAGCGATTTTTACAGAAAAAGCATCCAGAAATCATGGCACTTCCTTACAGCAGTTATCAAGATGCGGTTTCAGATCTAAAAAGTGGTCGCCTAGATGCCGTATTCGGTGATACCGCTGTTATCAATGAATGGCTGAAAAACAACGATAACCTAACTCAAATTGGAGAAAAAATAACCGATGCCGATTATTTTAACCAAGGATTAGGGATCGCCGTGCGTCAAGAAAATACCGCATTACTGAATGCATTAAATGCAGCTTTGGTAAAAGTGAAAAAAGAGGGAGCCTATCAAGCGCTTTATAACAAATGGTTTAGCGCAGACAATAATCAGGCCAAAGGGAGCGTATTAATCAATGAATTGCCTTCTTTAGCCCAAGCGAGCCTGGTTACCATTAGCCTTGCATTATGTGCCTTAATTTTCGGTTTAGTGCTGGCGGTATTGTTTGCTGTTTTGGAGTCTTCCGGCGGGAAGCTCTGCGGCTATCTTACGAGCAGTATAGTGACCCTATTGCGTGGCTTGCCTGAAATTTTAGTGCTGCTCTGTATTTATTTCGGCTCGTCTCATTTATTAATGCTACTCGCCGATGGATTTAGCCTAAATTTTTATCTGTTTATATTACCGGTTAAATTTGATCTTGGTACCGTTGATGTCAGCCCTTTTTTATGCGGTGTTATTGCCTTGGCTTTACTCTACGCGGCTTATGCTTCGCAGACATTACGCGGCGCGCTGAAAGCGGTGCCAATCGGGCAATGGGAATCAGCGCAAGCGCTGGGGTTGAGTCAAAGTCGGATTTTTTTTCGGCTGATTATGCCGCAAATGTGGCGTCACGCCTTGCCTGGATTAGGCAATCAATGGCTGGTATTGTTGAAAGATACCGCGTTAGTGTCGCTTATTAGCGTCAACGATTTGATGCTACAAACTAAAAATATTGCCACTCGTACGCAAGAGCCCTTCACTTGGTATTGTATTGTCGCGCTAGTTTATTTGGCCATCACCTTATTGAGTCAATATCTGATTAAGTTGATTGTGATGCGTACCACGGCCTTTGAGCGGAGTGCTGGCTGATGATTGATTATTTATGGCAAATAATGACGGGGTTATCTACCAGTTTAACGTTAACCATAGTGTCACTCTCGCTAGCGTTAGTGTTCGCATTATTGTTTACGTTGATATTGGCTCTGAAAACGCCCGGATTAACGTCTTTCGTTAAAATTTATATTACGTTGTTTACTGGCACGCCCTTATTAGTGCAAATTTTTCTTATTTATTACGGCCCCGGGCAATTTCCCTCAATCCAACAGTATCCCTGGCTTTGGCATACGCTGTCACAACCCTGGCTGTGTGCGATGATTGCATTAGCGTTAAACAGTGCCGCTTATACCACCCTATTGTTTTATGGCGCAATACAGGCCATTCCGGCAGGTCAATGGCAATCTTGCGCTGCATTAGGGATGTCATCGGCGCAATCGATGAGAATTTTATTTCCTTTCGCGATTAAACGATCGCTTTCTTCCTATTCGAATGAAGTGATCTTGGTGTTTAAAAGCACGTCGCTGGTTTATACCATTACTTTGATGGATATCATGGGGCAGAGCCAAATGTTATATGGCCGCACCTATGATGTGATGGTCTTTGTCGCAGCAGGGATAGTTTATTTATCGATTAACACCTTATTAACGCTGTTAATGCGCTGGCTAGAACACCGCGCTTTGGTTTTTGAACAGGTGGTTTAAAGCCCCCGGGTGAGGTGGGGGGAAGCTTTTTGATAACGGATCCAAAATCGTTATAAATGCTTGTGCTATTCAGATCACGCTACACTTAGCCTGCTTCGGGTATTGGCACCACTCTGGGTGTTGGCCTCACATAAATGTAAAAATCGATAAAATCATATGAGCCAGTAGGAACTAAGTAGTGTCGTCACGTAATAAAAAATATATTATCATGTAACAAATAACGACAACTGTTGAGATGATTCAATAATGAAAGATGATTCGGGAATGAATTTAGCCCATCGCCGCCACGATATATCCGATCATGTTTGGAGCCTATTGGAAGCTCATCTCCCGGGGAGAAAAGGCACTTGGGGTGGCATAGCCAGAGATAACAGGCAGTTTATTAATGCTGTTTTCTGGATATTGAGAACCGGCGCTCCCTGGCGTGATTTACCGCCTGATTATGGCGGTTGGAAAAATACTCATCGCCGGTTTTGCCGCTGGCGTGACAAGGGGCTATGGGAGTCTCTGCTCGAAGCGCTGATTGTGGAGCCAGATTTTGAATGGCTGATGATTGATGCCACTCATAGCAAAGTTCACCCTCATGCAGCAGGCGCAAAAGGCGGTAATCAGGATATGGAGCGCACAAAAGGGGGCTCAACAGTAAGATACATCTGGCCGTGGATGCGCATGGTATGCCGGTCAGAATTTTTATTACATCAGGTACCACAGCAGATTGTCAGCAAGCAACGAATTTAACCAAAGGTATTGCAGCAGAATATCTGTTGGCTGACAAGGGCTATGACAGTGATAACATCATTAAAAAAGCAGAAGAAGCCGGCATGCAAATCGTAATACCACCTAAAAAGAATCGTAAAATTCAACGTGAGTACGATAAAGCGCTCTACAAGCATCGACATCTCGTGGAAAATGCTTTTCTGCACCTAAAGCGCTGGCGAGGTATTGCTACTCGTTATGCAAAAAATACCTCCTCTTTTCTCGCTGCTGTACAAATACGATGCCTTGCTCTATGGCTCAAGATCTCATGACGACACTATATAGTTCAACTTTTATAGCTTTTAAACCAAATTCATTTAATATTCGTTGTGTTGATTTTCCATTGGGCGTTTCTTCCAAGAAAACACGTAGGAGTTCCTCTCCTGATTTACCTTCTGTTTTCTTTAGCGTGATAGGGTTCGTAACCTCTTTTCTTATTATTAAAGAAGGGACTATTCCGATAAATTTATTTTCTTTTGCTATCTTTGTTTCTTGAAATACCGCAATATCACTTGCATGAAATGGCTCAGAACTTTCTCTTGAATTATAGTTAAATGACCATTTTCCTGGTTTATATTCATTTATAAATAAGGATGGTTCAGTCTCTGATGAAATTGTATATTTGTCATCTTCAAATTTTTTATGTGTGCATTTTTCACTATTAAAATATTTTAATTTACTTTCGTCGAGTGTCGGATGAGCTCTGTTGCTACGAAAGGCCATTCTTTCCTCCGTTGAATGCTCTAAACTAAGAAATATGGTTCTTTCTTTTACACGGGGAGGATTTTCAATCTCAAATACTTTTGCGTAAGGTTGCTTGGGAGTGTTTCCAGTCTTCTCCAGCTTTGCGTTGATTAATAGTGTGCTACCTTTAATCTTTTTAATAGTCGTCATTACCCATGTGAATGGACGAAATCCTAGGCAAGATATTTTCATAATAACTTCTTTTTTATTTTTTATATAATCACTATTTTTAAATATCATTATTGTTTTAAATTCCAGATAATACTAAATGTAACAAGGTTTAAAAAATATAAAAAAACGCCCATACAATAATTTAATAATATTGAAGAAAATAGAGATTATGATTTGTTATTTATAAAATAATGATGGCGCTGTCTAAAATTAAGCTCGATTTTTAATGAAGTGATACTGGTGTTTAAAAGTATTTTGCTTGTTTATACCATTACTTTGATGGATATCATGGGGCAAAGCTAAAATGTTATAGCTATTTACAAAAGAAAACGCAGAAAACGCCAAAACAGGCGCTTGAGCTGGCCAATCAACGAATGAAAGAAATTAAACGGAGGCTTAAAAATGTCTAACAACGATTTTGATATTATCCCTTTTGCTGAAGCTAAGGCTAACATTTTGAAAAATCCAGCTGTATTTGAAGCCTATAATGAGATCCAAATTCGTAAAGTTTTGATGAAACAGCTTAAAGATGCACGTAAAACACTCCGTTTAACACAGAAATATATCGCGCAAAAAATTGGTACTCAGAAGCAAAATATAAGCAGGATGGAAAACGGCGGCACTGTGCCTAATTTGGTTACACTAAGTCGTTATGCTGCCGCACTCGGGGGGAGATTCGTATTTCAAATGCCATTTCAACAATAGAGTGCTTCCTGCGTTAAAATTCAGTGTCTATCCGGTGTGCTAATCCTCCGTGAGGCCGCGTCCTCGCTATCAGCACCGATGTTCTTTGTGCCCATACATCACCTGATTATCTTAACGATGGTGGTTTTTTATTTCCCTGGCAGGAATAGTTTATTTATCGATTAACACCTTATTAACACTGTTAATGCGCTGGCGAGAACGCCGCGCTTTGGTTTTTGAACAGGCGGTGTAAAGCCCCCCAGGTTTAGGTGGGGGGAAGTGTTTTGATAACGGGTTTAAAATCGTTATGAGTGGGGCTTAAACCCTGTTTTCTTTTACAAATTGATGGCTCTTGACCAAAACATGCAAAACCATCTTACCTCCAGGCGACAGGTAGTATTTTATCGATGATGCTAGGAAAATCACGTTTGGCTTTCTTGATCATACGTTCGGATAAGGTCTTAGTACAGGCATAAGCTGCATCTGAGCCCCCCTCAGGTCAGTCTCTACCATGTAAGCCCTACTCAGGTCAGCCCCACTAAAATCAGTCTTTCTCAGGTTAAGCCCATTCAGGTTAGCCCCACTCCAGTTAAGATTATTCAAGTATCTTTTTTTTCATCTGTGCACGAGCGGATCCCTTTATCAATACCAAGGTAGAAATCATTGAAAGAAAGTGGTGCAATGGGATTATCGCGGTGAGTAACAAACAGAGCAGACGCTGAATCTGCTCTACGCAGCCCTGAGTCTTGAGAAGCCACTGATGCCGTTCTACGAAATTCTAATTCTTTGCTCTGTAAAGAAGGCAAAGAAGATATTGAGTCTGTTCTACGTAGCTCTGAATCTGTGCTGCTAGGCCTTCTAGAAGAGGGATGGTTTGCTTGCGTATTGGTTGTCAATTTTTCAAGTTCTTTTTGAAATTCAAGGGTTTCGAGTAATTTTGCTACATCTCTTGCATTCGAATTTATCTTCAATCTTTCCTTTTTTCTTTTCACTTTATTATCAATTATTTCTTTAAGATTGCTCACCTTCTGTATCCCTTTGACGGTTGATAACTCGCCTTTATTTTTTGGATTTACAAGATAGGAAAGCTTACTCTTAATATATTGACTTGAATTATGTGATATCAAAAAATTTAAACCACACATAATAACCTCTTTTTTATTCTTTAATATGATCAATAATTTTAAATACCATTATTGATTGAAATTTCAAAGAATATTAAAGGCTAATAGAGTTAAAAAATATAAAAAAACACCCATACAATAATTTAATAATATTGAAAAAAATAGAGATTATTATTTTTTATTGACGCCATAATAATAGCGCTTTTTATTATTGACGCGCAGCTCTACGTATTTCACGTAAACGTTGTTTTTCGACGCGCGACATAAACCACCAACTTATTAAACCAATAATACCGACCACTAACAAAATTAATGTCGCTAATGCGTTGATTTCCGGATTAACGCCCATTCGCACGCTGGAAAATACTAACATCGGCAAGGTGGTCGCCCCGGGTCCGGCGACAAAACTGGCGATCACCAAATCATCCAATGAGAGCGTAAAAGCCAGTAACCAACCGGAGATCAGTGCCGGGGTGATCATCGGAACCGTGATGACAAAAAATACTTTTAGCGGGGGGGCGCCAAGATCCATAGCCGCTTCTTCAATAGAGCGATCTAATTCACGTAGGCGTGAGCTGACGACGACCGTAACATAAGCGGTGCAAAAAGTGACGTGCGCTAACCAAATGGTAAACATCCCGCGCTCCGCCGGCCAACCAATGGCGTATCCCATGGCAACGAATAACAGCAATAATGCTAGACCTGTTATTACATCTGGCATCACCAAAGGCGCGGTTAACATAAAAGCAAAACCGGTCGAACCACGAAAGGCGCCAAATCGCACCATCACCACTGCCGCTATGGTGCCAAGGGCGACAGCCATGGTGGCAGATGCCGCTGCTATCGTCAGGCTAAGACTCACTGCGGAAATCATCGCCGAATCATGAAAAAGTTCTGTGTACCAGCGCGTTGACCAACCCGCCCATACGGTCACTAATTGCGAGCTGTTAAATGAATAAATCACCAGCATTAACATAGGCGCATACAGAAAGGTATAACTGAGCAGTAAGATCATATAACGCCATGTTAAAGACACTGAATTGTTCATCGTCTCGCTCCTATTTCCTTATTTTGATATTTATGAAACCACAGTATCGGCATGATCAGCAGAATCAACATCACTATCGCCACTGCGGAAGCTACTGGCCAGTCACGATTATTGAAAAATTCTTGCCATAGAATACGCCCGATCATAATACTGTCGGGGCCGCCCAATAATTCAGGAATAACAAATTCACCGACGGCAGGAATAAAAACTAGCATTGAGCCGGCAATAATTCCGCCTTTGGTGAGTGGCATCATCACATGAAAAAAGGTTTTTAATGGCTTAGCGCCGAGATCTAATGCTGCTTCTACCAATGAATAATCTAATCGAATTAATGCGGTATAAATAGGTAATACCATAAAAGGCAGATAGCAATAAACAATGCCAATATAGACCGCCAAATTAGTATGTAATATCACCAAGGGCTGGTCGATAACGCCTAACCATAGTAAAAAATTATTAACAATACCATTGCTCTTTAGAAGACCCATCCAGGCATAAACGCGGATCAAAAATGAAGTCCAAGAGGGTAAGATAATCAATAATAAAAGAATATTACGGTTGGAAGGCTCGCAACGAACAATCGCCCAAGCCAACGGATAACCGATCAATAAACAACATAGCGTTGAAATAGTGGCTATTTGCAAGGATTGTAAATAAGCATCGAGGTATAAGCGATCATCGAGCAGTTGCAGATAATTACCCAAATTCAGGGCAAAAGTCAGTTTTCCATCTAGCCAGCTCACTAAATCAGAGTAAGGGGGAATGGCTCTGACCATTTCTGCCAGACTGATTTTAAATACGATCAGAAAAGGCAGCATAAATAAGAAAAATAGCCAGAGATAGGGCAATGCTATCACTAGCTTACGGCCATGTGCTATTTGCCAACGCTGCCACAGTGCTTTCGCTGAGGTAAGCATCAATAATAGTGCCGATTTGTTCGCAGGATCTGATGTCATGATATTAGCTCCCCAGAACGACACAGCTACCCACTTCCCAACATAGATGAATCTCATCGCCCCAGGTTGGCATGCCTTTGCGGTAACGATGACCATTTTGTAATTGAGCGCTGATTATCTGACCGCTGTGCAGTTTGACATGATAGATGGAGAGATCGCCGAGATAAGCGATGTCTACCACTTCTCCGATAGCAGAATTACAGTCATCTTCTTTTACAGTGGTACATAACATAATTTTCTCTGGACGCAGTGCGACCAATACTGGCACGCCGTCAATGACAGAAGCATCAGCAGGGACTTTGAGCGCATGGAGCAATCCAGGGCTTTGAATCAGTAAGCCATCTTCTTGTTTATCGATCAATAAACCTTCAAAAACATTTATCGAGCCAATAAATTCAGCACTAAATCGGCTATTGGGATGTTCATAAATTTCTTCTGGTTCACCAATTTGTACAAATTTACCCCGATTCATAATAGCGATCCGTCCGGCCATGGTCATCGCTTCTTCCTGATCATGCGTCACCATGACGCAGGTGGCGCCAACGCGCTCTAAAATATCGACCACTTCTAATTGCATCCGGTCGCGTAATTTTTTATCCAACGCCCCCATCGGCTCATCCAGCAACAATAATTTAGGCCGTTTGGCTAAACTACGCGCCAGAGCGACACGTTGTCGTTGACCCCCAGAGAGTTGATGTGGTTTACGTTTGGCAAATTCTTCCATATGGACTAACGTCAGCATTTCGGCGACCCGCGCTTTAATTTCTGATGTCGGTAGCTTGTCTTGCTTCAAACCAAAAGCAATATTTTGCTCCACCGTCATATGCGGGAATAACGCATAGGACTGAAACATCATGTTAATCGGTCGCTGATAGGGAGGCACATGTGATAAATCTTGTCCATCAAGCACGATCTGTCCTTGCGAGGGTTGTTCAAAGCCCGCGAGCATACGTAATAATGTGGATTTACCGCAACCCGATGCGCCTAACAGGGCAAAAATTTCGCCTTTATAAATGGTTAAATTGACATCATCGACAGCGGCTTGGCCATCGAAGAATTTAATCAAGTTACGGATTTCCAGCAAAGGCGTAAAAATTTTTTGCGACTTCGGTGGCAGGCGGACAATAACATCGTTCACTCAGTGAATGCTCCCTATCAGTATGTTTAGTGTACATTGCGGTTTCTGCGCTTTGGGTGCCTTGAGCTAACGCAGTTCGCTACGGTTATACAAGAAATCTATTATTATTTACCGCTTTTAACCTTAGTCCAAGCGCGTGTAATGATCCGATCTAATTTTGCTGGATGTAGTTTTAATGTGAACATGTTGGCGCGGATATCTGCCGGCGGGTAGATCCCCGGATGATCTCGCACTTCAGCCTTTATCAGTTGCGTTGCTTGTTGATTCGCATTAGCGTAGTAAACATGATCACTGATATTGGCAATGACATCGGGTCTCATCAAATAATTTAGGAATTGATAAGCCTCTTGCGGATGCTTGGCATCTGCTGGCATGGCAAATACATCAAAAGTCACTAAAGCGCCTTCTTTTGGAAGGCTGTAGGCGATATTGACCCCATTATTAGCTTCTTTTGCTCGGCTCGCCGCTTGTACAATATCGCCATTCCACCCCACGGCGACACAAATATCTCCATTTGCTAGGTCATTAATATATTGAGAAGAATGAAAATAACGAATACTGGGGCGCAATGTTAATAATAGCTTGGTGGCAGAGCCTGTGTAGTCTGAAGCCAGCTGACTGTTTGCATCTTTGCCTAAATAATGCAATACGGTAGCAAAAATTTCACTCGGCGCATCGAGAAAAGAAACCCCACAATTTTTTAATTTGGCTAAATTTTCAGCTTTAAGCACTAAATCCCAGCTGTTAGTAGGTGCATCATCACCTAATGCTTGTTTGACTTTTTCAACGTTGTAACCGATACCGGTAGTATTCCATAGATAGGGAATGGCAAACTGATTATTGGCATCGTAATTAGCGACCAGTTTTAGCAGTTCTGGATCAAGATTTTTATAGTTGGGCAGCGCCTTTTTATCCAAAGGTTGAAACACTTTAGCTTCCAGCTGGCGCTCGAAAAAACTGGCGGAAGGAACCACTAAATCAAAACCCGTACTACCGGCCATCAACTTGCCATCCAACACTTCATTAGAATCAAACAAGTCATAAATTATCTTAATGCCGGTTTCTTGTTCGAAATTAGCAAGGGTGTTGGGTGCAATGTAATTAGACCAATTATAAATATGTAACGTTTTTTTCTCAGCTAAAGCGGAGATCGATACCACCATTAATAACCCAGCGATAATACGCCATAGCCCCATCCAACCCTTTTTGTATTTATTAGATGAATATCGATAACTTTCCGTCATGACATGCCCTCTGAGCTGATGCAAAATTTCTGATGTTCGCTAATCACCGACAAAACGGCATAGCTTACGAAATATTTCTGCTATAGCCAAATCATTTTAATTTGATTCTGCGTTGTCGGCGCTTGCCGTACTCTTTGTACTGTCTGTGCTCCTCCACCTTGAATCAAATTAAAATGATTCGGCTATAAGCGCTATGATCAACTTTATCTTAATTGTATTACACCCTTCGCCTTTCAAGTTTGTGGTGGTCAAGTAAAATTGGCCAGTATCTTGCGTTCCTCCCAGTACACCCGCTCTATACCGTTCGCCTTTGAAGCCGCCGCGTTGTTGGCTGCGGGTGCTCGCCGAATCACGTAGTCTATCTACGCTCATCGGTCGGTCGCCCTGGCAGCCGAAGGCAACTTCAAAAGCAAACGGTATACTCATTGCTACTTTGTTAAGCCATAACGAGAATGCTGTATGATTTTTGTCTTTCATCATGATATAGAACTCTCTAGCCAGGGCTATAGCTGTACAGAGTTCCGGCACTGATTCACAGACATACGGGGTGAAGAAATCTTATTAACCGCAGCATTCCATCCAACGGGTAACGCCATCAATTTTGATAATGAAGCCATTTTTTTATCACTGAGCTGTTTAAGCTTTATCACCGCTCTACAAGTTGCGGCAAGCTTGCTTAATACCGCTACCTATAAGCGCATTGCCATTGTTTCTACCGAAATGCCCTCGCGGGGGATTGACTGGTCGGATGAAGAGTCATCACTGATACTTGGTGATGGTGCAGCCTGTGCCATCGTGGAACGAGGTGATGGCAACAGTGGCATCTGCTCTTTTTTACTGGAAACTTATCCAGCAGGTAATGAATTTTGCGAGGTACGTATTGGTGGTTACCGTCGTAACCCGCGCGTGGGGCTGGACGATAGTGATTTTTTTTCCAGATGCAGGGTAAGCAGCTTATTCGACAAGTTTCCCCTCTGATTAAAGAATTTTACATTCGTTTATTATCTACCAGTGGTTTCACGCATGAGGATATCACTGCCGTAATCCTCCATCAGACTAGTCGGGTCGGGCTAACGCTGATGCAGAGGGAAATGAATATTGCTCAAGAGAAAGTTATTGATATTTATCGTCACAGAGGAAATCAGGTTGCCGCATCAATTCCCTCTGTGTTGCATGAAGCGTCAATCACAGGTCGGTTACTCCCTGGCAAACCGGTAGTGCTATTTGGTACTGCGGCAGGTCTTTCTCTGGGGGGATGGTGTTACTACCATGAAAATACTGGTTATGGGCGCTACCAGTGGATTGGGAAGAAGCGCAGTGGAATGGCTGCTACTGCAAGGATATCAGGTTCATGCCTGTGGGCGAGACACCTTGGTTAGAAAACAGCTCAATAAGCTAGGTGCTCAATTTACCCCATTGGATTTGGCTAGAGCAACAGCTGAACAATTTCATTCTTTAGTTAAAGGATGCGATATAGTCTGGCATTGTGCTGCGAAGTCTTCACCTTGGGGAAGTCGCGCCTCATTTTATCAGGCAAATGTGGTGGCAACAGAAAAACTGGCGAAAACCGCCGGTAAAGAACGAGTAAAACGATTCATACATATATCAACCCCCTCGATTTATTTTGATTTTCAGAGCCATCACAACATAGAAGAAAGTTATCGCCCAAAAAAATTTGTTAACCACTACGCGGAAAGTAAATTTATTGCCGAGCAACGGATTGGACAAATACTGCCAGATTATCCAGGAACTACCTATATTATCTTGCGACCACGTGGAATATTTGGGGCGCATGACTGAGTACTGTTACCTCGCATCCTTTCACAGCTAAAAAATAATAATGGCATATTGTATTTGCCACGGGCAGGTCATGTTTATGTTGATCTTACTTTTGTATTGAATGTGGTTCATGCCATGGATATTGCCAGCCAAAATAAACAGCTCATTTCTGGAGTGGCATTCAACATCACCAATCACCCGCCGCTTTATCTTGCCGACATATTGCAGCAATTATTCAGCCAACAAATGGGGATACATTTTCAGATCCGATCCATTTCCTACCTTTTAATCAACTCAATACGTGCGGTCTTGATCGTGAAAAGCTTTTTGCTGTGGCTTGTCAAGCAGAGCAGACGCGTAATTTTAGTCAATCACAGATTAATGGGATCACCGTTGGTCTGTCTTCGGGAACTTCTGGTCAGCGTGGGTTGTTTTTGGTCTCCAAAGCAGAATCACTGGAATGGGCCGGACGGATGCTAGGACGAATGCTCCCTCAACTGCGCGGAAAGCATCGTATTGCGTTACTACTGAGAGCAAATAGCCCGCTGTACCAAACCATAAATCAAGGATCGGTGCAATTTTACTATGTTGACGTGACACAAACGGTCTCTCAATGGTTATCAAGCCTGGAAAGTTTTCGCCCTACCTTGCTGGTTGGAAGTGCTCAAGCCTTGCAATTATGTGTTCATCAACGCCTATTTTTACGGCCCCAACGGGTGATATCCAGTGCTGAGGTGTTAACCCCCTCAGACAAAAAAATGCTAGCAATCCATTTTGCTTGTCCAATGATAATCTACCCGGTTATCGGCAAATTCTAGAGCACTATCTCAAAAAATATAATATCGATATGTTAATCTCAACGTGCGAAGAAATTTTTTACTTATCTCAACTACGTGAAAAGATTCATCGTCCAGTAAGTTGGTTAATACCCGATCAAGCATTACTCTTTAAACTACAGCAATGTGCGTGATCGACGCTCCTTTACCGCTGGCAGTACTTTTGATATTAAATGGGATGGGAATTGATGGAGACAAATCTAAAAGACGCTGATCATTGGCATTGACAACGGTTTGAGCTGCTCCAACCACCTGGAATAATTCGTAATTTACAGACAAATTATACCCATTATCAACAGAATGATACTGTGGTTTGGGCTACCTAAGGTTGAATTGGCAATAGCGCGTTATGCTTGTCTGGCACTGATGCGATTAATTTAGAAGTTTATCCGCGAGGCTACATAGTGAAGTCAGAGGGTAAGGACTTTGCACAAAAATTGCTAGTACATAAATCCTCCGCCATGACGGATAAATACCGTGATAGCAGAGGGAGTAAATGGAACGAAATTTGATATCAATTCATGGTTTTTAGGTTATCAAATAAAACATTAAGAGACGAGATACTCTACCTTCGATCAATTGTGACTTCTGTATTTTAATTTATTGATTTTTAAGATAAATAAAGTTTATTTATTATATCGATTACCAAGTCCTGACTAGTCCAGTATCAATATGTAAAAAATTACTTTTGGGATAATAACCTACGCCCCCCGCCCGCATTGTTAATGCTGCTTGACGAACACGAGCCAGTGGAACACCTTCAATACGAAAATCTACAGCGCGGCCTACTTTATGAAAACTATTTTTAGCAACCCCGGAACTTTGGCTGCGTAAGCTTTCATTGGTTTTAGGAGAACGGTAACCTGATATTAGTTGTATTGGTTTCTCTGTATTAAGCAAATGCTGTAAACGATAAAGCTGATCATATAATTGAGGATCAATTGATTTAACTTCATTCCGGCGAAAATCACGAAAAAAATAATTTAAACGAACGAGCTCTTCTTTATTGTATCCGATTCCGTTGGAAAACTCGGCTTTAATTGATTCACCGGTATGAATATTATTTAGTTTTAAAGTACGAGGGGTGGGTGTTGAAAGAGTAGCTAGTGCTTTATTACTCGATAACAGAGAAAAACCTAAAGCAACTCCACCTAATGTTAGCCATTTACGACGATGATTATCTATTTTTTCCATATGTTCGATTGTACCTAATAATATCAAAACGACAGGACATATTTAATTATTTATTTAAAAATGACTCTATCTGTTATTAATGTTTAATAAATGAACGCCTCGCACAATAACCGCTCATGAAAAGCGAGTCAACCCACAGGATTTATAATAAATTGTGATATTTACAATAGATAACACAATAATGCATTCAATATGAAAGTTGTTATCTACTGATTTTTAATATTTTTATTGTATTAACGATGTTGCTTGCGTGACGATTTGTGTACCAGATTGTGCTGCTGTATCGTAATTGTAAATGTCTGTGCGGAATTGTACTTTTCCTTCTTTGTCGACCCATGATGTTAAATAGTAGAGTAATACAGGGAGATGCTGGCGAATATTAACGTAGGTGGTATTTCCTTGTTTTAGTGTGTTGGATAGGCGTGTTTCATCCCAACCGGCATCTTTTAATAACATCTTCGCTAAGTAGTGTCGTCACGTAATAAAAAATATATTATCATGTAACAAATAACGACAACTGTTGAGATGATTCAATAATGAAAGATGATTCGGGAATGAATTTAGCCCATCGCCGCCACGATATATCCGATCATGTTTGGAGCCTATTGGAAGCTCATCTCCCGGGGAGAAAAGGCACTTGGGGTGGCATAGCCAGAGATAACAGGCAGTTTATTAATGCTGTTTTCTGGATATTGAGAACCGGCGCTCCCTGGCGTGATTTACCGCCTGATTATGGCGGTTGGAAAAATACTCATCGCCGGTTTTGCCGCTGGCGTGACAAGGGGCTATGGGAGTCTCTGCTCGAAGCGCTGATTGTGGAGCCAGATTTTGAATGGCTGATGATTGATGCCACTCATAGCAAAGTTCACCCTCATGCAGCAGGCGCAAAAGGCGGTAATCAGGATATGGAGCGCACAAAAGGGGGCTCAACAGTAAGATACATCTGGCCGTGGATGCGCATGGTATGCCGGTCAGAATTTTTATTACATCAGGTACCACAGCAGATTGTCAGCAAGCAACGAATTTAACCAAAGGTATTGCAGCAGAATATCTGTTGGCTGACAAGGGCTATGACAGTGATAACATCATTAAAAAAGCAGAAGAAGCCGGCATGCAAATCGTAATACCACCTAAAAAGAATCGTAAAATTCAACGTGAGTACGATAAAGCGCTCTACAAGCATCGACATCTCGTGGAAAATGCTTTTCTGCACCTAAAGCGCTGGCGAGGTATTGCTACTCGTTATGCAAAAAATACCTCCTCTTTTCTCGCTGCTGTACAAATACGATGCCTTGCTCTATGGCTCAAGATCTCATGACGACACTATATAAAATAGCTGCTTTATGAACACGTACACAACCTGAACTTAAGGCTAATGTTTCTTTCTGAAATAAGCGATGATTAGGTGTATCATGCAGGTAAATAGAATCTGAACTCGGCATATTAAATTTATATCTGCCCAAGGAATTATTTATACCGGGAGCTTGTCGCAAACGATAAGGAAAATTATTAGCGGAGATTAGATGCCAATTTATTGTCGATGGATCGATAATTTTAGCATTATTATTCCAATTGGTGAGAATGGTATAACCGTGCTGTTTTAAATAAGTAGCATCATATTTTACCTTCGGCAAGATATCATTTTTCACCATTGACGTAGGAACGTTCCACGGTGGATTAATGACAACATTGCTCAGTGCACTGCTCATGAAGGGTGTTTTACGACTGGGTCGTCCGACAATGACCGCTGACGAAAGTATTTCATTCCCCTCTTGATAATAATGCAGAGAATAATCCGCAATATTGACCATAATACCTGTTTTCATATCAGCAGGAAGAATACGCAGACGTTGCATGTTGAGTGCTAATAAAGTGGCTCGCTTTTGGGGAGAAAGGTTCAACCATTTACGGGTACCTGTACCTATGATGCCGTCGGGCGTTAATCCTTGTGCTTGTTGAAAACGTTTTACTGCCGCCACTAAAGCAGGGTTATAAAGCGTGTCGACGCTAGGAGGAGGCAAATCAGTGACGGGTGTAGTGGCTGTTAGCCAGGTGTTAGCATGTGAGAGGATTTTATGCAGTATGGGTAGATTAACATCGCGTTTACCCGGGATCAGATTCGAGCCGTTAGGCAATTGTGGCCATGGCTGATGTTGTTCAGACAACAGCTTTTTTAAAACCTGACGCATGTTTTTGTATTGTGGATGCTGTGGAGCTAATGAAGCCATATACTCCGCAATATTACCTTGCTGTAACGTCTGCTGCCATCGATTTAAAAAAACTGTTGGTGGTATCCCCATTTTATAAGGGCTATCATCGTATAGCCAAGTTTCTCCCTGTGCGGCAACGTTCGCAACAAAATGCAGATAACCGAACATAGCGTCAGATAATACAATATCACGCGCCATTCCACTAATTGATTGGTCAGTTAACCACTTGATCCACTGTATAAATCTCGGATGGATGCCCGATAATGCTAATTCAGCTAATTGCTGTTGAAAGTGCTGGATTGCTAGCGGATCACGCCACATAGGCTGCAGATCATTTTTTGCGTAAAGTGGAGCCAATTCTGATACATAATAAGGCGTCACATTTTCGGATAGTGCTTTTAACAGCTTTGTATGTGCCTGTGCAACCAAGACTTCATCTGTTTCTACCGGTTGAGAAGCGGAATCAGCAGAGAAAAGCGGTGTAGTTGCTGATACGGATGAAATTGATATCCAACTCCAGATCAAGGCGCTACCCAGTACCCAGGTTCGCAGTGAATACTGCATTTCAGTCACCATCCGATGCTCCCGAATATGTTTATACCCTTCGCCTTTGAAGCCGCCGCGTTGTTGGCTGCGGGTATTTCACCTAATCACGTAGTCTATCTACGCTCATCGGTCTCACACCCTGCCGCCTAGCGGCAACTTCAAAGGCGAAGGGTATACACGAGCATATTATAGTTTGTAATGATGATTTATGACGGCAGTTTTTGATTTTTCTCTCGGCATTTTCAGCATTTTCAATGCGCTGCAATAAATTTTAGCGCTTTATCTATACGATCAAGAGTTCGTTTCTTCCCAAGAAGATAAACTGTAATATCCATTCCTGGAGATTGATTAACGCCTGTGACCGCGACACGTAGTGGCATTCCTACTTTTCCCATATTTATTTGTAACTCCGTTGCCGTGCTTTGTAATGCATTGTGGATATTTTCCACTTTCCATTCAGCTATTTCGGCTAATTTAGTAGCGACCATGGTTAACGGCTGGTGGGCGGCTTGCTTCAAATGTTTTTTTGCCGCATCCACATCAAATTCAGTCAATTCTTGGTAAAAATAACGGCAAGATTCTGCCATTTCTTTTAACGTTTTACAGCGTTCGCCCAGTAGTTTCACTATTTCAACCAATGGCGGGCCACCTTGGGTATCAATACCTTGTTTTTCAACATGCCAAGAGAGATAAGTTGCCACTTTTTCAGGGGAAAGATGGTTAATGTAATGATGGTTTAACCAGAGTAATTTTTCAGTGTTAAACGCGCTGGCAGATTTGCTAACAGCACCCAGGCTGAAATGTGTTTTCATCTGAGCTAGAGAAAAAATCTCTTGATCACCGTGAGACCATCCCAGGCGTACTAAATAGTTTAACAATGCTTCAGGCAGATAACCTTTGTCACGATATTGCATCACACTCACAGCCCCATGGCGCTTTGATAATTTTTTATTATCCTCCCCCAATATCATAGAAACATGAGCATATTGCGGTATGGGTGCGCCTAAGGCTTGTAAGATGTTGATTTGGCGCGGAGTATTATTAATATGATCTTCACCACGGATCACATGGGTAATTTCCATATCCCAATCGTCAATCACCACACAAAAATTATAGGTGGGTGAACCCTCTGTTCGACGAATGATTAGATCATCTAATTCCATGTTGCTAAATTCAATAGGCCCACGGATCATGTCATCAAAAATAACGGAGCCTTGTTGTGGATTACGAAAACGCACTACTGAAGGTTTATTGATATCATGTTTATCAACCTGATCTCGGCAATGGCCGTCATAACGGGGTTTTTCACCGTTAGCGATTTGTGTTTCACGTAACTTCTCTAGACGTTGTTTGGAGCAATAACATCGATATGCAGTGCCATTTTCTAACATGTGATCAATGACAGAGTTATAACGATCAAAACGCTTGGTCTGAAAATGTGGGCCTTCATCCCAATCTAAATTCAGCCAGTTTAAGCCTTCCATAATGGCATCAATGGCTTCCTGAGTAGAGCGCTCAAGATCAGTATCTTCGATCCGTAATACGAATTCACCACCTGAGTGACGAGTAAATAGCCAAGAGTAAAGCGCCGTGCGGGCGCCCCCTACGTGTAAGTAACCCGTAGGACTAGGGGCAAAACGCGTTTTGATCTTCATGCTGATAAATGCCTTACTTGTATATTTCTGTCTAACAATGTTAGAGCCTGTTCGAAATCTCTTGTACTTGCTGATACTTGGTCAAAAACAAGCTTAAAATACGCATTTACTACCTTGGTTTTTGTAAAAAAAACCAACTATGCCTTCTCGCCCATTTTTTCATCAATTGAGTGCAGCTCAAGGAGGATTTCGAATGCGCTCTTAGCGAAAGTTCAAAAATGGAGAGAATAGCTGTGGATCCAACCACCTGTGTTAAAAAAGTGTTCGAAATTTCTTTTTCCTGCTAATATTTAGCCAAGAATGAATTAAAAATACTCGTACATTCTATATAAAGCTGTATTTTCTGCCGGTCTTTCCTCATTCTAGCGGCGCTAAAAAAATTTCGAATAAATTCTTAGCATAATAGGTATTTAATCTCCCTCCATCTTCTGTTCATCAGCGCGGATGTTGGCTAAAAGAATGACGAAATTTTTGTGAAAAAATGGAAGCAAATTAATACAAATATCTGCTTATCATTGAATTTAGATGCTAAATGAGGAACCGCAGCCACAGGTCGTTTTTGCATTGGGATTGCTTACAATAAAGCGTGATCCTTCCAATCCTTCGGTGTAGTCAACAGCCCCTCCCACCAAATATTGGAGACTCATGGGATCGACTACTAATACAACCCCTTGTTTTTCAACAGTCATATCTCCGTCGTTTATTTTTTCATCAAAAGTAAAACCATACTGAAACCCACTACATCCCCCACCGGTAATGTAAACACGTAGCTTTAGATGCGGATTATTTTCACCTTCTATCAGTCGTTTAACCTTGTTAGCCGCTGCTTCGGTAAACTGCACAGGCATTGGCGCGGGGTTTTCACTCATCTTTTATATTCTCCACCCTGTTCAAGTTGCAGATTGCTGGCATTAAAAAGTGTTAGCCTGGTGAGGATAATACCTTTTGTTTTTTATTAGAGCCTGTTCGGAATCTCTTGTGCTTGCTGACACTTTAAACTGCTTGCATAACCTACCGCGTGGCCGGATGCCTTGATTTCAGCTCCCTCGCTACGGTTTTGCAAGCAGTCTTTTGTCAAAAGCGAGTTCAAAATGCTCATTTACATTCTTGTTTTTGTAAAAAAAGCAATGGCGCTTTTCGCCTATTTTTTCATCAATTAAGCGCAGCTCAAAAAGATTTCGAATAGTCTCTTAGACTTCTTGCATAACCTACTGCGTGGCGTGAATTCTAGGTTACGTGGTGCTCACCATCCTCATACATACCCTTCGCCTTTGCGCCACGAACTATGATCTTGCAAGAAGTCTATTTATTCACTGTACCTGCATCAACTCACTGACATCAGTTCAGGTTGTATTTCTTTAATTTTTTACGTAATGTACCACGGTTAATGCCCATCATTGTAGCGGCACGTGTTTGATTACCACGAGTGTGTTGCATTATCTGATCTAACAGAGGCTGTTCAACTTCAGCCAAGACTAATTCATACAGGTCGTTAACATCTTGACCATTAAGCTGCGCAAAATAATTTTTTAAAGCCTGTTTAACTGAATCACGCAAGGGTTTTTGCGTGGCCTTATCTGATAAAATTCCAGGCACGATAGTCGGGATCTCAATATCTACTTGTTGTTCTAATTCAGCATTTCTTTGTTGTTCAAACATAGTTCTGTCAGCTCTTTTTTTGTTTATGCAAGATTTTCGAAATATGCCTTCAACGCCTCTAGCTGTTCGCTAGCCTCTTCAATGGCATTGAATGTGCGCCGGAACTGGTCGTTTGGGGCGTGTTCTTTGAGATACCAAGACACGTGCTTACGAGCAATACGAAATCCTTTAGCTGGACCATAAAAGTCATGCAATTCTCGTATGTGATTGTTTAACAAGTGCTGCACTGTTTCTAATGGCATTGGTGGCAGCAACTCCCCAGTGTCCAGATAATGCTGGATTTCCCGGAAGATCCAAGGTCTCCCCTGAGCAGCACGACCTATCATCAAGGCATCTGCCCCAGTATAGTCAAGTACCGCTTTGGCTTTATGCGGGTTAGTAATGTCACCATTGGCTATTACAGGAATAGTGACATTTTGCTTAACAGCACGAATGCTATCGTATTCCGCCTCACCATTAAATAGGCAAGAACGGGTTCGGCCATGAATAGTCAGAGCTTGTATACCACAGCGTTCGGCCAATTGAGCAATTTCTACGCAATTACGGTTTTCAGGAACCCAACCAGTACGTATTTTCAGTGTTACAGGCACATCCACCGCATCGACTACCGCAGTAATAATTTGTTTAACCAAATCGGGATACTGTAGCAACGCAGATCCTGCTAGTTTGCGGTTAACCTTTTTAGCGGGACATCCCATGTTGATATCAATGATTTGAGCACCGTTTGCCACATTGATTCTGGCAGCCGCCGCCATCTCATCGGGATCACTACCGGCAATTTGTACGGTACGAATTCCAGCTTCATCTTTGTGTATTCTGCGTAGACGCGACTTATCGGTTTGCCATACTTCCAGGTTGGAAGAAAGCATTTCAGATACTGTCATTCCAGCCCCCATTGCCAAACACAATGCCCTGAAGGGTCGGTCTGTAATACCGGCCATTGGAGCAGCGATCAAACAATTGTTAAGCTGTAAGTGTCCAATATACATAGATAAAAGATAACCGTACTCGATCCGTAAGGGCGCGTATGTTACGCATTTTTACTCTAAGATGAAAGGACAAACTTTAAGCAATGGATGTAAAAAAATCAATAAATGATGAACTATTATTAATCGATTTTAATTTTTTCTTATATAACACTGAGTTAAATGCACTTAATAAAACTTATATGTTTTGATATTTTTTGTTTTAGTGAGTAGAAATCACAGAAGGTTTCTCGAGAGCCTGTTCTAAATCTTCTTGTGCTCATGATCTTTTGATTTTGTATCAGTGATCAAGATATAAGACTCCTTAGTACCGGTGATTCGGCACCAATCTTCCTTGCTAACCACAGGATCAAATATAAAATTTTGTTGATATGCTTGAATAACAGTAGAAGCTTGGGTTGTCAGTATGCCGGAAAGCGCTAGAGAACCATTGTTTTTTACTAGTTTACTAATGGGGAGAGCCAATTCACGTAAAGAGCCGGCTAAAATGTTAGCAACCACGACATCGGCAGCAATATCTGTCGGCAGATCTTCTGGTCGATACAGATCAAGATTTTCTGAAACACCATTACGTTGCGCATTATCTCTGCTGGCTTGAATTGCCTGAGCATCGATGTCAATGCCAATAGCATGTGCTGCGCCTAGTTTTAAAGCGGCAATAGCTAAAATTCCTGAACCACAACCAAAATCGATAATGGTTTTACCAACGAGATCGAGGCTATCAAGCCATTGCAAACAAAGTGCTGTAGTCGGATGGGTACCGGTACCAAACGCCAATCCTGGATCTAACATAACATTGACCGCCGTCGGATCGGGAACCTCTCTCCAACTGGGACAAATCCATAACCGTTGCCCAAAACAAACGGGATGGAAATGCTCCATCCATTCTCGCTGCCAATCTTTATCTTCAACTTGTTCAATTTTATGAATAAAATTTTTATCTAATTGAGGCGATTGCTCCAATATCATAATAACTTTAGCGATGTCGATCTCTGCACTGTATAGACCAATAACATCAGTATCCCCCCACAAACGGGTTTCGCCTGGCAATGGTTCGAAGATGGGATGGTTGTGAGCATCTTGAAAAGTGATAGAAAGCGCCCCGCTTTCAATTAATACCTCTCCAAGGGATTCGGCACGGTCACCCGAGGTGTTTATTTTGATTTGGATCCAGGACATGATAAATCTCATTATTATAATAGACCCAATGAATTTCGAGTTACGGCAAGGCGGCCAGGGTGTGAGGCCGATGAGCGTAGACATACTACGTGATTCGGCGAGCACCCGTAGCCAACGCCAGCGTAACTTGAAAGGCGAAGGGTATAGACCTCTTTCGAAACCTACTGAGCTTCGCATAACGAACTAGGGTTTCGAAAGAGGTCTAATTTATTAGCTACGTAAACCTTGGCCACGGTTAATTAAATACCAAGCTAAGGTATAAAAGACACTAATAAACGTTATTAATACAGTTAGAGTGAGCGGCAATGATAATTCAGTCATACCAAGAAAACCATAACGAAAACCGCTAACCATATAGACGATGGGATTGAGTTTGGATAAATCTTGCCAAAGTGGAGGCAGTAATGACAATGAATAAAAAACCCCACCCAAGTATGTCAATGGTGTTAAGACAAAAGTGGGCACTAAGCTAATATCATCGAAGGTTTTAGCGAATACGGCATTTAACAAGCCGCCGAGTGAAAATAAAATGGCGGTAAGCAGTAATACCAAAACAAGTATCGACCGAGAATAAATTTGTAATGGTACAAAAAATGACGAGACCCCTGTCACCAATACACCGGTGATCACGCCTCGAGCCACTCCACCGCCGATATAACCGATGATCACAATATAAGTAGGCACAGGAGCCACTAGCAGTTCTTCAATATTGCGTTGATATTTAGCATTGAAAAAAGAGGAAGCCACATTTGCATAAGCGTTAGTGATCACCGCCATCATAATCAAGCCAGGGACAATAAATTGCATATAATCCACACCAGCCATATTTCCGATCCGCGAACCCATTAAGCTGCCGAAAATAACAAAATAAAGTGACATAGTGATAACCGGTGGTAACAGTGTTTGCACCCAAATACGACTAAAACGTATGATTTCTTTAATCCAAATACTCTGTAAGGCAATCCAATACAAGCGGATCATGTTTTTTCCTCTATTCACTGTGATTATTCACCAAAGTAATAAATAGTTCTTCTAAACGGTTGGTTTTATTGCGCATACTTTGTATGTTAACTCTCTGCGCATTGAGTTGACTAAACAGCGCATTCAATCCTTGCTCGCGCTTGACATCGACTTCGAGTGTAGAAGTGTCGATCAGACGAGAGCGATAGCCTTCCAATCTCGGTAGCGGACTTTTTGCAGCGAGATCAAGAATAAATGTTTCTGATTCCAATTTGTTCAGTAGCTGCTTCATTGACGTATTTTCTACCAATTTGCCACCTTGGATAATACCAATATTGCGGCACAGCATTTCGGCTTCTTCCAAATAATGTGTGGTCAAAATAATGGTTGTTCCTTCCGCGTTCAGCTCTTTTAAAAAGCACCACATAGAGCGCCGTAATTCGATATCGACTCCGGCGGTGGGTTCATCGAGAATAAGTAGCTTCGGTTTATGCATCAAAGCCCTTGCAATCATTAGTCGGCGTTTCATTCCTCCGGATAAATGTCTTGCGCTTTGATTGCGTTTGTTCCATAGCTCGAGATGACTGAGATATTTTTCCGCTCTAATGTTCGCCTGACGCCGATTCACTCCGTAATAACCGGCTTGAGTAGTGACAATTTGCAATACAGTTTCAAATGGATTGAAATTGAATTCCTGTGGAACCAAACCCAGCTGGCGTTTAGCATTCACAATATCTTTATCCGTATCATAACCAAACACTTTAACCTTGCCGGCGGTTTTATTGACTAGAGAACTAATAATACCGATGATAGTTGATTTTCCCGCTCCGTTCGGGCCAAGCAACGCATAAAAATCACCTGCTTCGACATGTAAATCAATGTTGCGTAGGGCGCGTACTCCCCCCTTATACGTTTTGGTCAGTTGCGATAACTCTAGCGCGTAAGCCATAATAAAACCCTATTAGAAGTCTAATATTATTTAATTAACAGTATATATCCTTCGCCTCTGAAGTTGCCGCTAGGCGGCTTCAAAGGCGAAGGATATATCAAATGGATCTTTTATCAGCCTTTTGTTGTCTCTCAGACGATTTGATTACCTACCATTCACAACAAACCATCAGCAATCTAATTGCTGATTTAAATACCTCTTTATATTATCCTATTGCAATATATTTATTACAGATTATTAACATTTATGAAGAAAATAGAAGATCTTATCCTCAATAATGAAGCCTGGTCTTCAGCTATTCATAAAGAAGATCCTGGCTTTTTTGAACGTTTATCACAAGTACAAAAACCTCGTTTTCTCTGGATTGGCTGTTCTGACAGCCGGGTACCGGCGGAACTTTTGACTGGCCTAAAACCCGGCGAATTATTTGTCCATCGTAATGTTGCCAACTTGGTTATTCACACTGATTTAAACTGTATGTCTGTAGTGCAGTACGCCGTTGATGTCTTAAAGATAAAAGATATTATTATTTGTGGCCATTACGATTGTGGTGGTGTTCAAGCCGCGCTGGAAGATAAAGAAATAGGGTTGATTGATAACTGGTTGCTACATATTCGTGATCTTGTGTATAAACACAAAAATTTATTGGATCCACCGCGGGTAGAAAAGCCTGCTGATATGCTGTGTAAAATTAACGTTATTGAGCAAGTTTACAACCTGGGGCACTCCACTATTATTAAATCAGCATGGAAAAGTGATAAAAAAGTGACACTACATGGTTGGGTTTACGATATTAATGGTCGCCTGAATGATTTAAAACTTCTTATCACGAGTCGAGAAACGTTAGAAACGAATTATCGCGCAGCGATAGCGGCGCTTTACAATGCATCTCCCTTACTGTAAGAGTCTTATATCTATTAAACGATGATTATACTCACAGCTCTTGAAGTTGCCTTCGGCTGCCAGGGCGCCCGACCGATGAGCGTAGACATGCTACCTGATGAGGCGAACACCCGCAGCCAACAACGCGGCAGGGCTTCAAAGGCGAAGGGTATATTTGGAGAAAAAATATGTCTGAGGATCATCGTAACCCTACTGGCCGGAAAAAACGTAAATCAGTCACGAATACTGAGCCGAAAAAACCATTGCATCGACGTGATGATGATGAAAATAACACCGAAGATAATAAATCAATGCGAAAAAAAGAAAAGTCACGATTAATGCGCAAAAAACGTTACTGGTTTGGATTATTTGTTAAATTATTTTTAATGATTGCATTGTTGTTGGTCATTTATGGTTTTTATCTCAATGAAAAAATCCGTCAACGCATCGAGGGCCAGGTTTGGGATTTACCTGCCGCCGTGTATGGCCGAGAGTTGAATCTTGAGCCGGATATGGCTTACAGCAAAGAGGAAATGGTTAATTTATTAGAGGCTATGCAGTACCGTCAGGTTAGCAAGATAATCCGTCCTGGTGAATTTGCTGTTAAAAGTAACAGTATTGAAATGCTCCGCCGTGCTTTTGATTTTTCAGACGGTAAAGAAGGGGAAATACATGCCCGTTTGGTCTTTAGTGACGATAAATTGATACAAATCGAAAATTTAGAAAATCAGCGTCACTTTGGTTTTTTTCGGCTCGATCCTAAGCTGATCACCCTGTTGCAATCACCTAATGGTGAACAACGTTTGCTTGTTCCCCGTTCTACTTTTCCCGATCTGTTAGTCGACACATTACTGGCAACAGAAGATCGCTCTTTTTATCAACATGATGGTATTAAATTATATTCGATTGGCCGTGCCGCATTAGCTAACCTAATCGCCGGAAAAACAGTGCAAGGGGGCAGTACTTTAACCCAGCAATTAGTTAAAAATATGTTTTTGACGAATGAGCGTTCTTTGTGGCGTAAAGCGAATGAAGCCTATATGGCATTGTTGATGGATTATCGTTACAGCAAAGATCGTATTTTAGAGTTATACCTTAACGAAGTTTATCTTGGTCAAAATGGCAGCGATGAGATCCGTGGTTTTCCCTTAGCAAGCTTGTATTATTTTGGTCGCCCAGTTGATGAATTGAGTCTAGATCAGCAAGCGATGCTGGTTGGAATGGTGAAAGGTGCATCATTATATAATCCGTGGCGTAATCCTAAACTGGCCTTAGAACGGCGTAATTTGGTATTAAAATTATTGCAAAATCAAGGTGTCATTGACGACAAATTATACGATATGCTGAGTGTTAGACCGCTCGGAGTACAACCTAAAGGGGGTGTCATTTCTCCTCAGCCGGCATTTATGCAAATGGTGCGTCAAGAGTTACAAGAAAAATTGGCTGATAAAATTAACGATTTATCTGGCGTGAAAATTTTCACCACATTAGATCCTGTCTCACAGGAAGCAGCAGAAAAATCCGTTGAAAAAGGGATCCCAGCATTAATAAAAGCGCGGCAGGTTGATGATTTGGAAGCCGCGATAGTCATCGTTGACCGCTTTAGTGGTGAAATCCGTGCAATGGTGGGAGGTGCTCAGCCACAGTTCGCTGGATTTAACCGTGCCATGCAGGCGCGACGGCCAATAGGCTCTTTAGCCAAACCCTCAACTTATTTAACCGCACTGAGTCAACCCGATAAATATCGCTTAAATACCTGGCTAGACGATAAACCTTTATCTCTTACACAACCTAATGGCTCTGTTTGGCAACCGAAAAATTACAGCCGTCAGTTTCGGGGAAGAGTGATGTTACTGGACGCATTGGTTAATTCTATAAATGTGCCAACGGTTAATTTAGGTCTCGCATTGGGATTAGATCAAATTAGTGCAACTTTGCAATTGCTGGGGATCTCTCAATCGGTGATCAATCCAGTGCCAGCAATATTGTTAGGCGCAATCAGCTTGACACCGATGGAGGTGGCACAAGAGTATCAGACTATTGCCAGTGGCGGTAATCGAGCACTATTGTCTGCGGTGCGTTCTGTGATTGCTGAAGATGGAACCGTGCTGTATCGTACTTTTCCACAAGCGGAAGCAAGGGTTTCAGCTCAGGCCGCTTATCTCACATTGTATGGGATGCAACAGGTTGTCGCACGAGGTACTTCACGTTCGCTGGCCGTAAAATTTTTAAACTATCATCTGGCAGGAAAAACAGGAACGACCAATGATCTTCGTGATAGTTGGTTTGCTGGGATCGATGGTAAAGAAGTGGTTATTGTTTGGATTGGACGTGATGACAATGGCCCGGCTCAATTAACAGGGGCTAATGGAGCACTAACACTGTATCGCCGTTATCTAGAAAATCAAACCCCCTTACCTTTAACGTTACAAGTACCTGAAGGAATTAGCCTGATGAATATTGATTCTACAGGCAACTTTATGTGTAGTGTTGACAATGGTTGGCGCACTATTCCTGTTTGGACAGAAGATCCAAACAAACTTTGTCAAGCCTCTTTGCCAGAATCCCGGCCAGCTAATGATGATCCAGCTGATGATGATGTTGCCAGTTGGATTAAAGATATGTTTGAGTCATGAGATCGACAATAGGCTCACGTTGCTCCGTTTCACTCGCTACGGTTATGTAAGAACGTTAACTAAACGTTTTGGCGCGACACGTCCATCATCATCAATGATGCCAATACCAATGAAGTGACGCCCTTCACCTTCAGTAATACGTACCATACCTTCAACAGGTGCGGATGAAACTTGAACGGGTTGGCCTTGTTTTAAATAAGCGGCAACCACTGGTAATAAGTTTACTTCAGGAAAATTAACTACAGCACTGTCCATCGGTAACAGTAATGGATCTAACATCGGATAAGGTGAAGAGGGAGTCGATTCAACTATCGTATTCAGTTGTGTTAAGGTCAGCATACGTTCGGGTGGATAAGTTGCTACTTGTAAGCGACGTAGTTGACTAACATGGGCACCACATCCTAATAATTCGCCTAAATCATCAATCAAAGTACGAATATAAGTCCCTTTTGAGCAATGAATTTGTAATTCTAAGTCATGGCCTTGCCAGCGAATAAATTGCAAATCAAAGATGCTAATTGCCCGCTTTTCGCGTTCTACTTCAATCCCCTGCCGGGCATAATCGTATAATGGTCGACCCTGGTATTTCAATGCTGAATACATTGACGGGATTTGCAGGCTTTCGCCTCGTAAACTTTCTAATGCGTTATCCAATTGAGCCTGCGTAAATTTTATTTCTTTTTCATCAAGCAGTTTACCTGCCGCGTCAGATGTGTCCGTTCGTTGACCTAAACGCGCTATTACATGATAGTGTTTATCTGCGTTGAGTAAAAATTGAGAAAATTTAGTCGCCTCACCCAGACAAATGGGCAACATACCTGTTGCGAGTGGATCTAATGCACCGGTATGACCAGCCCGGTTAGCACCAAAAAGGCGCTTAATTTTTTGTAAAACATCATTTGAAGAAAAACCAGGGGGTTTATCTAAAAGTAAGATGCCATTGATGTCGCGGCCACGCCGACGAGGGCGCCCCATTATGATGTCTCCTCATTATTTTTATCTGTGATGTTACGACGTTTAACATCGTTTTTAATTACATTCGTCACTAAATTTGCTATACGAACGCCTTCAATTTGTGATTTGTCGTAATCAAAGGTCAGTGTGGGTACGACACGTAATCGCATCGCTTTACCCAATAAGGTACGGATATAACCAGAAGCATCTTGCAAAGCTTTAATGCCGTCTTTGATTTTTTTTTGATCGTCATCCTGAGTTAATGTATTTAAAAAAGTAACAAACACTTTGGCGTAAACTAAATCACGAGAAAGCTTCACGCCAGAAACCGTCGCCATACCCACCCGCGGATCTTTAATTTCACGCTGCAAAATAATGGCGATCTCTTTTTGTAGTTCTTGTGAAACACGTTGAGCACGGCTGAATTCTTGTGCCATTTAGATTCTCCAGATCAGAAAACAAGGGAGCCAAAAGGCTCCCTCATCTGTAATATACCCGTCGCCTTTGAAGCCCTGCCGCATTGTTGGCTGCGAGCCCTCATGGCATGTCCATGCTCATTGGGTCTCACGCCCTCTGGCCGCCTAGCGGGCAACTTCAAAGACAAAGGGCATAAGTTAATCAATGGTGCGTTTAATTTGTATCGTTTCAAAGACTTCGATCATATCGCCTGCCCGCACATCGTTGTAATTTTTAACACCGATGCCGCATTCCATCCCGTTACGAACTTCATTAACATCATCTTTGAAGCGGCGTAGCGATTCCAACTCACCTTCATAGATAACCACGTTGTCACGTAAAACACGAATGGGGCTACTACGCTTGATAGTACCTTCAGTTACCATACAACCAGCAATAGCACCGAACTTAGGCGATTTAAACAGGTCACGTACTTCCGCTAGACCAATAATTTGCTGTTTATATTCAGGCGCCAACATCCCGCTCATCGCATGTTTGACTTCATCGATCAAACTATAAATAACAGAATAGTACCGTAAATCTAAATTCTCTGTTTCTATTACCCGCCGCGCTGAGGCATCGGCACGAACATTAAAGCCAATGATAATGGCTTTAGAAGCTGTTGCTAAGGTCGCATCAGTTTCTGTAATACCGCCGACACCAGAACCGACAATCTTCACTTTCACTTCATGAGTAGAGAGCTGTGTCAAAGAATAACAAATAGCTTCACAGGAACCCTGTACATCAGATTTCAATACAATATTGAGTTCTGAAACCTCACCTTCAGCCATGTTAGCAAACATGTTCTCTAGTTTTAGCTTCTGTTGACTTGCTAGTTTAACTTCGCGGAATTTACCTTGGCGATATAATGCAACTTCACGGGCTTTCTTTTCATCACGCACCACGGTGACACTGTCCCCTGCTACAGGCACTCTTGATAACCCCAAGATTTCTACTGGGATAGAAGGTCCGGCAGACTCGATATCACGCCGCATTTCATCACGCATAGCACGAATACGACCATATTCAAAACCACAGAGCACGATATCACCTTTGTTTAACGTGCCGCTTTGAACTAACACGGTCGCAACAGGCCCACGGCCTTTATCTAGGAAAGATTCAATCACTACACCACTGGCCATGCCGTTATGAACTGCTTTTAGTTCCAGAACTTCAGCTTGTAGCAAGATTGCATTGAGTAGATCATCAATCCCTGTTCCCTTTTTAGCTGATACGTGAACAAATGGGGAATCTCCTCCCCACTCTTCTGGCAGGATACCGTGCTGAGATAATTCTGTTCTAAGACGCTCTGGATCAGCGTTTGGTTTATCTATTTTGTTGATAGCAACGACAACGGGGACTTTCGCTGCTTTAGCATGTTGGATGGCCTCGATCGTCTGTGGCATGACCCCATCATCGGCCGCAACAACCAAAACCACGATATCTGTTGCCTGAGCGCCTCGTGCACGCATTGATGTAAACGCAGCATGCCCTGGTGTATCTAAGAAGGTCACCATTCCGTTTTCGGTTTCAACGTGATAAGCCCCGATATGCTGTGTGATCCCTCCTGCTTCCCCTGCAGCAACTTTGGTCGAACGAATGTAATCAAGCAATGAAGTCTTACCATGATCAACATGACCCATGATGGTGACGACGGGGGCGCGTAAATCAGATTCACCCGCCACTCCCATATCGCGATCACTCATCAGTGCTTCTTCGAGCTCATTTTCGCGACGCAAGATAACTTTATGACCCATTTCCTCAGCAACCAGTTGAGCTGTTTCCTGATCAATAACCTGGTTGATTGTTGCCATACCACCTAGTTTCATCATTGCTTTAATGACTTGAGAGCCTTTAACTGCCATTTTATTCGCTAGTTCAGCAACGGTGACCGTTTCACCAATGATAACGTCGCGGTTAACTGCAGCAACTGGCTTATTGAAACTCTGTTGTAGAGTGCTTGGTTTTCTTTTATTTTTACGGCCAACAGCCCGCGCTTCTTCACGATCTGCTTTCGACTCGGAGAGTTTATTGCCTTTTTTCTGTTTGGTAGTTTTACTTCCCCGGCTGCGACTACGGCGATCTCCTTCAACTTTGGCATCATTTTCATCTTCTGCAGCCCGAGCGTGTTGCGAGGTAGTGACATGGTAATCGGTCAATTCGATTTGTTCAGCTATGGATTCAGGCCATTTACCTTCATTTTCTGCTGCCATTTTACGCGCTTCTTCAGCAACCCGTTTCGCGTCTTCTTCTATCTTACGGCGCACTTCTCGTTCTACAGAACGTTTCAGCTCAGCCGCTTCTGCCTCACGGCGGGTCTTGTCACTTTGTTGTTGAGTCGTCAATTTTTTCTTTTCTACAATCGGCTTACTTTTTGTGTCAGCGATTTTTTTCGCGTTAGCTTCCTTTGCACTTTCACTTTTTGCCTGCTCTTCTGCTTTAGCTGGCTTTTTCTCAACCTGCTCAACCTGCTCAACCTGCTTTACCTGTTCAACCTGCTTTGCCTGCTCTGTTTTAGCTTTTTCTGTGTTCGCTAGCTCGGCATTAGGCGTATTGATGTAAGTTCGTTTTCTACGAATTTCAATTTGTACCGATTTACTTTTTCCACCGGAGCTCGGAACATTTAAAGTGCTCCGTATTTTCCGTTGCAACGTAAGTTTATTTGGCACCTGACCTGGTTCATGTTTTAAATGTGCTAGTAATATTTCTTTTTCTTGCTGAGTCACAGAGCTTGTTTCAGATTTTTTTAAACCTGCATCAGCAAACTGCTGTATGAGGCGATCAACTGAAGTTGAGATCTCTGCTGCCAGCAACTTTATGGTTACATCTGTCATGCTGTTCCTTCCTGCTACAGTTATTACGCATTATCGCCAAACCAGCAGATATTGCGGGCTGCCATAATTAATTCACCGGCTTTTTTATCATCTAGCCCTTCAATATCGGCTAAATCGCTAACACCCTGTTCGGCAAGATCTTCCAGCGTACAGACCCCGCCTGCCGCTAATTTGAATGCCATATCACGATTTAAACCTGCTAAATTTAACAAGTCGTCAGCGGGTTTGTTATCACCAAAACTTTCTTCTTGTTTTAGAGCCAATGTGGTTAGTACATTCTGGGCACGATCACGCAGCTCTTGAAGCCTCTTTTTGTCAAAATTATCAATTTCTGGTAATTCGTTTTCTGGTACATAGGCTAATTCTTCTAAAGAAGAAAATTCTGCTTCGACCAAAACTGTGGCGCACTCTTCATCAATTTCAAGATGTTCGGTAAACATGTCAATCGCTGTACGGGTTTCAGCTTGGCATTTTTCCTTAAGCTCGTTGATCGTCATCACATTAAGTTCCCAGCCACTCAGCTGAGAAACTAAGCGTACATTTTGACCATTGCGCCCAATCGCTTGTGCAGAATTACCTTCTTCAACTGCTATGTTCATCGTTTTTGCGTCTTCGTCAACAACGATAGAAGCTACCTCAGCTGGCGCCATAGCGTTAAGAACGAACTGAGCAGGATTATCATCCCACAAAACGATATCAATACGTTCTCCCCCCAGCTCGTTAGACACAGCTTGAACACGTGCTCCCCGCATCCCAACACATGCCCCTATAGGATCGATACGTTTGTCGTTAGTTTTAACTGCGATTTTAGCACGTGACGCTGGGTCACGAATTGCCGCCTTAATTTCGATCAACTCTTCGTCAATTTCTGGTACTTCAATGCGGAAAAGTTCAATCAGCATTTCAGGACGTGAACGGCTAATAAGTAACTGGGGACCTCGTGCTTCAGGACGTATCTCATACAAAATACCTTTAATGCGGTCACCAGGGCGTATGTTTTCACGAGGCAGCATATCCTCCCGTCCAATCACTCCTTCGGCGTTATTACCTAGGTCTAATATAATGCTATCTCGACTGACTTTTTTAACGGTAGCTGTAACAATTTTCCCTTCTTGTTCACGAAATTGCTCAATCACTACCGCTCGCTCAGCTTCGCGTACTTTTTGTACAATAACTTGTTTCGCTGTTTGGGTAGTTATGCGGTCAAAAACTACCGATTTAATTTGGTCTTCAATATAAGTAGGGATTTCAGATTCGGTGGAAATAGGCGTGTTTTGCTGAGCCTCTTCTTTACTAATTTCCTGCGCCGCTTCTAGCGTAATTTCACGTGTTGGCATAACCACTTCACTGACCACTTTCCAACGACGGAAGGTCTCGAAATCTCCTGTTTTTCGATCGATATTAACCCGGACTTCAATTTCTTGTTCATGTTTTTTCTTGGTCGCTGTCGCTAATGCAATTTCTAATGCTTCAAAAATCTTCTCACGTGGAAGGGATTTCTCATTAGAAACGGCTTCTACAACAGCCAGAATCTCTTTGTTCATCCTAAGTTGCCTCATCTAAACTTTTAAAAGTGGGGTACCAGGTTCGCTTTGCGGATATTGCTTAGTGCAAACACTTCATCTTTTCCATCCACAGTAACGATGATCATTTCTCCATCGACAGCCTTGATGATACCTTGCCACTTACGACGGTTTTGCATTGCCATACGTAATGTTAAACTGATCCTTTCCCCCAAATAGTCAGTATAATCTTCAGCGGTAAACAACGGGCGCTCAAGACCTGGGGATGAGACCTCTAAGTTGTAGGGACAGGTAATCGGCTCTTCAACATCTAGCACGGCACTCACCTGGTAGCTAACATCTGCACACATATCAACGGTGACGCCATCGCAGTTATCGATATAAATACGCAGTGTGGATTGGCGCCCTGGAATAAATTCGACCCCCACTAATTTGTGTCCCAAGGCTTTTACCGGTGCTGAAATTATCTCTGTTAATTTTTGTTCTAACGTGGACAAACTCACCCCCAAGACATAAAAAAAGGGCTTTATAGCCCAGTCATTTTTTTCAAATAACAAAAAACCCCGAAATTCGGGGTTTGATACAACTGGACCCTATTAGCCGCTGAAAGAATCCCTCGGCATGACTTCTGATAAATATTTTTTCAAATCAAAATCGAGGTTAATTAATCTCTTTAAATATCGTATTTGAAAAAAATTTTTCGAGAAGTGGTTGCGGGAGCCGGATTTGAACCAGCGACCTTCGGGTTATGAGCCCGACGAGCTACCAAACTGCTCCACCCCGCGTCCGAAAACGTAGCAAATAGTACGTTGATAATCATCCAAAAGCAAGCTATCTCTAAGAGCCTATTCGAAATCTTTTGTGCTCGCTAATACTTTAGACTTCTTGCATAACCTACTGCATGGTGTGAATTTTTGCGTTAAATATAAAAGGAACTGCGCCTTTTCGCCTATTTTTTTCTCAATTGAGCGTAGCTCAAAGAAGATTTCGAATAGGCTTTAAGAATTGGTACCGAGGACGGGATTTGAACCCGTAAGCCCAATCGAGCACTACCACCTCAAGGTAGCGTGTCTACCAATTTCACCACCTCGGTATTGAAGATAACATTTTTTTAGATCATTAGAGCCAATTTAAAATTTCTTTGTGTTCCGATACGAAGATAAGTACTAGTTCTATCACTGAGGAATATCGTTGCTCGGTTTTGGAGGCGCGCTTATTTTCTCATCTTTAGCTGGTTGACTCAGATTTTCCCACTCACTGCTTTGACGGTGTTGCTTGCTACTCATATTACCTAAGACCAGACTAACAATAAAAAACAATGTCGCCAATATAGCGGTCATACGGGTCATAAAGTTGCCTGAACCACTAGATCCAAACAGAGTCGAGGAGGCACCCGCTCCAAATGAAGCGCCCATATCTGCACCTTTACCTTGTTGCAACACGATAAGCGCAATAAGTCCAATCGAAATTAGTAAAAAAAATACTAGCAGCGTTACGTACATAGCTGTACCTATTCTCCCTATGGGTTCACCACATAAAAAATGGTCTTTATACCTTTCGCCTTTCAAGTTACGGCGGCGTTGGCCTCTCACTCTCATCCCAGTCATTTACTACCTGTACACTCCTGGAATTCGATTGATTGCCGCCTTGCCGTAACTCGAAATTCATTGGGTATATATGTGCCTCTATTTCTAGCATCGCTAAAGAAGATTGCAAACAACCTCAATGCTATTTAAAACGGAGTGGATACTAACGAAAGCCTGCAATCTGTGCAAGCGCAATTTCACCTTAAATCTTTTTATTCGCTGATACGTTGTCAGAAAAGGGCGCTAACGGAACACCGATACGTTTAGCAACCTGCTCATAGGCTTCTATCACACCGCCTAAATTGCCACGGAAGCGATCTTTATCCATCTTTTCTAACGTCTTTTTATCCCACAAGCGACAGCCATCGGGGGAAAACTCATCACCCAAGATGATTTTATTTTCAAACAAGCCAAATTCCAGTTTGAAATCCACTAGAATCAAACCAGCATCGTCAAACAATTTACTGAGTACATCATTAACTTGATAACTCAGCTTTTTCATTTGCGCCAAATGCGCTTCACTAACCCAGCCAAAGGCTTTACAGTGAGCCTCACTGACAATGGGATCATGCAGCTGATCATTTTTCAAAAACAGCTCAAATAATGGGTGATTTAGCACTTGGTTTTCTGTAATCCCTAACCGCTTCACCAGTGAACCCGCGGTACGGTTACGGATGACACATTCGATAGGGATCATCGCTAATTTTTTTACCAATGCTTCGTTGTCTGAAAGCAGTCGTTCCATTTGTGTGGGGATACCCGCTGCTTCAAGTCGGTTCATAATGAAATGATTAAACTTATTATTGATCATTCCTTTCCGATCGAAGGCTTGAATACGTTGACCATCCATTGCTGATGTATCATTGCGGAACTCCAGCACCAAATAATTAGGATCTTCAGTAGTGTAGACAGTTTTAGCCTTTCCGCGATACAACTCGGCTAATTTTTGCATCTCAATATGGCTCCAATAGTGTGATTATTTTTGATTCTATACCCTTCGCCTTTGAAGCCCCCGCGTTGTTGGCTGCGGGTGTTCGCTGAATCACGTAGTTGTCTACGCTCATCGGTCTCACCCCCTGGCCGCCGAAGGCAACTTCAAAGGCAAAGGGTATATCGCCCGCCGCTTTTTTGTTTATTTTGCATCAGTTTGATTCAATGCAGCGCGTAGCACCGCAACCAGCGCATCATTTTGTTGTTGATTTAATGTATGCCCTTTAGAATCGGTGAATTGCACGCTACTACGGTTGCCAAAATCACCCACTTGCAACTGATAGCTACCGGATTTTAATTTAGGATCTTGCGCACCTAATGCATCCCAATCACGGCTGTTGATAGGGTTATAAGTTACAGCAATGTTACCTTGTTGTCGGTCACGTTTAGTCACGGTCATCCCTATTTTTGCTAACGCAGGCGGCAGACGTTGCCAAACGATGGTGTAGGGTGCTCGTACAATAAGTCTGGGTAAAGCGCTATCATCACGTGCCGCTTGTACCTCTAGGCGCCCGATTTTGTCTGTGGTTTGATCATTATTGGTATTACTGTGGATTTTATCTAAGCCTTCAATCAATTTATTCAACATAGCACGATTGTAATGTTGTATCTCAATATTCGAAGTAACCATTTTTTCTTGTTGTTGTAAACCAAGTGATTTCACCACTAAAGCAAGCTGATTTCCTTGCTGTTGCACACTAATCTGATAACGGCCTTCAAAGGGTATATCTTCATCGGCTCGGTTCCATTTTATCCAATCGGTAGTAAGTGTTTGATTTGCATCCTGACGATCGGTGATGGGGAGGCTCTCGTTTTGCATCACTGTGGTAATTTGTGACCATAATGTATCGTTTTGACGATTATTGTCTAACAATAATTTACTGATATCAGCAGTGGACTCGATCCGGGAACCCTTTAATAGTACCAAGGGTTGAATTGGTGGCCGAATGTCTAACTGTTTGCCAACGGCACCTTGCTGTGATACCTGCGCAATATCGTAAGTTCCATGCTGCAATGGCAGGATTATCCCCTGCGGTGTATTGAGCCTTTTTAGCGCTGGTGTATCAAGATAGGCTTCATCACCGCTCACTTGGCGCTTATAACGTTGTTCTGTCGAACAAGCGGCTAACAACATTAGCCACAAAACGCTTATTATCTTTATCATTACTGATTTTTGTAATATAGCCATTATATTTTCCTAGCAATCAAGATAGTAGACCCGCACTTTTCAAGGCATCCTCGACGCGCTTCTGATTAACAAGGGTTAGCGATGTCATCGGTAAGCGTAAGGTTTCTGCTGTTATTAATCCCAGTCGTTTACAAGCCCATTTAACGGCAATTGGATTGGCTTCGATAAATAATTCTTTATGTAGTGGCATTAAACGCTCATTTAAACGGCCTGCTTCGGTTAACTCACCTTTGGCTACCTGTTGACAAAGTTTTGCCATTCCACCTGCTGCCACATTGGCCGTTACTGAAATAATCCCTTGCCCTCCTTCTTGTATAAAATCAAAACCTGTCGCATCATCACCGCTCAGCAGAATAAAGTCATCATTAACTCTGGGTTTTATCATGCTAAGCCGCTCTAAATTTCCAGTGGCTTCTTTTAAACCGATGATATTGGGGATTTGAGCTAATCTCACCACCGTTTCGGGCAATAAATCACAACCGGTGCGTGATGGTACATTATAAAGAATTTGAGGTAGATCGGAACTTTTAGCAATGGCTTCAAAATGGCGATATAACCCTTCCTGTGTTGGACAATTATAGTAGGGGGTAATGGTTAAACAAGCGGCTACTTTGCTGCCTTCAAAACGCTGGGTGAGTGATATTGCATCTCGCGTCGCGTTAGATCCGGTACCTGCTATGATCGGGATACGTCCGGCCGCCAATTCTACTGCTTTTAATACGAGAGAAACATGCTCTTCACGCTCCAGTGTCGCGGCCTCTCCAGTCGTCCCTGCCACTACTATCGCTGAAGTTTTATTTTTGACGTGATAATCGATCAGTGTTTGCAAACTCTTTTCATCGACAGCTTCCTTGTCGTCCATCGGTGTGATCAAAGCTACTATACTTCCGCTAAACATTAGGCTATTCCCTCCCACAAGCAAGATATACCCTTCGCCCTTGAAGCTGCCGCTAGGCGGCAACTTCAAGGGCTATGGATACTCATGGTACTTTTGACCCCTATCAAAAAGCAAGTCACGAATCGTGCCTTATACCCTTCGCTTTTCAAGTTACGGCGGCGTTGGCTGCTCATTCTCATCCCAGTCATGTACTAACTGTACACTCCTGGGATTCGACTGATTGCCGCCTTGCCGTAACTCGAAATTCATTGGGTATATCCATTCTATTTTGTCGTAATTAAACTGAGTTATTTAATCATGATTGATTATTTTAATTTTTTAAAAATATTCTTTAATATTTTTCATTATCACTAATAAATAATTAAGTGTTTACACTTATACCTTGTCTATGGGTAGCATCATATATTAAAAAATAAATTAACTAAAAATTACAATTTTAACGAACTACATAACCATTATTATAAAAATTTTTAATTTAAAACCAGGAAAAAGACAATGAGTATTATTCATTTTGGATGTAACCCAATGCCTAACTATTATGCTGTTGATAGTGTAACGATGGATTCAATGAACAATGTGGCTCACTTAGAAGAACAACAAAATTCATATACTAAAAAAATCTTTACTCCTTATTTTTTTAGTATTACAGAGCCCGAAGGGAAAGAAGCAATAAAAGCTGCGGGCATCGTTGACCAACATGTTTATGGTTTTGCGGAATTAGCAAAAAAAGAAAATGTTTATTTTATTTTCCGTCCGGTTAATTCCCTGTCGACCTCTTTAATTTATAATGGTATGGCAACTAAGGGATTGGATGTACATGGTAAAAGTTCGGATTGGGGACCCATGGCTGGCTATATTCCATTCGATCAAAATTTAAGTAAGATGTTTGGCAATCAGTATGCAGTAAATAAAGGAAATGAAGAAAATAGACGGGCTCTTGAAGAGAAAAGTGATCGTTTTGCTAAAAAACAGCTTTATATTACCTCTGAAAGACTCGATGCATTACAAAGAGAAAAAATATTAGAATGGGATGTAGAAACATTAGAAATTACACCATTACATCATGAAGGTGCTGACAGCTACCAATTTCGCTTAAGACCACATCAGAATGGTTATCTAGTCGAATATAGAAAATTTAATACTATTACATGGCTTAAATTAGAATTAATGGGAAAAAAAGTAAATAATGAAATTAAACCCCTGACGGCTGATTATGATTTATTTATGGTGGCTCCAAATATAACAAATGTCATACATCCTGATAAAGTGTCTCAAGTGTTGGATACTGATACAGGAAAATTCGAAAATCTCGCCGTCTTGTTATGCAGAGAAGCATTAAGCCAGGAAAATAGACGTAAGGTAGATCCAGAAATTGGCCGTGCTCCGACCTGGATGCCATATTACATTGATAAATTAAATGAGAAAGCAAAGGAACGTGGATATAGTGGTGGAAATGTGGTTAATCATAGTTCTGAGATGGATAATCCGATGCCGGAATTTAATCAAAGTTTATTTTTTATTACCCCAAAGGGAAAGATCCTTCTGACTCAAAATTGGCAAGAAACACAAGATGTCATCGACTATATTAAAAAAGATAATTATGTGGTTTATAGCAATAGAAATTACAATTCACTTTTCATTACCGAGGATATTAATGGTAATCAAAAAGTCAGCATTATTCCCTGGGGGGATAGTTTACCTTTATTAAAAGAATTCGATAATTATACGGAGAGTATTAAGAAAATAAAAGGAAGTGAAATTATATCAAATGACTTAAAGATGATTAGAAAAAAATTAGAGGATTACCATAATAAAAAAATAGTTAACAAACAGATTAAGAAAAAAATAATATATAGCATTATCGAACAGCTGGAAAAGATGCTGCTAGATTACCGTGAGCAATACACTAATTTAGCCTTCGCTTTGGAGGGGTTGTATCAGCGTATAATTATTTATGTAAATAGAATGCTAAACGATTCAAGTCAAAAATCGGCATCACAACGAAAATACATTGGTGTGGAGAACATGGGATGCCTAATATAAAGCTCTTGTGCATGCAACTGTAAACGCGCTGCCATCGATTTAGCTCCCGGAGGCGCATAGAAGCCATCCCCCAAAATCGGATGGCCCAGTGCTAACATATGAACTCTTAACTGATGAGAGCGACCAGTAATAGGCGATAATTTTACTCGGGTGCTGCTGTTGCTATGTCCTGGAGCTTCATCATGACGAGATAATACCTGGTATTCAGTTTGCGCGGATTTACCCGTTTCATAACACACTTTTTGCTTAGGGCGATTTGGCCAATCGCAAATTAACGGTAAATCAATCAATCCCTGATCTTTTTTCACATGTCCATAGACACGAGCAACATAAACTTTTTTCGGCTCACGTTCACGAAATTGGCGTTTTAGTTCACGTTCCGCTGCTTTAGTTAACGCGATCACCATCACCCCGCTGGTCGCCATATCTAAACGATGAACCGATTCTGCTTGCGGGAATTCAGCCTGGATACGCATCATCACACTGTCTTTATTTTCAGGTGCACGCCCAGGGACGGAAAGCAATCCACTGGGTTTATTGATTACCATAATATGTTGATCTTGATATAGAACATTCAATGGAGGATCACTCTAGTGTGTTACCACAATCAAACGAATGGCATCAAGTCGGTAGCTCGCTTGATTTAAATGAGCCAACACTTGCTCACGATTATTTTGTAATGTGATTATTTCCTCATCACGGATACTGGGATTAACTTTTTTTAACGCAATGAGGCGTGCTAATTCATTACTAAGCTTATCATCCGCTTCATCTTTCGCTGTCGTGATTACGCCTTGCGCATATTGTGCCGCCCATGTCTCTGCTTGTTGTAGCATGTGGTGAACCTCTTTTTGAACCGAATTGATCAATTTACGTGCCGTATGGCGATTAAGGGCTTTTAACTGTCGATTCAACTGCTCGAACTCTACTTGATCGGCTAAATCTTTTCCTTGAGCATCCATTAATACACGTATCGGTGTTGGCGGCAAAAACCGAGTCAATTGTAAATATTTAGGGGCTTGTGCTTCAACCACATACACCAATTCAGTCAGTAAAGTACCAACGGGTAGTGTTTTGTTTTTGAGTAAAGAAACAGCGCAACTACCTGTATCACCAGATAGGATCATATCTAAGCCGTTACGTATAATCGGATGTTCCCAACTAATAAATTGAACATCTTCTCTCGATAATGCCCGGTGACGATCAAAGGTAACAGTGCAGCCATCTTGTGGTATATCAGGAAAATCTGGCACTAGCATATGGTCAGATGGGGTAAGAATCATCATATTATCACTGTGATCTTCTTGATTGATTCCGATAATATCGAGCAGATTAATCGTAAAATTAATTAAATTAACGTCGTTATCTTGCTTAGCAATGGTTGCTGCGAGCTGCTGGCTTTGCTCTCCTCCGTTTGAATGCATTTCTAATAGTCGATCACGACCTTCTTCTAACTTTGATCTTAGATGATGATGCTGCTGGTGACAGCGATCAATAAATTCATCTAATTTTTGTCCTTCGGCAGAGGTAATCAGATACTCCATCAGCTCTTGATGGCAATGATCATAAAGGGTACGTCCGGTTGGGCAGGTATGTTCAAATGCGTCTAGTCCTTCATGATACCAGCGCAGTAAAATAGCTTGCGGCGTTTTTTCCAGGTAAGGCACCATAATTTGAATGTCATGATTTTGGCCGATACGATCTAAACGTCCTATTCTTTGTTCTAGTAAATCAGGGTTAAACGGCAAATCAAACATGACTAGGCGACAGGAAAATTGGAAATTACGCCCTTCAGAGCCGATTTCAGAACAGATTAAAACTTGAGCGCCTTCTTCTTCTGCCGCAAAATAAGCGGCAGCTCGATCTCGATCAATCAGTGATTGATCTTGATGAAATAAGGCCGCTCGGATGGCACCGCGTTCACGTAGTACTTGCTCTAGTTGTAATACGGTAGTGGTGTGAGCGCAAATAATCAGCACTTTTTTATCACGATGGGCAATCAAATAATTTAATAGCCATTCAACCCGTGGATCAAAACTCCACCAGGTGGCATTTTTTCCTTCTAATTCTTGATAAATTTGTTCTGGATACAGTACATCTCTAACGCGATCTTCTAATTTTTTATTAGCACCTATAATGCCGGAGACTTTAATCGCTGTTTGATATTGGCTGGGTAACGGTAATTTTACGGGTTGTAACACTCTGCGCGGAAATCCCTGAATGGCATTCCGGGTATTACGGAATAAAACTCGACTGGTACCGTGCCGATCCATTAACAAGGTTATCAATTTACGGCGAGCAACTTTATTATTTGTATCATTACTGTTCGCTTCTTCGAGCAATGGCTCGATATTTTGTTCATTAATCAACTGCCTTACTAAATTCAGTGTGTCTTCCGCTAAAGATTCATCGTTAAGTAGCGCCATGACAGCATCAGCAATAGCGCGATAGCTCTGTTGTTCTTCAATGAATGTTGGGTAATGATGAAAACGATCGGGATCCAATAGCCGTAAACGCGCAAAATGACTTTGCTGACCCAATTGTTCAGGAGTTGCGGTTAACAGCAGTACACCGGCAATGTTGTTAGCAAGTTGTTCAATCGCTTGATATTCAGGGCTTGGGGTCTTTTCGTCCCAGCTGAGATGATGGGCTTCATCCACGACCAATAGATGCCAATCAGCGCTGGCGAGCTGTTCTAAGCGTTGTTTATTTTTTTGAACAAAATCCAACGAACAAATTACCCATTGTTCGGTTTCAAATGGATTAGTGCTGTCTTGTAACGCTTCGGTATAGCGCTGATCGTCGAAAAGCGAAAAGCGTAGATTAAAGCGTCGTAGCATCTCTACTAACCATTGATGTTGCAGGTTTTCTGGTACCACCAATAATACCCGTTCAGCTCGTCCAGTCAGCAATTGTTGGTGAATGATCATTCCGGCTTCAATGGTTTTTCCTAAACCTACTTCATCGGCGAGTAAAACACGGGGGGCATGACGTTGTCCCACTTCATAGGCAATGTGTAATTGATGTGGGATCAAATTGGCACGTACCCCACGCAATCCACTCCAAGGAAGATAAAACTGTTCGCTTTGATATTTATGAGCACGGAACCGTAGCGCAAAATGCTCCATGCGATCAATTTGGCCAGCAAACAAGCGGTCTTTTGGTTGAGTGAATGTCAGTTTACTATCAAGGAAAACTTCAGGCATTACCACATTAGTTTCACCGGTATCCAAACGAGTACCGATATAACTGATGATCCCTTCTTCCTGTTTTATTTCCGTTACTTTTAGCTGCCATCCCTCGTAATGATTGATAGTATCGCCGGGGTTAAAAATAACGCGGGTTATCGGTGAATGATGCTTTGCATAAAGGCGATTTTCACCTGTTGCGGGAAACTGTAAAGTGATCATACGTACGTCGACCGCAACGACGGTACCCAGTCCAAGTTTACTTTCTGTATCGCTTATCCAGCGTTGGCCAAGAGTAAAAGGCATAAAATTATTTGCTCGATTTTTTCAATAGACTTAATTACAAAATTAAAATACCGCATGCCTTATGCCTTGCGGTATTGATTGCTGTCATAGCTATGCCGAAGCTTTCGCTGTTAGCCGCAGTATTTTAACACAGGTTAGTTGGAAAACCCTGCCTTGCCGATTCAAAGGCGAAGGATATAAGGCATACCAGATAAAAATAGGACTAAAAAAGAGTGAAATGAAAAGTTTTTGTTAATGCCGGTGTTGAGTGCCGCTAATATGGGCTAATTGACCAATATCACAATTTTCTCCTTTACAAGACTGGTATTCTGTCTGAATAGTCGCATGGCCAATATTATGATGCTTTAATAAATACTGTTGGATACGTTGTAATAGATTATCGTGATCCTGCGGTGGGGTGACACGGACATGCAATGTCATCAAGCGTTGCTCACCTGCTTGCCATAAATGAACATGATGAACGTCATCTATTTCATCAATATTAAGACATAATTCTTTACGTAATTGGTCGATATCCACATCTTTCGGCGCTCCTTCAAGTAATTCGTGAAAGCTTTCTTTTAATAAACGCCAGGCACTGCGCAGTACCAATACTGAAACGAGTATGGATAAGATAGGATCTATTGGACTCCAGCCAGTTGTCAAAATAACCACTGCTGCAATGATGGCACCTACTGAACCCAGTAAGTCACCCAGTACATGTAAAGTGGCAGCCCGCACATTAATATTTTTTTCTTCAGTGCCGCGGTGCAATATCCAAAAACAAAATAGATTAGCGCAAAATCCGGCGACGGCAATAACCAGCATTGGGAGACCCAGCACATGATGGGGTTCGATAAAACGGTGAACAGCTTCCCAAATGATTAATAAGACAATCAGCAGCAATGCCGTAGCATTAACAAAGGCGGCTATCGTGGTTAATCGCAGATAACCAAAAGTATGGCGAGTATTGGGTTTACGCCGAGAAAAGTGCACGGCAACCAGCGCGATGAATAACGCCATCGCATCGGTTACCATATGACCGGCGTCAGCTAACAATGCGAGTGAACTAGAGATCAAACCGCCAATCACTTCTGCCAGCATAAATAGCACAGTGACGACAAAAGCGATGAATAAGCGTTTACTATTACTATCTTGCAAAAATGATGAAGAATTAGCCATAGGGTTTATTCCTAAATTTTATCTATACCCTTCGCCTTTCAAGTTACGGCGGCGTTGGCTGCGGGTGTTCGCCTCATCAGGTAGTCTATCTACGCTCATCGGTCGGTCGCCCTGGCCGCCTTGCCGTAACTTAAAAGGCGAAGGGTATACAGGCTATTGAGCTCTACCTTGATGCGCAACAGCTGCTGCTTTTTTCGCAATTTCTTCGCTGTCTCCCAAATAATAATGTTTGATAGGTTTTAGATCTTTGTCAAGTTCATAGACCAAGGGCACAGCGGTGGGGATATTAAGTTCCATAATCGCTTCTTCGCTCATATTATCAAGATATTTCACCAGTGCTCGGAGCGAATTACCATGAGCGACAATAATGACACGTTTACCTTCCATGACACGTGGTTTGATGACTTGCTGCCAGTATGGAATAACTCGCTCGATGGTTGAGGCTAGACTTTCAGTGAAAGGTAATTCATGGGGAAGTAGCGTTGCGTAACGCGGATCATGGCCAGGGTAGCGTTCGTCCTCTTTTGTCAATTCAGGTGGGCTGATGGCGAAACCACGACGCCATTGTTTCACTTGCTCCTCGCCATACTTTTTAGCCGTTTCAGCTTTATCCAAACCCTGTAGCGCTCCATAATGACGTTCGTTAAGTTTCCAAGATGCTTCAACGGGCAACTCAGATTGATCTAAACGCACTAGCACAGATGATAAAGTATTGGCAGCGCGTTTTAATACTGAGGTATAGGCAAGATCGAATATAAAACCTTCTTTCTTTAGTAAATCACCGGCCTGTTTGGCTTCGAGGCAACCTTTATCAGACAAATCGACATCAGCCCAACCGGTAAAACGATTTTCTTTATTCCACTCACTCTCACCATGCCTTACCAAAACTAACTTAGTGACTGTCATTAATTAACATCCTTAAATATTATATTAGACTTCGTGCTTGACATCTTTCTTGCCATAAACGGCGTAACCCTGCTGCTATACCCTTCACCTTTGAAGCCGCCGCGCTGTTGGCTGCGGGTGTTCGCCTCATGGTATGTCCACGCTCATCGGTCTCACATCCTGGCCGCCTAGCGGCAACTTGAAGGATTGTGGGTATATACCTTGCATATCAAAATGTAGCAAAAAGGGTTTCAAATCATAAATTAATATTTATCAAAATAATTTCTTTCGTAGCAAATACCGCCTTTTCCCCATGTTTTTTTAATCTTGTCCGCAGTTAACCAGCCTTTTGGTCTTTTAGGTAGTTGAATATATTTTCGTGCCCACCAGGGGAGAGCGCCGGCGATATTTGTCCGGCTTCTGGGGCTGCATTACCTGTCATCAACCATAAAGTATATTTTATGAAGAGGGGGTGCTGAGTAATTTTCATGAGTGTAGCACCACTCGGTTCAAATTTACCCATTTCATATTTATCTAATGTACTCAATGGGATATTCGTAAATTCACAAAATTTAGCCTTACTCAACCCTTCAGATTTTCTTATTGCTTTTATTTTTTCACTTAGCGTCATTGACAGTAATCCTATATAGGAGTTAATCTTCGGCCAATACTCCCGTGCCCGCAGGAGCAATGATGAAGGATTCACAATCCACTGAGTAAGGATAACTCATGAAAGAAATGCCGCAAAATAAACTAAGAGAAAGCAATGTAATTTCAGTGGAAAAATCAAAAAGGAAAATGATCCCATTGAAAAAAGATATGAATTCATTACTTTTCATATGTAAAGATAGGGGATTATTTCTCTTTTATTTACCCGCTAACAATATCAAGCGAAATCTTCTTAATAACGACAGCGATGCAACATTTTTCGCTATGCCGTTACACCCAGTACAAAATGATCTCGAGCATCATCCCTTTTTACTATTAATGCAAATCATCAACCACCAACACGGATTGAAGAGTGTTAAAATAGTTGATCTTCATTACTTTGCTGCTCTTATCGAATGTTTTGGCAAAATAGCAATGGGGGCTTGGGGAAAAAAATGACTCATACCCTCATCACACTCAGCCGCCATTCACATCAATATCGTGAATTTATTATTATTCGTCATCCAAAAACAGCAGTGAATCCTATCGTTCATTATCATTTATGGCTAGATAATAATTCGTTTGGAAAAGTAGACACATTAGAACAGGCAACAAGCTACATAGATTGGCTTCATAAAATGAAAGAGGGGGAGTGTTCATCACATGATCTACACCAATGAGCTCCTCATTTTAATCACAATTATTCTCATTATAATGATCATTAATCCACCTAAAAAATAAACTAAGAAGAAAGCGATCTAAAAGACCAAAAAAGTAACAAAAATTGGTGTACGGTGGCGGTTTGTGGTATAAAGCGCGCCTAATGTGTCAAGAACACACACAAATCGTCACGTACACCGGGGTGCTCAGAAATTTATCACTTAGATTTAATGGATCTCTTTCCAAACCGTAGCGAGTGATGCTAAGTCAAGGCGCCCCGGCGCACAGCAACCGGAGTGTACAACAGTACATGAGGATTGCGAGCACCGGGCAACGCAGGATTCGCGTCACGTAGTAGGTTTGGAAAGAGGTCTAATAAAAATAGGTGGAAGGTGTTTACTGGGTCGGTGTTATGGGATTTGTGGAGGCATAACCCCAACCAAAAAAAGAGGCTTTAATCATGGCAACTGTTTCCATGCGCAATATGCTCCAAGCGGGTGTCCACTTTGGTCATCAAACTCGTTACTGGAATCCGGAAATGAAACCTTACATTTTCGGATCGCGTAACAAGGTTCACATCATTAATCTAGAAAAAACAGTCCCTATGTTCAATGAAGCCTTGGCTGAATTGAGCAAAATTTCTACTCGTAAAGGTAAAATTCTGCTCGTTGGAACTAAACGTGCAGCAAGTGAAGCGATCAAGAAGACTGCTGAAGATTGCAAGCAGTATTTTGTTAACCATCGTTGGTTAGGCGGAATGTTGACTAACTGGAAAACCGTTCGTCAATCTATCAAGCGTTTAAAAGAGTTAGAAAGCCAGTCTCAGGATGGCACTTTTGAGAAGCTAACTAAAAAAGAAGCGTTAATGCGTACGCGTGAATTATCCAAGCTAGAAAAAAGTTTGGGTGGGATAAAAGACATGGGGGGACTACCCGATGCGCTTTTTGTTGTTGATGCTAATCATGAGCATATCGCTATCAAAGAAGCCAATAATTTAGGCATCCCCATATTCTCAATTGTTGATACTAATTCTAATCCAAAGGGTATCGATTTTATTATTCCAGGTAATGATGACGCCATCCGGGCGATTAATTTGTACCTGGACGCGGTTGCTGCCGCGATTCGTGAAGGTAATTCACAGGATTTAGCTGTGCAAACGGAACAAATATTTAGCGAACAAGCTGAATAATCTCTTAATCCAGCACATTCTGTTAGAGCCTGTTCCAAATCTTCTTGAGCGACGCGCAATTGAGAAAAAAATGAGCGAAAAAGCGCAGTTTCTTTTTATACTTAATGAAGAGAATAAATGCGCATTTTGAGCTCGTTTTTGACAAAAGACTGCTTGCAAAACCGTAGCGAGGGTTGTGAGGTCAAAGCGCAAGGCGCGCACAGCAACCTTCGTTGACATATAAGTACAGGAGGATTGTGAGCACCACGCAACACCGAATTCACACCACGCACTAGGTTATGCAAGAAGTCTAAAGTATCAGCGAGCACAAGAGACTTAGACAGGCGCTTAGAGACACTATTCTCCCCTAAGAGATAAATGAGGAAAATAAAATGGTTGATATTACTGCTGCCATGGTAAAAGAACTCCGTGAACGTACCGGTGTCGGCATGATGGATTGTAAAAAAGCCTTAGTTGAAGCTAACGGTGATATTGAGCTCTCTATCGATAATATGCGTAAATCAGGTCAAGCAAAAGCAGCGAAGAAAACAGGGCGTGTTGCCGCTGAAGGTATTATTCTGACTCAACTCAGCTCAGACAAAAAAATTGCTGTAATGATTGAATTAAATTGTGAAACAGATTTTGTAGCGAAAAATCCTGATTTCTATGCATTTGGTGAAAAAGTGATAAGCCAAGCGCTCACTGATAAAGCAACTGATATTACCTGCTTGCAATCCACATTCGAAGAACAACGTACCGCTTTAGTTGCTAAATTGGGTGAAAACATCGTTATTCGCCGTGTTACCCTAGTTGAAGGTGATGTGGTGGGTTTGTATTTGCATGGTGGTGCAAAAATCGGAGTGATAGTGGCCGGAAAAAATGCAAATACAGAATTATTAAAGCACATTGGAATGCATATCGCAGCAAGCAAGCCGGAATACCTCAAAGCGGAAGATGTTCCAGAGCAGGTTGTCACTCGTGAGCACCAGATTCAATTGGATATTGCTATGCAGTCTGGCAAGCCACGTGAAATTGCTGAAAAAATGGTCGAAGGTCGGATGCGTAAATTTACCGGTGAAATTTCCCTGACTGGCCAGAATTTCGTGATGGATACGAATAAAACTGTCGCACAGTTATTAAAGGAACATAACGCTGATGTAACCGCTTTCGTTCGTTATGAAGTGGGAGAAGGGATTGAAAAAATCCAACATGATTTTGCTGCAGAAGTGGCAGCCATGAGTGCATCTTCTTAAACATCCGTATAAAACCGCCGATGGGCGGTTTTATTTTTTAAATTTTGACAATAGACTTCTTAGAGCCTATTCGAAGTCTTCTTTGAACTACGCTCAATTGAAAAAAAAATAGGCGAAAAAACGCGGTTGCCTTTTTTGTACAAAACAAGAGAGTAAATGAGCATTTTGAGCACGTTTTTGACAAAAAACTGCTTGCAAAACCGTAGCGAGGGAGGTGAAGTTAAGGCGCCCGACGCACAGCAACCTTCGTTAACGTGCGAGCACAAGAGATTTCTAACAGGCTCTAATATGTCACTAGTTCCCCGAAACCATCCTCCCCCAATACTGCTGCTCTAGGACATAACACCATGACAAAAGACACAAAACCAAAACTGGAACCTAAACCCAAACCTAAATATAAACGTATTCTGCTAAAATTAAGCGGCGAAGCATTACAAGGTGAAGAAGGTTTTGGTATTGATCCTAAAACTTTAGATCGTATGGCGAATGAAATAAAAAAACTGACCGAACTGGAAATTGAGGTTGGTATGGTCATTGGTGGGGGGAATTTATTCCGTGGTGCTGGTTTGGCAAAAGCGGGCATGAACCGTGTGGTAGGCGACCATATGGGGATGTTAGCGACCGTCATGAATGGTTTGGCAATGCGAGATGCACTTCATCGAGCTTGTGTGAGTGCCCGTTTGATGTCGGCTATTTCACTAAGTGGAGTATGCGACAATTATAGCTGGGCTGAGGCCATCAGTTTGTTACGTCATAACCGTGTCGTCATTTTTTCTGCCGGCACCGGTAATCCATTTTTTACTACAGATTCCGCTGCTTGTTTACGTGGGATTGAAATTAAAGCGGACATTGTGTTAAAAGCCACTAAAGTCGACGGTGTTTACACAGCAGATCCTGCAAAAGATCCAAAGGCAAAATTATATCAACACTTAACTTATAAGAAGGTGTTGGATGAAGAGCTTAAAGTAATGGATCTTGCCGCTTTTACTTTAGCACGGGATCACAATCTACCGATTCGCGTGTTTAATATGAATAAAAAAGGAGCGTTACTACGCGTTGTCATGGGTGAAGAAGAAGGGACATTAATTTCTAAGCCTTTAGTTGCTCCTGAGAAGACTATATATACCCAATAAATTTCGAGTTACGGCAAGGTGGCAATCAATTGAATCGCCGAAGTGTACACATAGTACATGAATGACGGAGGTGAGCGATCGCTGCCAACGCCGCCGTAACTTGAAAGGCGAAGGGTATAAGCCAATTTAATTATCATTTTAGGGTTCATAACGTGATTAATGACATTAGAATAAACGCTACAGAGCGCATGGAAAAATGCATAGCGACATTCCAAACACAAAGTAGCAGAATTCGTACTGGTCGTGCTTCTCCTTCTATTCTTGATGGCATTAAAGTGGAATATTACGGTAGTGCCACCCCTTTGCGTCAATTGGCTAGTGTAGTAGCAGAAGATGCTAGAACTTTAGCGATTGATTTATTTGATCGTAACCTAATCTCTGCAGTAGAAAAAGCCATTATAGCCTCTGATTTGGGTCTTAATCCGTCTTCTGCGGGCAGTAGGATTCGTATCCCCCTGCCTCCATTAACGGAAGAACGCCGTAAAGAATTAATAAAAATCGTCGGGCAGGACGCTGAAAATAGCCGTGTTGCTATACGTAATGTTCGCCGAGATGCTAACGAAAAAATTAAAGCTTTACTGAAAGACAAAGCGATAAGTGAAGACGAAGAACGGCAGGCTCAAGACAAAATACAAAAGTTGACCGACGGTGCTATCAAGAAAATTGATGAATTATTAAAAAAGAAAGAAGAAGAATTAAAAGAATTTTAATTGCTATTATTTTTACGTTAGAAGATCTCTATGAAACGTCTGACTATACTTGGCTCTACCGGTTCCATCGGCTGTCAGGCTTTGGAGGTGGTAAAGGCGCATCCTGATTTATTTAGCGTGACGGCTTTGGTTGGCGGATATAATGTGAATAAAATGGCCGCGCAATGTCAGGAGTTTATGCCAAAATATGCGGCGATGGCAGATGAAATTGCAGCATGCACGCTACGAGAGCGGTTAAAAGAAAAAAAAATAGAAACAACAGAGGTTATTTCTAGTCAGCACGCTGCTTGTGAATTAGCAAAATTACCTGAAGTAGATCAAGTTATAGCGGCTATTGTCGGTATTGCTGGATTATTACCTACCTTGGCCGCCATTGAGGCAGGTAAGCGAGTATTGTTGGCAAATAAAGAATCACTCATCACCTGCGGCCATATTTTCATGGATGCAGTGAAAAAAAATGGTGCACAGCTATTACCGATCGACAGTGAACACAATGCCATTTTTCAATGTTTGCCCCAACAAATGCAGCAACGTTTAGGTGATGCTTCGCTAGTGGAACAGGGTGTGTCATCTATTATTTTGACAGGCTCTGGTGGCCCGCTCCGCGACATTCCCGTAGCGGAATTTGGCGATGTAACACCGAAGCAAGCTTGTGCTCATCCTAATTGGTCTATGGGGCGTAAAATTTCAGTTGACTCCGCGACCATGATGAATAAAGGGCTAGAATATATTGAAGCACATTGGTTATTTAACGCTTCTGCCGAGCAGATCGAAGTGGTGTTACATCCCCAGTCTGTTATTCATTCCATGGTATGTTATAACGACGGTAGTGTATTAGCACAATTAGGTTCTCCTGATATGCGGATACCTATTGCTTATGCGATGGCGTATCCTGATCGGATTAAGTCGGGTGTTGACGCTCTCAATTTCTGCCAGATGGGAGCGTTAACATTCACACAGCCTGATAAGCAGCGTTATCCTTGCTTGCCATTAGCGATTGATGCTTGTCACAGCGGCCAGACAGCAACTACTGCACTTAACGCAGCCAATGAGGTTGCAGTGCAGAAATTTCTCGACGGCACTATTAGATTTACTGATATTGTAAAAGTGAATGAAAAAGTAGTTGAAAAGCAGACATCAAAAGAGCCAAACAGCGTAGAAGAGGTTTTGGAAATTGACCAACTAGCTAGAAAGGAAGCTAATGAAGTCATCTGCAATTTGCGGAAAAATTAATCTTGATAAGGAAAATAAGTTCGAATTATGTTGTTCCAGAATGCATATAAAACTGCTTGCTATCTTCCAGCGCCTCGTCCGCGTCATGTTGCTATCATTATGGATGGCAATGGTCGTTGGGCAAAAAATAAGTGCAAAATGAGGGTATACGGCCATAAAGCTGGCGTAAAATCAGTACGAAGAGCGGTGAGTTTTGCTGCAAAACATGGTTTGGATGCGCTTACGTTATATGCATTTAGTAGTGAAAATTGGAGACGTCCCGCCACGGAGGTTACTGCGCTGCTAGAACTTTTTGTCTGGGCGTTGAGCCACGAAGTCAAAAATTTACATAAAAATAATATTTGCTTGCATATTATTGGTGATACTAGTCAATTTTCTACATCGTTACAAGATCATATTACCCGTGCTGAAGCACTAACGGCGAAAAATGATGGCTTAAAACTCAATATAGCGGCTAATTATGGCGGTCGTTGGGATATTATTCAAAGTGTACGCCAGCTAGCTCACCAAGTGCAGGAGGGGTTATTACAACCCGAGGAGCTAAATGAAGAATTACTTAATTCTTGTATTTGTTTGAATACTCAATCGCCGGTTGATCTAGTGATCAGAACAGGAGGTAATCATCGCATCAGTAATTTTCTATTATGGCAAACCGCCTATGCTGAACTCTACTTCACAGATATACTCTGGCCTGATTTTGATGAACCTGCTTTTGAAATGGCATTGAAAGAATTTGCTCGACGTGAGCGTCGTTTTGGGGGGCTTTCACCTGTCGATATCGATGTAACAGCATCTTAGGAGAAACTTTTGCTAAAGTATCGTTTGATTACTGCTTTGATTTTGATTCCTATTGTTATATGCGGATTATTTTTACTACCACCGATGGTTTTTGCCGTCATGACTTTAGGGGTGTGTATGTTGGCAGCTTGGGAGTGGGGGCAATTCGCCGGGTTTGTTACCCAAGAACAGCGGCTTTGGTTAGCGATATTCTGCGGCTTTCTTCTAGTTGTAATGTTACTGAGTATGCCAGCCTATAAAAATCCATTAGATCTTAGACAGATACGTATCCCGCTTTGGTTCTCTATGGGCTGGTGGGCAACGGCGTTACTATTGATACTCACTTATCCCCGTTCAGCAGCACTCTGGCGTAATTCACGCACTCTGACTATCATTTTTGGCGTATTAACTATTGTGCCGTTCTTTTGGGGCATTTTTGCATTGCGACAATATGGTTACGAGCAGAATCAGGAAACGGGGGCTTGGTGGCTGCTCTACATTATGCTATTAGTGTGGGGAAGCGATTCTGGAGCTTACTTTTTTGGTAAAGCATTTGGTAAACATAAATTGGCCGCTAAAATTTCACCCTCGAAAACCTGGGAAGGGTTGTTAGGGGGATTATTAAGTGCTGCTTTAATTTCATTTTTATTCAGCTATTATGCGCCGTTAAATATCGTCACTGAAAAACTGGTAATTTGCTCTATTGTAGCTGCATTGGCATCGATACTGGGTGATCTAACCGAAAGTATGCTTAAACGGGAAGCGGGTATTAAAGACAGTGGCTATTTAATTCCAGGACATGGAGGGGTATTAGATCGTATCGATAGTTTAACCGCCGCCGTACCGGTGTTTGCGGGTTTGATGTTGCTAGTATTTTAATCTATTTTAAGGCTTATCATGCATATACTTTGGAATTTGGCTGCGTTTATCGTTGCATTGGGTATTCTAATTACCGTGCATGAGTTTGGTCATTTCTGGGTCGCGCGTCGCTGTGGCGTTAAAGTAGAGCGTTTTTCTATTGGTTTTGGTAAAGCATTGTGGTGCTATACTGATCGCTTCGGTACTGAATATGTCCTGGCACTTATCCCGCTAGGAGGCTATGTTAAAATGCTCGATGAGCGTGTTGAAGCTGTGGCTCCCGCGTTGCGTTCTCAAACCTTTAGTAATAAGACAGTACTGCAACGTATGGCTATTATTAGTGCTGGTCCGATTGCCAATTTTATCTTTGCTATTTTTGCTTATTGGCTAGTATTCATCCTTGGTGTACCTAGTATCCGTCCTGTCGTAGGTGGTGTCCCTGAGCAGTCGATCGCGGCACAGGCCGGTATTTCTGCGGGGATGGAAATAAAAGCTATTGATGGTGTAGCAACATCTGATTGGGATGCTGTGCGTTTGCAACTGATAAGTAAAATGGGGGACGATCAAATTGAAATGGAGGTTAGACCCTTTCTATCAGCGTCAAATTACGTCGAAGATCATACAGATAATATAATGCAAAAAACGTTAGATTTACGGCATTGGAGATTTGAACCAGACAAGCAAGATCCATTGGTAACATTGGGTCTTATCCCTGTAGGGTCACAAATTCAGACGGTATTGGCTGAAGTTCAATCTGGGTCAGCAGCAGAAAAAGCCGGTTTACAAGTGGGTGATAAGATCGTTAAAGTAGACGATAAAATAGTGGATAAATGGTCATTATTTGTCGCTTTAGTGCATGATAATCCAGGTAAACCATTAGCATTAGAAGTGAAAAGAAAAGACGCTTCCTTATTTTTAACCCTGGTACCTGATATCATCGTTGATGGAGTAATATCCAATTATCATTATTTAGATAAAACGACTACCGATAAAAATTTAACCGGACAAGGATTTGCTGGGGTGGCGCCTAAAGTGATGCCGTTGGCAGAAGAATATAAAACAATTCGTCAATATGCTCCGTTTGTTGCATTGTATCAAGCAGGGTGTAAAACGTGGCAATTGATGCGGTTGACGGTAAAGATGTTAGGAAAATTAATTGTTGGTGATGTTAAGCTGAATAACTTAAGCGGTCCTATCTCTATTGCACAAGGTGCAGGCGCTTCGGCTGAGTATGGGTTAGTCTATTATCTAATGTTTTTAGCACTTATTAGTATCAATTTAGGGATTATTAATTTATTCCCATTACCGGCACTAGACGGTGGCCATTTGCTTTTATTAGCAATAGAAAAGCTAAAGGGTAAACCGCTTTCTGAGCGAGTACAAGACGCCAGTTTTCGCATTGGTTCAATTTTACTGATGTTATTGATGGGGCTTGCACTTTTTAATGATTTCTCTCGCCTTTAAACAGCCAGAGATAAATTAGGAAAAACGTATAACAACAATGCTGATAAAAAAATTGCTTATAGCGTCACTGTTTCTTAGCAGTGCCACCTTATACGGTGCGGATCAATTTGTAGTGAAAGATATCCATTTCGAAGGTTTGCAGCGAGTGACTGTTGGTGCAGCATTACTTAATATGCCTGTTCGAATAGGCGATACTGTCAATGATGAAGATATAGGTAAAATTATTCGCACATTATTTGCTACGGGTAATTTTGAAAATATTCAAGTTGCACGTGACGGTGATTCGCTACTTGTTCAAGTTAAAGAACGTCCAACCATCGCCAATATCACTTTTTCCGGTAATAAATCGGTAAAAACCGATATGATTAAACAAAATCTGGACGCTTCCGGTGTCCGGGTTGGTGAAGCATTGGATCGCAGTACGTTATCCAATATCGAAAAAGGATTAGCGGACTTTTATTACAGTACAGGTAAATATAATGCCTCAGTTAAGGCTATTGTTACTCCGTTGCCGCGTAATCGTATTGATCTGAAATTAGTATTTGTCGAAGGTGTCTCAGCAAAAATCCAGCAAATTAATATTGTCGGTAATCATAGTTTCACTACTGATCAGCTGGTATCTCACTTTCAGCTACGTGATCATGTTCCTTGGTGGAATTTAATCGGCAATCGTAAGTATCAAAAACAAAAATTGGCAGGCGATCTGGAAACGTTACAGAGCTTTTATTTAGATCGAGGTTATGTTCGTTTTAATATCGATTCGACTCAGGTGAGTTTAACGCCGAATAAAAAAGGCATTTATGTCACTATAAATATTAATGAAGGCAGCAAATACACGCTAAACAGCGTAGCCTTACAGGGTAATTTAGCGGGTCATCAAGCTGAAGCGGAAAAATTATTGCAGATTCAACCGGGTGAATTGTATAACGGCAGTAAAATTAACAAAATAGAAAACGATATTAAAAAACTGCTCGCCCGTTATGGTTATGCTTACCCGACGATAATGACTCAACCTGAAATTAACGATGCTGATAAGACGGTAAATTTACGTATCAATTTAGATGCAGGTAATCGTTTCTATGTCCGTCATGTACGTTTTGAAGGTAACAATACCAGTAAAGACTCTGTTTTGCGTCGTGAAATGCGTCAAATGGAGGGCGCTTGGCTAGGAAGTGTTGAGGTCGAACTGGGTAAAGAACGTCTGAACCGATTAGGTTATTTCGAAACTGTTGATGTAGAAATACAACGTGTGCCGGGAACGACAGATAAGGTTGATGTCATTTATAAAGTGAGTGAACGCAATACCGGCACCATGAATTTTGGCTTGGGCTACGGTAGTGAAAATGGCATCAGCTACCAGGTTGGTGTTTCACAAGATAACTGGTTAGGCACTGGTAATAGTGTGAATCTTAGTGGGAGCAAAAATGATTACCAAACTTCCGCTGAATTTTCTTTAACCGATCCTTATTTCACGATAGATGGTGTTAGTCTTGGTGGCCGTGTTTTTTACGATGCTTTTAAAGCAGGTAAGGCTGATTTATCTGACTACAACAAAAATAGTTATGGTTTAGATGGTACGCTTGGCTTTCCCATCAACGAAAACAGCTCGCTGCGAATAGGTTTGGGATATGTCCACAACAGCTTGTCTGATATGCGACCGCAGGTTGCGATGTGGCGATATCTTAAATCGATAGGGCATAATCCAAATTATACTGATAAAGCTAGTTTTACATCTAATGATTTCAACTTAAGTACAGGCTGGTTTTATAATAGTCTTGACCGTGGTTTTTTCCCAACCTCGGGGGTGAAATCGTCGTTAAGCGGTAAAATTACTTTACCAGGATCAAATAATGCGTTTTATAAAGTTAGCTTTGATACAGTTGCCTATTTACCTTTAAATGATAATCATTCTTGGGTGGCATTAGGTCGAGGACGCTTGGGCTACGGTGGCGGTTTTGGTTCAAAAGAAATGCCGTTCTATGAAAACTTCTATGCGGGTGGTTCCAGTACCGTGCGTGGTTTCCGCTTAAATACCATTGGCCCGAAGGCTGTCTATTATGTTGACGGGGGAAAAAACGTAAAGCCAGAGCCGGAAAAAATCGATGATCAAAAATCAGCAGAGGCGGTCGGTGGTGACGTAATGGCTGTGGCTAGCCTGGAACTCATCACGCCGACTCCTTTTATCAGCGAAAAATACGTTAACTCAGTGCGCACTTCCATGTTTATCGATTCGGGGACAGTGTGGGACAGAAATTGGCAAAACACAGTGCAAACTCAGGCGGTGGGTATTCCAGATTATAGCAATAAGAATAATGTCCGCGTTTCCGCGGGGGTAGCGCTACAATGGATGTCACCACTGGGTCCTTTAGTCTTCTCTTATGCCAGGCCGATTAAAGATTATCCTGGTGACAAATCAGAGGAATTTCAATTTCAGATTGGTAAAACCTGGTAGTGAGATCCACAACGAATTAGGTGTAATAGCCTATTCGAAATTTTCTTTGAGCTCGTTTTTGACAAAAGACTGCTTGCAAAACCGTAGCGAAGGGGGTGAAATCAAGGCGCGCGCGGCGCACAGCAACCTTTCGTTACCATGCGAGTACATGAACCGCGCAACGCAGAAATTGACACCACGGCTAGTAGATTATGTAAGCAGTCTAAAGTATCAGCGAACACAAGAGATTTCGAATAGGCTTTAAGGTGACTGGGGGGGCTAACTTATTTACCCCCCTGTATTTTCAGCGTGTCAAAACAGTTCAAGGTTAAAGAGATGATAGTGAAAAAATGGTTATATTCCGTTAGCTTGTGTATAGCATTATTCAATTCCGCGGGTGTTCAAGCCGCTAGCAAAATTGCTATCGTTAACGTTGCTGAAATTTTTCAAAAATTACCCGCCCGTGAAGTCGCAGCTAAAAAATTGGAAAAAGAATTTGCCGGCCGTGCAACAGAATTACAAAGAATGGAAAAAGATCTGCACGCTAAAATAGAAAATTTTCAACGTGACAGGTCAGTCATGAAAGAGAGTGTGCGTAGTCAATCGGAAAAAGACATCGAGGCTCAACAGCAGGCGTTTTCTACTAAAGCACAAAAATTTGAGCAAGACAATCGTCAACGTCAAGCAGAAGAACGCGATAAAATTTTAAAGCGTATTCAAGAAGCGGTAAAAACTGTCGCAGCTCAAGAAGGTTACGATATGGTGGTTGATGCTAACACGGTTGCTTATTCTGCTTCCGGTACTGACATCACTGCTGCTGTGTTGAAAAAGGTTCAATAGTCTATGTTTTCCATTCGATTGGCTGATCTTGCACAGCAATTAGCAGAAAAAGATTTAATTGCCCAGGTGCAGGGTGATGGCAATCTCATCGTTACTGGCCTGGCTTCAATACAGTCTGCCCGAGCAGGGCAAATTACGTTTTTGTCAAACAGCAGCAACCGTGAACAATTGGTTAATTGTCAAGCGAGCGCCGTAGTGCTCACTGCGGCAGATGTGCCATTTTGCCAAATGGCAGCCCTCATTGTTAACAATCCTTATCTTGCCTATGCATACATAGCGCAAATAATGGATACCACGCCGCAACCTGCTCAAGGTATTGAACCCAGTGCCATCGTTTCTAAGCAGGCGACAATAGGAAAGCAGGTTTTTATTGGCGCGAATAGCGTGATCGAATCCGGGGTAATAATAGAGGATAACGTCATCATTGGTGCGGGGTGTTTTATTGGCAAAAATACACGTATCGGCACCGGTAGCCGTTTATGGGCTAATGTTTCTATTTATCATGAAGTTAGCATAGGGAAATGTTGTTTAATACATTCCGGTGCTGTGATCGGCGCCGATGGTTTTGGCTATGCGAATAATCGTGGAAAATGGATTAAAATTCCACAGTTGGGTACGGTAAAAATTGGCGACCATGTTGAAATTGGTGCTAGTACCACTGTTGATCGCGGTGCATTGGACAATACGATTATTGGTAATGGCGTCATCATTGATAATCAATGCCAAATTGCCCATAACGTGGTGATCGGAGAAAATACCGCTATCGCTGGAGGAGTGATTATGGCGGGAAGTTTAACCATTGGCCGTGATTGCCAGATTGGTGGAGCGAGTGTCATCAATGGCCACATGGAAATTGCAGATAAGGTGGTGATAACAGGGATGGGCATGGTGATGCGTCCTATCAAAAAGCCTGGAGTGTATTCTTCAGGCATTCCTTTGCAACCTAATAAAATATGGCGTAAAACGGCAGCGTTAGTAATGAACATTGCTAATCTTAGCCAACGTTTAAAGAAAATAGAGCGTAAAATCGATGCCACCCCATTGCCTGAGGCTGTGAATAAATAGACTTCTTGCATAAACGTATTTCGTGTTGCGCAATCAAGGACACCATATATACCCTTTGTCTTTGAAGTTGCCTTCGGCTGCCAGGGCGGGCGACCGATGAGCGTAGATAGACTACGTGATTCGGCGAACATCCGCAGCCAACAACGCGGCGGCTTCAAAGGCGAAGGGTATAACCTAGCATTCGCACCACACAGTAGGTTATGCAAGAAGTCTAATAAAAAATCATGATCAACACAGCCATGCTATTAATGCCATATGTTTTTTAGACAGGAAAAGTATTTTGACTACAACAAAACAAGATCCTCTAAATATTGAAGAGATTTTGACCCTGCTGCCACATCGTTACCCCTTTTTATTGGTGGATCGTGTGTTGGAATTTGAAAAAGGTAAATCTCTCAAAGCATTAAAAAGTGTTTCTTTTAACGAGCCTTTTTTTCAGGGACACTTTCCCGGTAAACCTATATTTCCTGGTGTATTGATTTTAGAAGCAATGGCGCAAGCGACTGGGATCCTGGCTTTTAAAAGCGGGCTAGGGGGACTGAAATCAGGTGAAATTTTTTATTTTACCGGTATTGACGAAGCGCGCTTTAGGCTTCCAGTTACGCCTGGTGATCAGATGATTTTAGAAGTGACATTTTGCAAGACACGCTGTGGTATCACCCGTTTTCAAGGCGTAGCAACAGTGGATAACAAAATTGTTTGTGAAGCAACTATGACCTGTGCTCGTAACCAGCACAAAACGCCAGGAGAGGAAGATCTCAGTGTTGATATCAGCGGTGAGGCAGCAACCTATATACCTGAACAGCAAAAAACACCTAGAGAATCGGTCAGTGATTAATCAAACCGCTGTTATCCACCCAACAGCTATCATCGAAGAAGGCGCTATTATTGCTGCCAATGTTACTGTTGGCCCTTTTTGTTTTATTGGCTCTAAGGTAGAAATCGGCGAAGGCACGCAGCTAAAATCGCATGTTGTTATCAATGGCCGCACAAAAATAGGTTGCCATAATCAAATTTATCAATTTGCTTCCATTGGTGAAATCAATCAGGATTTAAAATACGCCGGAGAGCCTACCCGCGTTGAAATCGGTGACCGCAATCGTATCCGCGAAAGTGTTTCTATCCATCGAGGTACAACGCAAGGGGGCGAGCTGACGAAAATTGGCAATGATAACCTGTTGATGGTTAATACACATGTTGCTCATGATTGCCTGATTGGTAACCACTGTGTTCTAGCTAATAATGCAACCTTAGGCGGCCACGTCATTATCGATGATTATGTCATTATCGGCGGTATGACGGCGGTACATCAATTTTGTGTGGTTGGTGCGTATGTGATGGTCGGTGGCTGTTCTGGCGTTGCTCAAGATATCCCCCCTTGTATGATTGCACAGGGTAATCATGCCACCGCTTTCGGAATTAATATCGAAGGATTAAAGCGCCACGGGTTTGATAAGGAGTTGCGTAGCGCTATCAGTGAAGCGTACAAATTGCTTTACCGCAGCAAAAAAACCTTTGAAGAAGCAAAAAATGAAATCGCTATCGTGGCAGAAAAAAAACCCGTGCTCAAATTATTCAATGATTTTTTTGTCCGCTCGACTCGTGGCATCATCCGCTAACTTATACCCAATTAATTTCGAGTTACGGCAAGGCGGCAATCAATTGAATCCCAGGAGTGTATCCCCTTCACCTTTGAAGTTGCCGCTAGGCGAACCCCCGCGAGGGGTATGGTACATGATAGAGGATGAGTACGAGCAGCCAACGCCACCGTAACTTGAAAGGTGAAGGGGATATGCAACAGCGTCCACTGACTATTGGATTAATTGCCGGAGAAACATCGGGTGATATTTTAGCGGCGGGATTAATGCGGGCGTTAAAAGCACAGGCTCCTGATATACAGTTTATCGGTGTTGCTGGTCCTTTAATGCAAGCCGAGGGGTGTGAAGCATGGTATCAAATGGAAGAATTGGCGGTGATGGGGATTGTCGAAGTATTGGGGCGCTTACCGCGCTTATTAAAAATACGCCGTGATCTGAGTCAACGTTTTAGCAAACTCAAGCCCGATGTTTTTATTGGCATTGACGCGCCGGACTTTAATATCAAGCTTGAAGGAGATTTGAAACAGCGAGGCATCCGTACGCTCCATTATGTCAGCCCCTCCGTTTGGGCTTGGCGCCAAAAACGCATCTTCAAAATCGCTAAAGCCACTGATATGGTCTTAGCGTTTCTTCCTTTCGAAAAAGCCTTTTACGATCGATTTAACGTTCCTTGCCGTTTTATCGGTCACACGATGGCGGATACCATGCCGCTAATCCCTGATCAGCAAGCTGCTAGAAAAGCGCTGGGGATTGCTGAAAATTGTCGCTGTTTAGCGCTCTTGCCTGGCAGCCGCCAAGCCGAAGTCGCTATGCTCAGTGCTGATTTTCTTCTCACCACCCTGCTACTACGCCAACAGTTTCCCGATCTCGAAGTGCTGGTTCCGCTGGTTAATCCACAACGACGACAACAATTTGCTGCGATTAAAGCTAAAATAGCGCCTGATTTACCGCTACATCTCTTGGATGGACAGGCGAGTACCGCCATGATTGCCAGTGATGCCACATTATTGGCATCAGGCACAGCAGCATTAGAATGTATGTTAGCCAAATGTCCAATGGTCGTCGCTTATCGTCTGCGGCCTTTCACCTTCTGGCTGGCAAAACGATTAATAAAAACGCCTTATGTTTCATTGCCCAATTTACTCGCTGGAGAAGCGCTGGTCACTGAATTATTACAACAAGAGTGTCAACCACAAAAACTTGCTGACGCGTTGTTGCCATTATTAATCGGAGGAAAAGCTGTCGTAACGATAAAAGAACGCTTTTTGACTTTGCATCAAAGTATCCGTTGTGGCGCGGATCAGCAGGCCGCCCAAGCAGTATTGGAGTTAGCGCGATCATGAACAAACTGTTTATTTATCCTCAAGCAAAAGTAATCGCAGGGGTCGATGAGGTTGGACGCGGGCCATTGGTTGGTGCAGTAGTGACCGCCGCGGTGATCCTCGATCCCTCTCAACCGATAGAGGGGTTAGCGGATTCAAAAAAACTCAGTGAAAAAAAACGCCTAGCGTTATATCAAGCGATCACACAAAAAGCGCGATCTTGGAGCATTGGTCGTGCCGAACCAGAAGAAATCGACCGTTTAAATATTTTAAACGCCACGCTACTCGCTATGCAGCGTGCGGTTGCCGGGCTAGATCTTACGCCTGATTATGTATTGATCGACGGTAATCGCTGCCCCCATTTATCGATGCCGACGATGGCGGTGGTGAAAGGCGATAGCCTGGTGGCTGAAATCAGTGCTGCGTCTATTTTGGCAAAAGTGACTCGTGATCGAGAAATGGTCGCTTTAGATCAGCGCTTTCCCGGTTACGGTTTTGCACAACATAAAGGCTATCCCACTGCCTTGCATTTAAAAAAATTAGCGGCTCTTGGTGTCATCCCAGATCACCGGCGCAGTTTCGCTCCAGTAAGAGCCTGTTTGAAATCTCCTTTACCGATAGTTTATACCCACAGCCCTTGAAGTTGCCTTCGGCTGACAGGGCGTGAGACCCGATGAGCGTAGACTACTACGTGATTCGGGCTAACGCCCGCAGCCAACAACGCGGCAGCTTCAAGGGCGAAGGGTAAAACCCTCTAAATTTTGGTGTCCTATGACCGATCCACGTTTTATCCATCTACGTGTACACAGTGATTATTCCATGATCGATGGATTAGCTAAAACCAGCGCCCTGGTAAAAAAAGCAGCGAGCTTAGGGATGCCGGCATTAGCTATCACTGATTTTACTAATCTTTGTGGTCTCATTAAATTTTATAGCAGCGCACAAGCGGCGGGTATTAAGCCGATCATCGGTGCCGATTTTTATCTACAAAGTAAGCTTTTGGGCGATGATCTGGCTCAACTTACGATACTGGCACGTAACCAGCAAGGTTATCAAAATCTTACCTTATTAATCTCTAAAGCGTATCAGCGTGGTTATGGTGCCAGTGGGCCATTCATTGATCGAGATTGGTTAATCACTCACAGTGAGGGTTTGATTTTGCTCTCTGGAGGGCGCAGCGGAGATGTCGGTAAATTTATGCTGCGGGGCAATCAAGCACAAATGCTGGAGTGTCTCGCATTTTACCAACAGTACTTTGCCGATAATTATTATTTAGAATTAATTCGCACAGGCCGGCCTGATGAAGAAAATTATTTGCGGGACGCAATAGCATTAGCGAGTCAACATGATATCCCTGTGGTAGCAACCAATGATGTTCGTTTCATTGATGCATCTGACTTTGATGCGCATGAAATCCGTGTGGCCATCCATGACGGTGCTACCTTAGCCGATACTAAGCGCCCAAAAAATTATAGCCCTCAGCAATTTATGCGTAGTGAACAGGAAATGTGTGAACTGTTTAGTGATATTCCTGAGGCACTCACCAACAGTATTGAAATTGCTAAACGTTGTAACCTCAGCATTCGCTTAGGCGAATATTTTTTACCCCAATTTCCGACTGGGGCGATGAGTACCGAAGATTTTTTTGCAGAAAAAGCTCAGCTCGGATTAGAAGAGCGGTTAGCTTTTCTTTTTCCTGATGTTAATACCAAAAAACAAAGGCGAGCCGCCTACGATGAACGTCTGAATGTTGAAATTAAAGTGATTAACCAGATGGGATTTGCAGGTTATTTTTTAATCGTCATGGAATTCATTCAATGGTCAAAAGATAACGGCATCCCCGTTGGTCCCGGACGAGGCTCGGGTGCCGGCTCTTTGGTCGCTTATGCGCTAAAAATCACCGATATTGATCCACTGGCTTTTGATTTGCTATTTGAACGCTTTTTGAATCCCGAACGCATTTCCATGCCTGATTTCGATATTGATTTTTGTATGGAAAAACGTGACCAAGTTATTGAACATGTGGCGAATATCTATGGGCGCGATGCGGTTTCCCAAATTATTACTTTTGGTACTATGGCAGCAAAAGCGGTGATCCGTGATGTAGGGCGCGTACTCGGCCATCCTTATGGTTTTGTCGATCGCATCGCGAAATTAATTCCACTTGACGTCGGCATGACGTTAGAAAAAGCCTTCGCCGCAGAGCCTCAATTAGCCGAACTTTATCAGGCAGATGAAGAAGTTAAAGCACTGATTGATATGGCTCGCAAACTAGAAGGCGTAACACGTAATGCCGGTAAACATGCCGGTGGGGTGGTTATCGCACCCACTAAAATCACTGATTTTTCACCGTTATATTGTGATGCCGAAGGCAAAAATCCCGTCACTCAATTTGATAAAAATGATGTGGAATATGCCGGCCTGGTAAAATTTGACTTCCTCGGCTTACGTACATTGACCATTATTAATTGGACATTGGTCATGATCAATGCACAACGGGCTAGCAAAGGATTGCCCTCGATAGATATCACCACTATTCCTTTGGACGATAAAAAAAGTTTTGCCTTGTTACAACGGGCTGAGACGACAGCAGTGTTTCAGCTGGAATCCAAAGGAATGAAAGATCTGATTAAACGCTTAAAACCAGACTGCTTTGAAGATATTATCGCGTTGGTGGCACTTTTTCGGCCTGGCCCGTTGCAATCAGGCATGGTAGACAACTTTATTGATCGCAAGCATGGACGTGAAGCTTTATCGTATCCCGATATTCAGTGGCAACATGAATTGCTCAAACCAGTATTGGAACCCACCTACGGCATTATTTTATATCAAGAGCAGGTGATGCAAATCGCTCAGGTTCTCTCTGGTTACTCATTGGGCGGCGCTGATATGTTACGTCGTGCTATGGGCAAAAAAGATCCAGTAGAAATGGCGAAACAGCGCTCTATTTTTGAAAATGGGGCAAAGCAGCAAGGTATTGATGGTGAACTCGCGATAAAAATTTTTGATCTAGTAGAAAAATTTGCCGGTTATGGCTTTAACAAATCACATTCTGCCGCCTATGCATTAGTTTCCTATCAAACTCTGTGGTTAAAAGCACATTATCCTGCTGAATTTATGGCGGGGGTGATGACGGCGGATATGGATAACACCGACAAGTTAGTAGGGATGGTGGATGAATGCATCCGTATGGGATTGAAAGTTTTACTTCCTGATATCAACAGTGGATCCTATCATTTTAATGTCAATGACGATGGCGAAATTGTTTATGGTCTCGGCGCGATTAAAGGTGTTGGCGAAGGGCCTATTACCGCAATACTCAATGCGCGTAATTTGGATGGGTATTTCAAAGATTTATTTGATTTGTGTGCTCGGACAGAAACTAAAAAATTAAATCGACGAATATTAGAAAAGTTGATCCTGTCTGGTGCTTTTGATCGCTTAGGACCCCATCGAGCCTCCCTGATGCATTCCTTAGAAGCTGCGCTCAAAGCGGCCGATCAACATGCAAAAGCAGAGGCGATTGGACAAAAAGATATGTTCGGTGTACTAACAGGGACACCGGAACAAGTTGAACATTCCTATGCCAATATCGCCCCCTGGCAACAACAAATCGTGTTAGAGGGAGAGCGGGAAACATTGGGACTTTACCTAACCGGACATCCGATCACACAATATTTAAAAGAATTAGAACGCTACTCGGGGGGGATACGTTTAAAAGATCTGCATGTGACCGAACGGGGAAAAACAACCACCGTAGCAGGCTTGGTGATAGCAGCTCGGGTTATCGTCACTAAACGGGGTAACCGCATTGGGATCTGTACGCTCGATGATCGCTCAGGGCGCTTAGAAGTAATGTTATTTACCGAGACACTAGAAAAATACCAGCACTTATTGGAAAAAGACCGTATTCTTATCGCCACTGGCCAAGTCAGCGTTGATGATTTTAATGGCGGGTTGAAAATGAATGTACGTGAAGTGATAGACATCAATCAAGCACGTGAAAAACATGCCTGTGGATTGGCCATCTCGTTAATGCATAATAAAATTAACGATCAATTTTTAAATCGTCTCCGTCAGTTATTGCAACCGCATTGTTCGGGAACTATTCCAGTCCATATCTATTATCAATGCTCAGATGCACGTGCCAAGCTGCGTTTGGGGGCAACATGGCGTATAACACCGACTGAACGTTTATTAATTGATTTACGAACGTTGATCGGTGATACACAGGTAGAATTGGAATTTGACTAAAAATAGGAATGTTATGAGTCTAAACTTTCTCGATTTCGAAGCACCGATTGCGGAGCTCGAAGCAAAAATCGACGCGTTGAACAAAATTAACCCTCAAGATGAAAAATTAGATATTAATTTGGACGCAGCAGTAAAGTGTCTATGTGAAGAAAAGGAGAAACTTACTCAAGAAATTTTTTCAAAGTTGACTCCTTTTCAGATCGTTAAATTAGCTCGCCACCCTTGTCGGCCGTATACCTTGGATTACGTTAAACAGATATTTACTGATTTTGAAGAGTTAGCCGGGGATCGCGTTTACGGGGATGATAAAGCTATCGTAGGGGGGATTGCACGTTTAGATGATCGTGCCGTGATGATTATAGGTCATCAAAAAGGCAGAGATACAAAGGAAAACCTCCGCCGAAATTTTGGCATGCCCTCTCCAGAAGGGTATCGTAAAGCGCTACGGCTGATGGAAATGGCGCAACGCTTCAAATTACCCATCATCACCTTTGTTGATACCCCGGGGGCATATCCTGGTGTGGGTGCAGAAGAGCGTGGACAATCGGAAGCTATTGCACGTAATTTACGTACTATTGCACGTCTCAAAGTGCCCGTTATTTGCACCGTTATTGGTGAAGGTGGTTCAGGAGGAGCATTAGCAATTGGTGTAGGTGATAAAATCAATATGTTGCAATACAGTACCTATTCAGTGATTTCTCCTGAAGGCTGTGCTTCTATTCTGTGGAAAAGCGCCGAGAAAGCGCCATTAGCCGCCGAAGTCATGGGGATTACTGCTCAACGGCTAAAAAAATTAAAGATGATCGATACGGTGATTGCCGAACCGTTAGGAGGGGCTCATTGTGATATGTTAGCGATTTCTGCTTCGTTGAAAGCACATCTACTCGCTGATTTAGAGGAATTGGATAAACTGGATGAAGAAACGTTGTTAGAGCGGCGTTACGAACGTTTGATGCATTATGGTTGTTGTAAATAATAGCTTGGGGTTGTACGCCGGAAATTTTGTCGCTTAAATGTGTGTTCATATACCCTTCGCTTTTGAAGTTGCCGCTAGGCGACCAGGGGGGAGACTGATTCGGCTATACACATAAGCGTGACGTCAATGCTAGGTTACGCGATGCTCACCATCCCCCATTGTTAACAACGATGTTGCAAGCCGTCTATTTGCTGTTGTGCGGCTTGAGTGACATTCTCAATTTCATCTAATAATTCTAACCATTCCGGTTGTAACTGTTGTAATGCTATTTTCTGCCGTAATTGGCTTTCAATCGTCAAACAAATCTGTTGTAAACGAGGAGTCCCCGTGTATCCACAACTACCGTGCAACTTATGGATTAACGACAAAATAGCGGCGTGGGTATTCTCATCATTCTGTTCTTTATTCATCATGTCTTGTATCTGTTTTGTGATCAAAGGCAGTGATCCCAGCAGCATAGATAATAATTCATAAGCCAAATCCTCCTTATTCGCGGCTTGTTGTATCGCTAACGGCCAATCCAGTGATTTTGCTGCCCATGTTGTAACACCTAATGTTGTATCGCAGGAGCGGGAAGGAGGAGAGAAAACAGGATGATCAGCAACCAGCGGATTGGGCAGATGATTTTTTAATCGAGAGTAGCGAGAAAGGGTGCATCTTAGCAGTGCCTCATCAATCGGTTTGGCGAGATAATCCGCCATACCCATGCTAAGAAAATAATCTCGTTGGCCATTCACTGCATGCGCGGTAACCGCAATGATGGGGGTATTCTGATGATGCGGTATTTGATGAATTAATTGACTGGTCTGGATACCATCCATCTGAGGCATCTGAATATCCATTAAAATAATATCTAACCTTTTTCGACGCGCCATCAATAATGCTTTTGCACCGCTTTCACACACAATCGTCTCTTCCACTTGTTCGGCCAAAAGCGTGCCGATGAGTTTTAAATTGGCAGGATTGTCGTCAACCGCCATCACCCGTAAAGGAAAGCGAGCGACAGGATCCGGTTTTTTCTGCGGTATCAACGGATCCAATCCATTTTTTGCTAATAATAGAGGGAATAATCGGTTGCTGGATATTGGCCTAAGGAGACAGGCTTTGGCGCCCGCTTGTTTAAGCTGTTCTGCCTCGACCTGTAATTGACTGGGTAATACTAAAATAACCTGATCAGCCATTTCAAGGGCGGTGATTAATTGCTCCCGGTGATCGGCTTGATTCAAAGCTGAAGGAACCGCTATCCCAATCAGTAGAAAATCGTAATGTTGCTGAGGCAACTGCTTTAACGTTGAGCGGTGAGTGATCTGTAGTGGCGTACCCTTTAAAAAGTGCAGCGTCGCCTGTGCCGCTGTGGCGTTACTTTCGATATAAGCCAGATGTTTATTGGCCAGTGGTTCCATTGAAGCCGCTTGATCAAGGGTATTTTCATTTAAAGTTAAAGCAATGTTGAATACAAATGTGGAGCCATGGTTGAGCTGGCTGGAGAAACCAATAGTGCCTTTCATCTTTTTTACCAGGCGCTCAGTAATTGCCAGCCCAAGACCGGTACCCCCGTGGCGACGTGAGGTGCTCGCATCGGCTTGACCAAAAGCCTGGAATAATTGCGGGTATTGTGTTTCCGAAATGCCAATACCGGTATCGCGAATTTCTACCGCTAACTTAATTTCATCTTTTGTTTGGCATGTTTCGCATAATAGATTGATATTGATATCTATACTGCCCTTTTCGGTAAATTTAATCGCGTTTCCCAGCAGATTAGTGATAATTTGTTGCAAACGCATCGCATCGCCTACCACTTGTTCGGGTACATCTTGATTGACATGTAAAATCAGCTCGAGCCCTTTTTCATGCGCCGTATGAGCCAGTAAAATGATCACTTCATCCAGCGTGGCGCGTAATAAAAAAGGGAGCTGCTCTAGCGCTAACTTTCCTACTTCTAATTTCGAGAAATCCAATACGTCATTGATGATAGATAATAGGTGATTGCCCGATCGCTCAATCGTTTGCATATAATCGACTTGCGTTGGGGTTAATGCGGTTTTTAGTGTTTGCCGAGTGAAACCGATTACCGCATTCAGCGGCGTACGTAATTCATGAGAGATATTCGCTAGAAAATCAGATTTAATACGCGCTGCTTCTTGCGCCCGTTTTTTAGCCAATTCTAATTCCACATTCTGTTTTTCTATTTGTTCAAGGGTGTTACGTAAATCAAAAGTCGCTTGATCGATACTGTGTTGCATTTTTTTGCGATATGCCGCCAGGGACATCGCCATGGCGTTAATACCATTTTTTAGCGTATCCAGCTCCCCGAATGTATTGCCCTCTACTCGGCTATTTAACCGCCCACGACGAATGCGATCGACAGCATTAACCATATTGTGGATCGGCACAGTCACATCTTGTATGAGACGATAAGTCAATAACACCGCGATACAGAGACAAAATAAAAGTAACAATATTGATATTAATAATTCTTTTAGCCGTTTTAAATGAACCGTTTTCAGATCTAAATCGATAGCAATATATCCCAAGGTTTGAGTTTGAGGCGCGATGACATCGTTGGGCTGCAAGTAATCACGCGATAAATGAAATTCAGAAATAATTGGCATTTGTAATACCAGTGAATCTCCTCGATGAGTGAGCATCAGCGAGTGAGGTATAGGATGGTTTTTGGCGAGTCTGAGCTGAGTAGAGTTGTAATTATAATTAGAAGTGGCGAAAAATTTATTATCTTTGTCAAACACCGTTATCGCTCGAATAATAGGGTTATTTCGGTGATGCAGTAAATTAATTAGCTGTCTAATATTGTCACGATTGCGGGCAATCATTCCATGTTCGCTGGCAATAGCCAAAGGCTCGATAATACTGCTTCCGGCATTGATAACTTGTTTTTCAAATTCATGATAACGACTTATCATAAAAAAGGTACTGAGTAATATTCCTAATATAAGGGTGGGCGCTAAGATCAAAATCATCATGCGTGTACGAAGACTGTATTTGATCATCATAGACCTCTTGCAAAACCCTGTATTTTTTCCTCGTATGAGCGTAGACAAACTACGCAATTTGGGCGAGGGCTGGCAGTCAACAACACGGCGGCTTCAAAGGCGAAAGGTATAGGCGCTAAGAAGCACTGCCTGAGCTAGAAGAAGTACTGCCTGAGCTAGTTTTATTCTTTTGATTCAGCGTATCAGTGATCCTATTAAGTCGATCAGTGCGTATTTGGAAAGGGGGAAAAGGTAGCTCGATGCCGTGTTCACGATAACCTGCCAGTATCAGTTGATGGATCTCATGACGTAGCGGCATCCTATGACTCATTTCAGCCGCGTAGATACGTAATTCAAAAATCTGAATGCCTTGCTGGATATCGATCAAATACACTTCTGGCGCTGGGGTATCTAATACCAGTGAACAGCAGCGGGAGGCAATCAACAATATTTCAGTGACTTCTTCACTATTGGCTTCAATCGGAGCCGGTACGGTCAATACCACCCTGGTAATCGGATCTGACAACGACCAGTTGATAAATTGTTCAGTTATAAATGCTTTATTCGGTACAATAACTTCTTTACGATCCCAATCAGAAATCGTTGTCGCACGAGTATTAATTTTGGTGACGCTGCCGGTAAGATCACGAACAGTGACGGTATCGCCGATACGGATAGGTTTTTCAAATAAGATGATAAGGCCGGAGATAAAGTTGTTAACAATATCCTGCAAACCAAAGCCCAAACCTACGCTTAACGCGGCGACTAACCATTGAAATTTTGCCCACTCAATCCCCAAAAGCGAGAATCCCACCATGCCACCGAGCAACATCAATAAATATTTAGTGATAGTGGAAATAGCATAACCGGTACCAGGCGCAAGATCTAAATGTTGCAATAAAGCTAACTCTAGCAGTGAAGGTAAATTACGTACTAGCTGGGTGGTGACGATTATCACTAAAATGACAATTAATATCGAACCCATGCTGATGGGTTGTATGGTATCCACGCCATTAAAGGTGGTTGTGACATCCCATAGATGAATATTTTCTAAAAAACCAAAAGCAGAATGGATTTCTGACCATAGGGCGATAACAGCGACTAACGCCAGCATAGTAAGGATGGATCGGATCAATCGTAGTGACTGGGCGCTAATCACATCAAGATTGATCATCGGCTCTTCTGTCTCGCTGCTGCCCTCTGGATTTAAACTGATGGCGGCATCATCTTCACGCGCCCGTTGTGCCAAAATATCCGCCCGCCGTTGTTTGGCTCGCTCAAAAGCGATACGCCGCCGCTGGATAAGCATCCAACGACGAACAATGTGATAAATGATCAGCAGAAAAAACCAAATAGCGACAGAAACTTCTAGACGGGTTAACAAATCTTGGGCGGTAGTGAAGTAACCCAGCGCCGAAGCCAAAGCAGCGAGCAGAGGTGCTGACAGCAATACTGCCCATAACGCCCGATTAACTTTATTATCACCATGACCTGATTCATCCAGATACAGCGGGATCCCCGCCCGTTTGAAACTACTAGTGACTAAACTGAGTGCGATACATAACAAAATAAAGCATAACCGCCCCAAAGTGGGAGCAAATTCACGATCACTGTAATTTTCAAAAAAAATCAAAGCAATCATTAACGGAATGATCAGCCAGACTGACAGTCGGTAGAAACGCATCGCTCTGGCAACCTGTGCTGGATGCCAACGAAAATGAGCAATAAATAAGCCGTGAGGATGGGTAAAAGCCGCTCCGATCATAAAAATCCAGAGTACCGGTACCGTTTCCGTTACGGCAATACCAATATCCACTGCAATCGGATAAGACCAAGCGTTTTGTAGACTGTATCCTAACGCAGACCATAATATTGGCAGGGGTAAAGCGATTAAAATTGACCAAAAAACAGTACGTAATGTTAAAGAAAATTGATCTTGATTCACTTTACCGATGTAACTATTCGTGCGTTCAAGGAACGCATGATAATGGCGGCGGGAGCTGATACTAAATCCAACAACAAGTAACGCGCCGAGAATCGGGATCAATGTTTGTTTGTCGGTGAGCATTTTCATTAAAGCACCACTGAGCTGCGATAATGTATCAAGTGAGAGTAAGCGACTCAGATCATGTGTCACTTCAACCGGGTAAGAAAATGAAAGTGGACTGATATCGGCAACCCAAAACAGATGACGGTGTGCGACTTCATGTACTTCTTTAAGTGCATCCACCAACTGGCTGTCAGCGACTTTGAGTTTAGTCAATTCCAGAATTTCAGTATCGTAACCAGAAAGCAATACATTCAGCAGCTTGCGTTGCGTTTTCAATTGCATATCAACAATATTTTGTTGCTCAACATTGAGCAGACTGCCATCATTTTGAGTCAATGTTATTCTCTGTTGTTTTTCCAACATATCTTCAAAATTAAGTCGATCAACACGTAACTGAACCATATCCCGATCTAATTTTTGCGATTTTGGCATGTCTGGTAATCGGGCGACCTGCATTCTTAATGTCTCACCTAAAACCGCCGAAACGCCCACCCACTGGGCTTGCTCACGAATGGTAGCCAGTGCTTGCCGTACCTGTAGTGTTTGGGCAGCCACTTTACGTTGGGCAAAAGAGATGGTATTCATCCGCTGCGTTTGCTGTTTGAGTGAATAAGACAGTGTTCGGTTGGTTTGTAGCAATGTGCTAACAGAATCGGGTAAATTTCGGTCTTTTTCGGCCAGTGACTCAGTGCGCTCTAATACTTTTTCTGCTTCTCGCTGCCGCTCATCATTACTATGGTTACGCAAAGACTGCAATAATTGATCCAAACGTTCATGACGTTTTTTGCATAATTCTATGCGCATACGAGAGAGTTCTTGCCGATTGTTAGCAGAAAGTTGAGCGAGTTCTAATTCATTGATTTTTGCTTTACGTGCTATCGCTTCTGCTTTCAGTAAAGAAAATTTTGCTTCTGCTAAGGGAGAGGTTGGATTCTGGAATGACTGAAGCCGCTGCATCGTTTCAGTCAGCAGCTGTCGCGCTTCCGATTGTTGTAGTGGAATTTGTACAATAGAATCGCTGATTTCTCGTGAAAGTTCGAGTTCTTGCTGCATCTGGTGTTCTAAATCTGATAGTACCCCACTGGTTTGAGAGATTTTTTGTTCAAGCTCATTTGTTGTCAGCTGGCTAGGAATGAGGGGTAATTTACTGTTTTCTTCGGCTATTTTTTTATTTAAATCATCAATTAATTTAGTAAAATCATTGATAATAATCTGATATTTATTGGCTTTTTCCTCCGATTCTTTAGCGTCTTTTAGCCGGTTTAACGCGCCTTGTAACGCCCGCACAATTTCTGCGTGATTAGGTGCTTTAGTATTCGCCGTCGCTTGTTGTAGATCTTGCTGCAATTGCCCTTCGTCGATCTGAATGGCTGCATGAGATTGAACAAACGATAAAGCAAAGAGTAAAGCAAACCAGCATATTGTTATCAGGCGCACGTTATGCTTCCTTTTTTGTCAATTTTCCAACATAACAGCTTCAGCTAACGGCTCTCCCATACGGGCAACAGACTCACTACTTAAATGAGGAGCTAAATGAATTTTATTTGATGCAAATAAGTTGATGACGGTGGAGCCTAATTTAAAATGTCCCATTTCTTGCCCTTTTTCCAGCTTGATCGCTCCCTCATCATCGGTAGATGGATACGTCCAGCGTTGTATTATGCCTTCTCTTGCTGAGTTAATATTGCTTTCCCAAACAGTTTCTATACTGCCGACGATGGTAGCACCCACTAAAATTTGCGCTACTGAGCCGAAGGCGGTATCAAAAATACAGATGACTCGTTCATTGCGGGCGAACAAATTAGTAATATTTTCTGATGTCAACTGATTCACTGAAAAGAGATCACCGGGGACGTAAATCATTTCACGCAAGGTGCCATCACAGGGCATATGTACCCGATGGTAATCACGGGGAGCGAGATACGTTGTGACAAATTGACCATTTTTAAACTCTTCGGCTAATAAATAATTCCCTGCTAATAGGGCTTCCAAACTGTAATGATGTTCTTTGGCTTGCAAAATTTTTCCATCACAGATAGTGCCTAACTGGCTGATCGTGCCATCCGCCGGTTGTACCAACAGATGATCTCCTGCGGTGATCGGACGGGCGTTATCGGCTAATCGACGGACAAAAAATTCATTGAAAGAACGATAGGTTGCGAGCTCAGAATGCTGGGCTTCTTTCATATCCACTTTGTAATACCAAACAAAGCTTTTAATCGCCAATTGACTTAACCACCCCGCTTGTTTGTTTGCACCCCAGCCCGCCAAAAGTGTTAAACCTTGCCGCGGGAGTAAATATTGTAATTTTATTTTAAGACGTTCTAGCATAAAAACCTCATGAATATGTAGGCCATGACATAAAAAGGGTGTATTGGTAAAAATCGACTCTCTATACCCTTCGCCTTTCAAGTTACGGCTTTTTTGTCTGCGGGTGCTCGCCGAATCACGTAGTAGGTCTACGCTCATCGGTCGGTCGCCCTTGCCGCCTTGCCGTAACTCGAAATTCATTGGGTATATTGCTTGAAATCAGTCGCTGGAAAACAATTTTCTGGATCTTACCTGTTCCATACTGTCTAAAATACGATGGTAGTTATCAAAGCGTCCTGCAGCAATCTCGCCACGTTCAACCGCATCACGCAATGCACAGCCAGGATCGTCTAAATGGCGACAATCACGAAATTTACAGCGCGCTAAATAATGATGGAATTCAACGAAACCTTCAGTGACTTGCTTGGCTGTTAAATGCCAAAGCCCAAATTCACGTACACCAGGTGAATCAATAACATCCCCCCCCTGTAGCAAATGATACAAACGAGAAGCGGTAGTGGTATGTTGGCCTAAACCTGAATGATTTGAAACAGTATTAATCAAAATTTGTTTTTCGGTGGGAGGTAATAGGGTATTTAATAGACTCGATTTCCCTACACCAGATTGACCCGTAAAAATACTGACCTTCCCGACCAGTAATTGTTTAAACGATTCTATGCCTTCGCCCGTTTGGCTGGAAACCATGAATACCGGGTAATTAATTTTTCTATAGATAGCCATCATACTTTCTATCTTTTTACGATCGGCTTGATCTAATAAATCAATTTTATTGAGTAGAATTAACGGTTGTATTGTCAAATTTTCGCAGGCGACGAGATAACGATCGATAACATTCAATGATAATTCAGGCAAAATAGCAGAGACGATAATAATTTGATCAACATTAGCTGCAATGGGTTTTATTCCATCATAGAGATCAGGGCGCGTCACAATAGAAGTACGTTGATGAACTGCTTCGACAATACCTGTTACTTTTTCTATAGTAGTTTGTTCAAGCTCTGAGGATTTTTCATTTGAGGATTTTTCAATCGCTGTTTTTGATGTAATCGCCGGGCGCCATACAACATGATCACCGGTTACCAGAGAAGAAAGTGTGCGGCGAATATTACAGCGGTATTGTATGCCATCGTTGTCTTCCACATCAGCATGCTGGCCGAATCGACTGACGACAATGCCCGGTTGTGGCGCGCCGAACAATGCGTCATCGAGCGTCGATTCTTTATCTGCCGTACGTAGTCGGCGTTGATGATTTGCTTGCACTCGGCGCTGTTGGTTTCTGGATAGCTTATTTTTGCTCACGATACCTCATTCACTTAGCACCTAGTTAGGCTCAGTACTTATCGCTTCTAATAACTAAAAAAAGCTATAATATCACTGTTTTAATTTTGTTTTATCGTTTTATACCCAATGAATTTCGCGTTACGGCAAGGCGGCAATCAATCGAATCTCAGGAGTGTACAAAGTAGTACATGACAGAAGATAAGTGATCGCTGCCAACGCTTCCGTAATTTGAAAGGCGAAGGATATAAACCCTCTTGAAGTCTAGTATTTAAAAGATAGGCAGGAAGTATTATGACAGAAATTAAAAATAATTTGATCTGGATCGATTTAGAAATGACAGGTCTCTATCCCGAACATGATCGTATTATTGAGATCGCGACGCTAGTAACTGATGCCAATCTTAATCTTTTGGAGGAAGGTCCTGTCATTGCGATCCATCAATCTGATGAGACGCTCCATTTGATGGATGAATGGAATACACGAACGCATAATCGCAGTGGCCTGGTTGATCGCGTCAAAAATAGTACAACAGATGAAGCTGCTGCCGCACAACAAACCATTGAATTTTTAAAAGAATGGGTCTCGCCGGGTGTTTCGCCTATTTGTGGTAATAGTGTGGGACAAGATCGCCGTTTTTTATTTCGTTATATGCCAGAATTGGAAAAATATTTTCATTATCGCTATCTGGACGTCAGCACATTGAAAGAATTAGCGCGCCGTTGGAAACCTGAAATACTCAAGGGATTTACTAAAAACAATACCCATAAGGCGATGGATGATATCCGTGAATCGGTAGCGGAATTAATTTATTACCGCCAACATTTTATTCAGCCGTAAAAGGGTTAAAAAAGGAGGGGAGGTGTCCACACGAATTTTAGCGATTGATACCGCGACAGAAGCTTGTTCTGTTGCTATTTGGAATGACGGTGAAGTTATCGCACTGTTTGAGATTTGTCCTCGCACCCATACTCAGCGTATTTTGCCGATGGTGCAACAGGTATTAGCCGAATCAGGATTATCTTTGCATCAATTAGATGCGTTGGCTTTTGGTCGAGGACCCGGCAGTTTTACCGGGGTACGTATTGGCATCGGCATTGGGCAAGGGTTAGCATTAGGCGCTGATTTACCCATGATTGGTGTATCAACTTTACAGACCTTAGCGCAAGGCGCGTGGCGTAAGACAGGGGCGTGCCAGGTATTGGCGGTGTTAGATGCACGTATGGGGGAAGTCTATTGGGGGCAATTTGAACACAAAGCGGCGGGTCAATGGTCAAGTACGCACAGTGAAGCGGTTATGACGCCCCAGCAAGCTTTAATGCTCGCAGAATCGTTACAAGGATCCTGGGTATCTGTAGGGACAGGTTGGCAAACCTATCCTGATTTGATTGCTGGTAGTGGGGTTGATTTATCCGATGGCCAATTAGCGTTACCACAGGCGGAAGATATGTTGCCGCTAGCATTAGCGTTATGGCATAGCGGCAAAGCAGTTCCTGTTGAACAGGCTGAACCCATCTATCTGCGTAATGAAGTTACATGGAAAAAATTACCGAACCGTTCATGAAGGGTTGAATTAAAGACCACGATTAAGAGATAACCCACAATGAAAATTGAGATATTTAGCGCCAAATTTTTTTTTGCCGTGCTCGCTACCCTGCTGCTGACTGGCTGTGTGAATATACCTAAAGAAATTCAAGGGAAGACAGAGACACCACAACAAAATCTAAATTTAATAAAAAATACGCCTCGGGCGTTCATCGGACAAGAAGGGCGTTTCGGTGGTACCGTTGTCAATGTGACGAATGAGCGCCAACGGACACGTTTGGAAATCACCAGCATTCCTTTAGATCGTAACGCTAAACCCATGCTGACTGAACCTTCTCAAGGGAGGATCATTGCTTATGTTAATGCGTTTCTCACGCCTGCTGATTTTCAATACCGTTTGGTTACCGTTATTGGGACAATTAGCGGTGTTGAAACCGGTAAAATTGGCACGGTGCCTTATGATTTTATTGTGATCAACACCAGCGGTTATAAGCGTTGGTATTCAACAGAACAGAGGATGATGGCGTCAGTATTGATGGAACCATTGAATAAGCGTCAGCGAGCTGAGATACAAGGTATCTTTAATCATTAATAAACAATAAAACGGGTAAAAATTGTATTTTTACCCGTTTTTTCTTTCTATCTATCAGCTTCACTGTATTAAGGCGGGCAATGTAAATACCCCTGTAAAGCATTTTGCCAATGCGTAGACTGATCTATATCGTTATTGGGATCATAATTAACAAAAGTCCCGCTGGTATTAATATAATCCGGAGAATAATGAGGCATGCCGATATTGCGAACTTGTGCACATACTTCGACAAGACGGACTTTATCGCTCAGCGTTTGTTGGAGTTTTTCTCTGAACGCTTCGCGTTTACTCTTATCTTCATCGTCTACAGAGTTCATTGCCTTGGCGAGTAAATGAGTGTGGATATTCTTTTTAGTCGCATCAGCCATCCTAGTAACATCGAAATAAGAGTAAGTTCCTGCCAGTGAAAATAAAATGACGCCGTTATTATAGTGACGATTGTTAATACACTTAACCATCCCTTGATACAAATCGGGCGGAGTCGATTTGTTACTGACTTTGATGTCATCTCCACATCCTTTTAGTGTCAGTATTTGTGAGCTATCCTTCTTTAAAATGTCCATGTTTTTAAATAGAGCGTTATTACATCCACTCAAGGCAGCGATAACCATAAAGACAAATAAATATTTTGCTTTCATCATTTCTCCATCATGCTATGAATTAAGGTTCATTTTTCCACTGTGGAAATTCCATTTCATGGTATTTAACCATGCGTGTTCGCTTGGTTAGCTTATAACCGAACCAAATTGTTAAAAATAATGGAATGCCGATGTAAGTGGCTATTACAGCATACCAATCGATCTGATCGGCTAAAAATGCCTGATAATTTTGGCCTAGTGTAATAATAAGACACAACACAAACGCAAAAATTGGGCCTATCGGGAATAACGCCGAGCGATAAGGTAATGCGTTGATATCACGTCCTTGCGCTATATATCCCTTGCGGAAGCGATAGTGACTGACGGCAATGCCCAACCAGGCGATGAAACCGGTCATCCCCGAAGTGTTAAGCAACCATAAATATACGCTTTTATTGCCAAACATCGAACTAAGAAAACATAAACCTGCTACTGCTGTCGTCACATATAACGCATTACGCGGCACGCCATTTTTAGATAACCGTGCAAAAATTTGTGGGGCTTTACCTTCCTTCGCTAGGGTGAATAACATGCGGGTAGAAGCATACATACCCGAATTACCTGCTGAGAGTACTGCGGTTAAGATCACCGCATTCATTACCGCGGCGGCAGATAATAATCCTGCATTTTGAAATACTAAGGTGAAAGGGCTGAGGCTAATATCAGTCACATCATTACGCAGTAGGTTTGGATCATTATACGGAATGATTAGGCTGATAATTAAAATTGCAAAAATATAAAATAATAAAATACGCCAAAAAACTTTCCGTACCGCTTGCGGAATATTTTTGCCGGGATCTTTCGACTCCCCCGCTGCAATACCAATTAACTCGGTTCCTTGAAAGGAGAACCCGACGATCATCGCCACCCCTATCATGGCAGAAAATCCGCCGACAAAGGGCGCATCTCCAATCCCCCAGTTATGCCACCCCGCGCTTTCGCCCCCTTTCATGATCCCGGTTATCATCATCACGCCGACAATGATGAAGACAATGACCGTGGCGACTTTTATCAAAGAAAACCAATACTCAGACTCACCAAATCCTTTCACTGAAATGTAATTTAGCAAAAATATTAGGCCAAGAAATAAAGCGCTCCATGTCCAACCGGGGACGTCTGGAAACCAATAATGCATAACCAATTGAGCAGCAACCAAGTCAACCGCGATGGTAACTGCCCAGTTATACCAATAATTCCAACCTAATGCGAAACCAAACCCTTCTTCAACATATTTTGCACCATAGGTAGAAAATGAACCCGAAACTGGCATAAATGCAGCGAGTTCACCGAGACTGGTCATTAGAAAATAAACCATCAATCCAATTAATGCATAGGAAAGCAATGCCCCGCCTGGACCTGCTTGCGCCACGGTAGCACCAGAGGCAACAAATAAACCGGTACCGATAGATCCACCGATAGCAATCATGGCTAAATGTCGTGATTTAAGCTGACGACGCAAACCTGGCTCTCCCTGTTTTTTTTTCTCCTGCATGTTAATTTCTCTTTGAGCCATTCTTGGCGTCCTATCTATTAATTAAAGAATAAAACGGCATTGTAACAAATCTGAAGTGCGCTAATACCGTCAATTTGTTGGCATGTAAATATATACCCTTCGCCTTTCAAGTTACGGCTTTGTTGTCTGCGGGTGCTCGCCGAATCACGTAGTATGTCTACGCTCATCGGTCGGTCGCCCTTGCCGCCTTGCCGTAACTCGAAATTCATTGGGTATAGTAAGTTAACATTTTATGACGAAAATGCTATTTCGGCTTGCGTAGACAAACGGCTTGTTTCAATCTTAACAGCGGATTAAGATTGCTCTGATGAAAAAGCCGGCTATTGTGTGATAAACAAGGTAAAAAAATGAGCAAAGAATTGAAGGCGGTTATCCCGGTTGCGGGGCTTGGTACCAGAATGCTGCCTGCAACTAAGGCAATACCGAAAGAAATGTTGCCAGTCGTTGATAAACCCTTAATTCAGTATATTGTCAATGAATGTGTCGCCGCCGGTATAAAAGAAATCGTGCTGGTGAGTCATTCATCAAAAAATGCTATCGAAAACCATTTTGATACTTCTTTTGAATTAGAATCGGTTTTAGAGCAACGTGTAAAACGCCAATTATTAAAAGAAATTAAAGAGATTTGCCCGTCGGATGTCACTATTATACAAATACGCCAAGGACAAGCGAAAGGTTTGGGACATGCCATACTATGTGCTGAACCTGTAGTCGGCGATGCTCCCTTTGTCGTTTTACTGCCAGATGTGTTATTGGATACCTCTACCACAGAGGTTAAATTACAAAATTTAGCATTGATGATGAAACGATTTAGAGAAAATGGACGTAGCCAAATTATGGTGGAGCCTGTGCCGGCACTCGAAGTAACCAAATACGGTATCGTCGATTGTAATCAGGTGACGTTATCACCCTGCGATAGCGCGCTGATGCTCGATGTAGTAGAAAAACCTATCGTGGGTGAAGCCCCTTCTAATCTAGCGATAGTAGGACGCTATGTTTTTTCAGCAGATATTTGGCCGCAATTAAAAAAGATCACCTATGGGGTCGGTGGAGAAATACAATTAACGGATGCAATCGCTAACTTGATTAAAGATAAGGAAAATCCAAAATTAGTCGAAGCGTTTCATATAAGCGGTAAATCACATGATTGTGGTGATAAGCTCGGTTATATGAAGGCGTTTGTTAGCTATGGTATTCATCATCCAACCGAAGGTAAGGCTTTCTTGGCCTGGTTAAAGCAGTTTTAAAGAGGATATTTTTCAAATATGTCGAAACAAGAGAAAACATTGGGAGGCGTAGGGGTCGTCGGGATGGCGGTAATGGGTCGCAACTTGGCGCTTAATATTGAAAGCCGGGGCTATTCCGTCGCCATTTTTAACCGTACAGGAGAAACAACACAGGAAGTCATTGAAGAAAATCCAGGCAAGAATCTGATCCCACATTACACTATCAAAGAATTTGTGGCTTCACTGGCAACCCCAAGATGCATCTTACTGATGGTAAAAGCGGGTAAACCCACCGATGACACTATTGCCTCATTGGTTCCTTATTTAGATAAGGGGGATATTTTGATCGATGGCGGCAACACCTATTATCGGGACACCATGCGCCGTAATAGTGAGCTCTCTAGCCTCGGTGTTCATTTTATTGGCACTGGTGTCTCTGGTGGTGAAGAGGGGGCATTGAAAGGGCCATCGATTATGCCTGGCGGACAAAAAGAGGCTTATCAATTGGTAGCGCCTCTGCTAGAAAAAATTGCCGCTACAGTGGATGACAAACCCTGTGTTACCTATATCGGTGCTGACGGTGCCGGACATTATGTAAAAATGGTACACAATGGTATCGAATATGGCGATATGCAACTGATTGCGGAAGCCTATTCATTGCTGAAAAACGCATTAGGCATGAAGAATGCAGAACTGGCAGAGACCTTTAGCGAGTGGAACAAAGGAGAGCTAAAAAGTTATCTTATCGAAATTACCGCTCATATCTTTGCTAAAAAAGATGAAGACGGCAGTGATCTGATTGATAAAATACTTGATGCAGCGGCCAATAAAGGTACCGGCAAATGGACCAGCCAAAGCGCCTTAGATTTAGGTATTCCGTTGACTTTGATCACGGAATCAGTGTTTGCCCGTTATCTTTCCTCGCTAAAATCGCAGCGAATCGCTGCTGCTAAAGTGCTAACAGGTCCAAAAATAAAACGCGTTGATGGCAATAAAGAGGAATTCATTGAAAAAGTCCGGCGCGCATTGTATCTGGGTAAAATCGTATCTTATGCACAGGGATTTCAGCAACTGAACGCGGCGGCAGAAGAGCATAAATGGAAGCTAAACTACGGTGAAATCGCCAGTATTTTTCGCGCTGGCTGTATTATCCGCGCTCAGTTTTTACAAAAAATCACTGAGGCTTATGCTGAAAACAACGATATCGCGAATCTGCTACTGGCGCCTTATTTTAAAGATATCACTGATAAATATCAGTCCGCGTTACGAGATGTAGTGGCCTACGCAGTACAAAATGGTATTCCAACCCCTACTCTCTGTGCCGCAATAGCCTACTACGATAGCTATCGTGCGGAAGTATTGCCAGCCAATCTCATTCAAGCACAGCGGGATTATTTTGGCGCTCATACTTATCAACGTATAGATAAGGAAGGGATATTTCATAGCAAATGGTGATATATCCCCTTCGCCTCGAATCAAATTAAACTGATTCGGCTATATTATGAAGCGCTAAGGGTAATAAATAACGTTCTGTTTCTTGCAAAATAGTTTGCAAATACTGTTCATCCATAGCACGAAAAACACGTTGGATATAAGGATTTTCACCTTCTCCTGAAATTCCTTTGTTGATATTACCCTGCCACATTTGTAATAACTTGGCTTTGGCTTGATTTTGTATTTTCTCATCCCAACAAATTTCGCCAGTTTTTGAGTTAAAACAATGCTGCAACCATGCCCAACCACTTTTGTGTAATAGTAAGAGTGGTTGGCTCATACCCTGTTGATATCCCGAACACAGTACTTTTAAATATTGTTGGGCGTCAGACTGAGATAATGCGCCAAAGCGCCACCTTGTTCCTTTACAACCATAGATCCGACTTTCACCCTGCCCCCCCGCCAAGCAGTAGGCAAGATGCTCTAGCCACAGTAATAACCCATCTACCGCGGTTAATGTACTGGGTCGCCAGCGCAGTAATCCATCCGTTTGAACTTGATTTATCCGGCCGCCCAGCTTGGCTTTGCCCACATCAATATCTAATTCAAAATCGTAACCTTGTTCTTTTTCTTGGCGAATTTGTTGTGCCAGTGGCATCAGGGCATCTCGCTGATTTTGCCAATATATTTCGCCGAAAGATCCATAAGGTAAAATACCTGCCGCTTTAGATCGCGCAAAAAATTGATCCATCTCTTTTTGTTCTATCAAGGCATTCAAAAGCAGCGTATTAAATTGATAGCGCGCTAAATTATCTAAGGTGAAAGGCTCTTCGTCAGATAATTCGCTTTCTTCGATAATAAAATTCACCCCCAGGCGTAATTGAAAAAAAGCTCTGATGGGATGGCGGTAAAAAGAGATGAGATCATCCAATGTGAACTCGGTTAAGGCGCCTATCGCTAAAGGTTGATTGAAATCAGGATAAGCTTTTCCTAGCCCTTGTGCCGCTGGCAACCATTCAGCGGCATAACTTTGTTGTTCACTGCCAATGAAAAAATTGCTGGCGGCAAATGGCTCTCGCGTATGCCTTTGTAGTATATGTTCGGTGACACGTTGAGCACTTTCATCGGCGCATTTTTTTTCGTCTCCTGGGAGCCGATAACTTTGCGCAATATATTCCAGTAATTCACTCACTAATACCGAAGGATAACGGGTATTGTTGTTTTGAATAGAATGACCAATGTAGCTAATATAGAGCTGCTGCCCTGCAGAAAGTAAGGCTTCAAGAAACAAATAACGATCATCATCTCGACGGCTACGATCGCCTTTTTGTATTTGCTTGGCCATTAAATCAAAACCCAATGGTTTTACTGTTCTTGGATAAATACCATCATTCATCCCTAATAAGCAGACAATGTTAAAAGGAATCGAACGCATAGGCATCAAAGTACAAAAATTAATTGATCCGGCCAAAAAACGTTGGCTTATTCTTTCGTTTTCAAAGTGTGCTACCAGATCATCTCTTAGTAGCGTAATAGGGACACTGTCAGGGTATTTTGCAGCAACGCCATAACTGATAATTTTTTGCCACTGTTGTTCGATCGAAGCCAAAATTTCTTCATTATCATCGTTGGATTCGAAGAACGTATCGAGTAATTTTCGGCACAGGCAAGACCATTCAACCAGGGTACGAGGATGACTGAGTTGCTCACGCCATACGCTGAGTTGCATTAGCATTTCTGCGAGTTTTCCTACTAATTCTGCCGCCAAACCACTGGAGTCGTCATAAGGGAGTATGCCTTGCCAGTCTCCCGCGCTGCTGTCCATCGCATAGCCGAGTAGCATACGCGTTAATCCAAATCGCCAGGTGTGCTGACCGGTTGGAGGTAAAGAAAGTTGCCGCACGTTATCGTCATCTAATCCCCAACGTATTCCCGATTCTTTCACCCATTGACGTAGACGGCATAAGCCTTCTTCATTGATATCAAATTTTTTAGCTAATGCTTGCACTTCCAAAAACATTAATACTTGCTCTGAAGTAAAGCGACTTTGCGGCAAATCAAGTAAGGTAATAAAGGCTTGTAATACGGGATGAACTTGACTGGATTTACGATCTGAAATCGCAAAGGGCAAATAACGCTCATGGGTTGCGTTGCCAAATACCGCCTGAATATAAGGCGTATAATTGTCGATATCTGCTACCATCACAATGATATCGCGCACTGTTAGCTTGGGGTCTGTCGCCAATAATGCCAATAATTGATCCTGTAAAACTTCGACTTCTCGTTGCGGGCTATGACAAACATGGATATTAATAGAGCGATCTTGTGGATCAAGTAACCGTTTTTGATCACTGTGGCTGAGGGTTTCCACTGTGGTACCGATAACAGCATGATCTTCTAGCTCCAACATATCATGTTGTACCGCATGGAGTAGGTTATCTGGCTCAACATCAGCAAATGCATGTATTTCTTGGATATCGTCAAATTGTGATAATAAATAGAGGTGATCTCGACCTAAACGCCCCCAGGAGGCGAGTAACGGATTACTGAGATTTTTTTCAGCTTCTGCATTAAATAATGTGGCGTCTGACGGTGTCTGCGGTAACGAAGGGGATGGACGCGATCTGTGAGCAGAGCGGTGCCGACGGCTTTGTAATTTAGCCAGAAAGGCATAATTTTGTATATCACCCCAAAAATAGCGGCACGGATTGGTAAACATCAAATGAATATCAATATGTTTACTTAACGCTTGTAAGGCTTGCAAATAAATAGGGGGTAAAGCAGAAATACCGCAGATAAATACCCGTTTCGGTAAATCGGCTGGGCAAGTTTCACTTTCATACAGTCTTTGAATAAAATTTTGATAGAGGTTAGCGCGATGCCACTCAGGTTGTTTAAGCTCACGGGTATATTTTACCAATTCCTGCCATAAAGGCGCCTGCCATTGTTGTATATCGGTCAATCCATCAATGAGCCGTCCGTTTTCCCACTGTTTTAACCACTGAGGACGATAAACCAGATATTGATCGAACAGATCGGCCACCCGTTTTGATAATTGGTGAATTTTTTGTTTGTTGTTATCGTCATTTAGATACTGTTTTATCGGGGCAAAAATAGGGCGATTAAGTAAATATGGCAACAACCACATCAATTTCCAGTTCATTGCCTCTTTGCAAAAAGCACTTTCTTTCGGTATGCCAGGTAATACTTTGATAAACATATCCCAAATAAATGTGGCAGGAAGAGGAAATTGAATATTGGCCGCAATATTGAATTGTTGTGCTAATTGAATTTGTAGCCACTGTGCCATCCCTGGGCTCTGTACTAATATTATTTCTTGTTGAAATGGATCCGCTAACGGCTCACGTTTTATCAGTGCCGTCATCAGTTCTTTTAATATATCTAATTGATTGGAGTAGTAAACGGTGAACATTGTCGTTTTGTTCTCTGATAATGAAACGGAGAGATTAGGCGAAATTTTATAGCACGTACTCCGACTTGCTCCAACCAGTTTACATGATATAGCCGATATACCCTTCGCCTTTCAAGTTACGGCTTTGTTGTCTGCGGGTGCTCGCCGAATCACGTAGTATGTCTACGCTCATCGGTCGGTCGCCCTTGCCGCCTTGCCGTAACTCGAAATTCATTGGGTATATACCATGGCAGCAATCGTGCTTGCGCCTGCTGAGCCTCTGCTTTCGTTGTAAGCTTGACGTACCAGCGCCTGAAGTGGGAAGCCTCGCCCAATAGAGCGGGGAGCAATCATAAACATTAATTTACTTCTTATTAACATATTTTTAATATATTACGTCATTAATTGATATCTATCTTCTTTTTTTCTTATACCATCCTAACTAAAGCACAATTTTATTATTTAATTTTTTATTCAAAAATTAAATAAGTGATCCAAGGAGCTAACATGAAAAGCATGGGCATTTTGGCATTAAAAAATGGTGAGTTCGTGCCTGCCAGCGGGAATTCAAGAAAGATGTTTTTTGTAGGAACTGGAAATGCTTCTGAACTTCCTATCAAAAAACCCTCCCCCTGGAAGGGTATTAAAAAGAGTTTTTCTGGCGCTGTTAAAAAAGCGGTTGTTAAGATTAGAACTAAAGATAAAAAAATGGATTCTTGTACCTTTTGTTCTGATAGTATCGACATCTTTTGTGATCTTCAATCAGTGAAAGAAAGTTCAATAGAGATAGGCTCTATGACAGCTGAACAACAACTGATTAATGATATAGTTAGGATGTATACTGAAGATGTGGTCGGAAAATATAGAGGGAATAAAAATGTTAAACTTAAAAAAGATATTTCATCTATCAATGAATTATGTACGGAACTCAATGATCAAGTTAACAAGGTAAACGATAGAAATAAGAGTAATTTTTTACCATTATTTAAAGCATTTACCAAGAAAATTGAGGGTAAAACCCCCGATGATAGCTCCGTTAATTATTTAAGCAGAATGTCTGATTTTCCGGATCACCTGTACTTGCAGGAAAAAACGGAACAGACGGAAGAAGTAAAACAAATAAATGAAAATCAGCGATTATTAGCCGATTTTTTAAAGGACTATATCAATAATAATGAAAGACATCTGAAATGCTTCAAAGATATATTGAAAAAAGAAGCAATTAAAAAATATGCAGTGATTGAATTAGAAAATAAAACAAATGTTGTTTTTAGAGTTTTCCCTAAAAATAATAGAGAAATAGCTGAATTACTTACTATATTATCGAAAAATCACAGGGCAGATGGAACATGGGCTAAGGATTTGGCGAAATTTCTTGAAAAGTCTGAATTAGCTGCTTTTATGAAAATAGAGCCGTTAGAAAATAACGCGCAACTGCAGCTAGTATTTTTAGAGGATAATTTGACATCAGTTAATGAAAATATAAAGCAATTAACTCTATTGACACAATTTATCGGTAATAAGATACCTCATATTAAGAACGCGCTTGCTAACCTTAACAAACCTAATCCCAATGATGATCCTAATGAGTTGCAAAATGCGCAACGGGCTTATTATAGAATGACCCAAATTTTTTCTGATGAAGACACTAAAGACTACCTAAAGGAAGGTGGTTTAGGTAATAAAGACAATACTATACAAAATACAATTGATACACGTCAGATTATTGATAATGCTTTAAAAGATATAGAACAAGCATCGAAATCAAAGTTTTCTTTTAAGAAAGAAAAGCACAGTAAAGTAAAAGCAAGATTAGAAAATATTAGAGCTATAGCTAATAACTGGGAGACGTTAAAATGCAACATCGCCAGTAACAATACGGTGCAAAATATAGATAACAGGCTGCGGGATGCAATAGCAGAAGATATCAAGCAGCTCGACCGTGAACTGATATCCATAAGTTTACATAAATTTACTAAAAAAATTAAATCGGTACTTATCGGTATTGGCGTAGTAACGCTTCCATCAGTGATTTTAGCGCCGTATCTTACCATTCCTTTATTAATTACTAGCATCGTTTTCGGCTTGATTTACCTGATGACTGAATATAAGCCAATGACGGTGGAAAGCGACATTAACAAAGTATTGTCTGCAAGCGTTAAAAAGCTTTCAAACAAAAAAACGGATGCTAAGTTTGAAAGCCAAGCCGTCCCTTGGTCTACTGCGTTTAGATTCTGGCTGACAAGCGATTTAAATTTCGACGAAAAGCGTATTTTCATAAGTCCGGTTTGAAAACATAACTTGTCTAATACTACAGTCGTAGTTAATTCATGTATTGGTGATTTTGGTGGCTCAGCGGTTATTGTCTTTATACCTAAACCACCTTCCTTTAGGTAATCTTATTTGTTTTATTTTCTAATTCAATCACTGCATATTTTTTAATTTCTTCTTTTTTCAATATATCTTTGAAGCATTTCAGATGTCTTTCATTATGGGAGTTTAGGTAGCATTTGTTTTTGTTATGTCATCGCGTTCAATCATTACCGTCAAGGAACAACTCCGATATTTCTCCATTCCATGTAAATGGATAAAACATATTATATTCTTTTTCGCCAAATTGTAGCGTCGTTTGCAACGTGAAACTTCCTTTATGAGTATACATACATTCTTCTTTTACAGCATACCGGGCTAATGTACCTTCATAACCTACTACACCACTAGAAGTGAGCCAATAATCACGATCATTATAATCAACTCTTCTGCTGTCTTCAGTAGGATTGATGATTTTGTGAGAAATGAACAATTGCGTTATGAGTTTTTTATTATTACCTCCTGTGAACGAGTAAAGTTTTTGGTATAGATGATACTCTGCTGCGCATTTGCAAAGTGAAGATCAGGTGTGATGGTTCTCGCGGTAACAGTGATCGTCACGACCTTCTCCATGTTGTTCCCCACAACGGCCTGACCATCGATATATGGGGTGATCGTCACCGCTTTGGCAAGGGTACCTTTCACCGCTTTCAACTTGGCGCGGTAGACGCCCTTTTCTTCCGTGATGTCACTCAACGTGATGCCGGCTTCATCGTCACGGTTAAAGCTGACCTTTAAATTGCGCAGAGGCTGATTGCTGGCATCCCTGGCGGTAAAGGTTAAGGCCGCCTCATCCTGACCGTCGGCAATAATTTCATTTGTTGAAACAGTAAAGTCATAGTGGTTGGGAACAACCGGCGCAAAGCGTTTCGCTTTCAACAATGTTACGACTTTCTTCATATTCTTCCCCATAACGGCCTGACCTCCGACGTGCGGGGTAATCGTCACCGCTTTGGTATCGTTACCTGTTAGGGTGGCGCTGTAAACCCCCTTATTCTCCGTGACGGCACTTAGCCTGGTGCCCGCTTCATCGTCACGTTTAAAACTGACGTTTAAATTGCGAATAGGCTGGTTGCTGGCATCCTTTATTCAGAAATGCGTGTTTTTAAACAAAAATGACTCTGCAATATTAACAATTTTATTATTTCGTTGATGATTTGTGTCATAAAATAAAAATCAACTCTCTCATCTCTCAATAAAAAAGAATGGTTTTTCCTGATGAAAATATTATCGTTTCATGAGATATAGAATAGAAATAATAACTATTTCATCACTACTCTCTTTAGATGAAAATTTTCGTAAATAATCTTCTAGCCTCAATTTATATTTTTTGCTTCTTTTAGATTTAAGTGCGCTGATAGTTAATAAACTATTTGCGGTGGCTGATATTTTAACAATGATCATTGTCCCCGTCTCAGTTGCATCTACTTTCACTCTTCCATTTTCACTCTTCCATTCCTTAAAGTTCACTTCTGTATTTTTAGTTTATATTTATACATGCCGATTCCATTATTAACAGATATAAAATTTCATAAAAATTATTTTTTAGGATTGCATCTCTGGCCTTCATTATTTACACACAATTAATAGTGCTTAATTAAAAGCCATAATTATGATTTACTCATGCCTTGTTGTGATACACAATACTATCTACATTCATTATTATTAGAGTGAATTTTACTCTTTCACAAATAGAAAATAAATGATTTTCCTATTCTCAATATTTCATCCTCACATAGCATTAATGAAAAACATTTAATTATCTGTGTATTAATAAGCTTTAAATTTCGGCAAAAAATACTATTATCGTATAATGTAAAAATTTTATACTTGTATTAATAATTTTTTATATGAGCGTTCAAAAAGAGCTGAATAGTTCTGATCAAAATTTCGATGATTGCCAGTTAGAATGGTTCCGAATAGGGGTTATTGGTGAAAATAGGAGAGCATAACCCACTAATACAGAATGGTTGCATAAGTTAAGGGAAATCTGTTTTTTTTTCTTCAACGGTCTCCTCTAAAGTTTGGTCTTTCGCTGTTTCCATATTACGCAAATAACGCTCAAATAGACTAAAGAGTAGTGGATTGAGCATAATGGAAAGGATCGAACTGGCCAGTACCAGATTTCGACCATATTCAGACAATAAACCGAGAGAGACCCCTAATCCCGCTAAAATAAATGCGAACTCACCAATTTGCGCTAAACTCGCCGAAATCGTTAGAGCTGTGCGTTTTGAGTGACCAAATAAACGAACAAGTATAAATGCTACAATTGATTTTCCAAATATGATAATACTCAACGCAGCAATAATCGCTAAGGGTTCACGCACTAAGATTACCGGGTCAAGTAGCATGCCAACGGAGACAAAAAATAATACTGCGAAGGCATCACGTAGCGGTAAGGTATCCTGAGCGGCTCGGTGGCTAAGTTCAGATTCATTCAATACCATACCAGCAAAGAAGGCACCCAACGCGAAGGAGACATCAAACAGGCCTACTGCACCATAGGCAATTCCTAGCGCAAGCACCAACACAGCCAGTGTGAACAGTTCACGTGAGCCAGTGCACGCAGTTTTAGCCAAGATCCAAGGAACCAGGCGGCGGCCAACAACAATCATTAATGTGATGAAAGCGATGACCTTACCGATAGTAATAGCCAATTCGGTAAACAATTGCTGAGTACTGCTATTTTCGTTCCCTAAGACACCGGAAAAAGCGGGCAGTAGTACTAACGTTAGCACCATAACCAAATCTTCTACGATTAACCAACCAATAGCTATTTGCCCACGTTGGCTATCAATCAGTTGCCGTTCTTCCAAAGCGCGTAGTAAGACTACTGTGCTGGCTGTCGATAAACATAAGCCGAATACCAGCCCCGTCACATGATCCCAACCTAATAAATGCGATAGACCAATCCCCAACAGGGTAGCGACAATAATTTGAGCGATGGCTCCGGGAATGGCGATAGATTTTACTGCCAGGAGATCGTTAAGAGAAAAATGGAGCCCAACGCCAAACATTAACAAAATCACACCAATATCTGCCAGTTCTGGCGCTAACGAGAGATCAGCAATGAAACCTGGCGTGAAAGGTCCAACCAAAACCCCTGCGGTAAGGTACCCTACCAGAGGTGAAATGCGTAGGCGATGAGCCAGTGTTCCTAAGAAAAAGGCGACTACCAGGCCGCCAACTATCGTGGTGATTAATGGGGTTGAGTTGTGCATCCAGATTCCTCTGCCTTGCCATGAGTATGAATATAACCCGCCGCTTATGATCGGTAAGTAATAACGCCAGTTGGTCTGTCAACAGCAATCGAATTTTGGGTCTTCCGCAAATTGTGTGGTGCGAGTTCTGCTCAGTTATAAAAAAATGGCTTCATTATCAAAGTTAATGGTGTTACCCGTTGGATGGAATGCTGTGGTTAATAAGATTTCTTCACACGTATTGAAATCTTAATGACAGATTACCGTAGAACAGCAAGTTCTCCTAATTATGGCTACCGTTCCCAGCATAGACATGGTCACTATCAACATGTTATTCAACATTCACCCTGTACCAATAATTCAGTCTTTCTGGTATTTAGTTATGTCATGTGGCAAAACGGCGAGAAGCAGAGTTGGCTGAAAAGCCTGATTATCTTTCAGGTTGCCCTCAAGATTGGGCAGCGTTCCCCAAACCAGGTAAATCCATAATTGTGGGTATTGGCGGGGGCTATGTTCGCAACAAAAATGATATAGGCGCTAAGGCATTAATGGATTCAATTAATTATTGCATTAATTATTTTTTAACATTATATTTACAATTATCTAGCATTGTAGAGGGTAAATATTATGTCACTGATTATTCAAGGCGCAACTTACCTGCCATTTAACATCGTTATTAGTGAAAAAAGACTCAAACGTGCTATTTATGGTTCTTCGAAAGAAGATGCTATAAAAATGGGGGTCTGGGGCAAAATTAAGGACTGGGTTTGTAGGAATAAAAAAAGTAAAGCACTGAAGAAGATTTATGATTTGACGCATAATGATCATGAACCGAATACTGAATCAGCATTGAAAACAATAACTTCTTTTTACCAACTTAAAGAAATGATCTATCCTGGTTTTCAGGATAGATTTCAAGCGTCTGTCACAGAAAACGAAGATGATACTTACACCTTTACCTTTTCTATAAAAGATGCAATGGATGAACGCAAGTTGGTGTATGGGAATTTTGAAAAGGATGTTCATGCTTTTTCTGCAAGAAAATTAACCAATAACAGTGAGTTTTTAGACACCAGTAACGTTTCTCGTGAGGGCGTTGATGCCGCCTTAGCTAAGGTGGCTTACAATATTGCTCTAGATAAACTGGAAGGGATTTCTTCGCCAAATCAGGACAGGTTATATCTACATTTACTCAGTAAACGAACAAAACAAAAAATGGAGCTTGATCAACGTCTAGCTCAGGAGTGGATTACGTTGCAAATGAAATGTTTTGATTATTATGCCCTGCAACGTTCCTCTCTGGACTCCATTGAGGGTATGGATCTAACAAAGACAATAGGAACGGAAAATGAATGGATCTATGACTTTGCTAGATCAATGAGCAGTATTAAAAGAAACATACAAAAACCGCTAGCTGAAAAATTTAATAACAAAACTAACAGGCTGTATGATGAACCCATATATGCAGAAATTACTGATTTAAAAGTAGATCATTCTGAACGAACTGATAAGCCCCTCCGTGCAATGACATCACAATCAGACGCTTCAAAACTTTCGGTTATAAAATACTATGCAGGATCCGTAAATGGCGACATCTACGCAACAGTGAACAAGAAAAATAGCGAAGAATCAGAATTATTAAAAAGCATTAAAGATCATATAATTAAGAACCCTAAAGAATTTCCAGCAGCTTATGAATATATTAGATTAGGAAAGGGTATATAGCTGGATAAATTTTCAAAACTTACTCTGCGTCGCCACGGTGCGCCAGAGATCAGCATCGGTAAAAGTGCTGCCAATACGATAGCATTAGCCAGTGTCAATTTGTAAAAGAAAAGATCATAGTCGTAAAAAACCACTCAAAAAAATCATCTTTCATTATACCCTGGAGACAACTAGCTTGAAAAACAGCGCCTTAATACGTTACGTTCTGTGATTATGATCCGCCTATTTTTATTAAAAATTCGCTGGTATTCAATGGATAGGTGATATTACTAACATGAGTTCTTATCACGAAAAGTCTACAGAACTGAAAATAGGGTGAGAGCAGGCTGTTTAATACAGAAAAAATATTGAAATGAAGACCAAGAACTATCTTTTAACCTTTTTTGCCAAACTTTGAATATATTATTTGTTTAAGGCCGGATACGACAAATTTTGCAGCTAACGATATTTATAATCCAATAAAGAATGCTGGCAACAAGCAAGGAGTTAAGTGATGGAACACCCCAATCGAGAGCCAGTCCGACCGCACTCCCTAAAATCGAAGAGACAATCGCAGGCCACCCGATCAGAGGCGTAGAGAGGGTATTTGAGACCCTGTGCGAAAACAGCATTTTGCACACCGAACCAGCCTAACAAACTCACTGCAATCACCATGCCTACAAATACTGAGCCCAAGCGGCCAAAACCACACCAACGTGCTAATAAGCTGCTTGATAATCCTTCACGCATCCCCGCAAATCCAAGCCCGATAGTAACAAATCCGAAAATGAGACTGCCAAGAAAAATAGATAAAAAGGCATGGCTTAGTGTCATGGAATGTCCTAATATCGCGCCTAGCATAAATTGATCTAATGCGGTCAGCATACCCATGTAAACTAACGTTACGCTGATAAAAGGAAATCTCATCGTTGTAGGTACACGGCTAACAGTATAATTATTGTCATTAATAATATTTTTATTCATTTTTTCTTAATCTCTTTTAAAAAAATAATTATTATTAATATAAATTAATTTTATAGTATTTTATATGATAATAAAATACAAGGTAATTGTGTTCTATTATATTAAAAAATAATAAGTCAGTGTTAGTATAGAAATAATAATTTTACTTATTACTAAAATTAAATATGGATGCAATTTTGAAAAAAAATGCCAGAAATTTCCACAGAACAGCTCAATTCTCTTATTTTTTCTATAGATAGTTTTAATGAAGCTTGGGGAATAAAAAATTTACAATCACAGCATCTGCACATGAATCAGGCTGCCTTAAATTTCACAGGTATACCCTCTAACTTTAATATTGAAGGGAAATTGGATCATGAATGTCCTGTCCCCTGGGCGGAATTAGCGCCAGAATTACAAGACCACGATAGACGTGCTGAAAAGACTGGAAGAAGTGTCAGTATTATTGAAACCCATTTTTGGAATAATGGAGAATCCATTCAGCCTTATTTTTGTGAAAAATTTCCAGTCTACAATAAAGATAAACAGTGCGTAGCGACGGTTTGGCATGCCAGGAAATTTAACTTTTTATCTCCATTGGAATTTATTGATAAACGTTCTCCATCTGTATTAATACTAGAACCTCCTAATGATCTATTTACAAAATCAGAATTGAGGTTAATTTTTTTTGCAGTAAATAGATTATGCTGCAAGGAAATAGCCAAAAAACTTGAACTATCTCATCGGACAGTAGAAAATCGACTGCTCATCATATATCAAAAAGTAGGAGTTAATTCATTACATCAATTTATAGCATATTGCAAACATACCGGTTTTGATAAATACATTCCTGCTGAACTTATTTCTAAAGGTGTTCTCTTCATTTCATGAAGCGTTCAAAAAACGGCGAGACCATGAGGTAGTTCATCACCATTAATTTGACTAAATATATTGTATTATGCTGTGGGTGTTAGCTGAGGTGGTAGTTTTTTGGATAAAAAATAGCGGGTATATTTGTGCACAAAACCTGATAGTTCCCCGTACTCACGGTATCCCCGTTTGTGATAAAACCCCTGCGCTTGGAAGCTAAAAGTGTCGACATAAGCAAAATGACAACCACGATTGGCGGCTTCTTTCTCTGCTTTCTCCATTAATTGCTTACCAAAACCCTTCTTACGGTGGTGTTTATCTACCCATAGATACTGGATTTCAAGACCTCCCTACCACGTTCTAGCTATTAATCCGGCGATAATTTTACCTTTATCGCTTTTCCTCGTGACAACTAAAGACCGAATGTCTACGGCATTATACTGCGCGTTATGCTCCCAGAGTTGATCTATGATAAATTTTTCTTCCTGTTCATTAGGTTTGTCACTAAAACACATATTTACCTCTTAATTGTAATGAGACTATTTTCGTCAATAACCGGTATTCGGAATAATCCTAACTGGCAATCATCGAAATTTTGATCAGAACTATTCAGGTCTTTTTGCTCGATCATATAAAAAATTATTAATATAAGTATAAAATTTTTACACTATACGATAATAGTATTTTTTGCCAAAAGAAGCTTGTTAATACACAGATAGTTAAATGTTTTTCATTATGAATGATGAAATATTGAGAATAGGAACATTATTTATTTTATATTTTAGCAAGAGTAAAATTCACTCTAATAATAATGTATGTAAGTAGTACTGTTGTATCACAGCAGGGTATGAGTAAATCATAATTATGGCTTACTTAATTAAACACTATTAATTGTGTGTAAATAATGAAGGCCAGAGATGAAATACTAAAAAATAATTTTTATGAAATTTTATATCTGTTAATAATGGAATCGGCATGTATAAATATAAACTAAAAATACATGAGTGAACTTTAAGGATGGGAGAGTGAAAGTAAATATTGAGGCAACCGAGACAGGGACAATGGTCACTGTTAAAATATCAGCCACCGCAAATAGTTTATTAACTATCAGCGCACTTAAATCTAAAAGAAGCAAAAAATGTGAATCTGAATTGAGGCTAGAAGATCACTTACGAAAATTTTCATCTATATCTGAAATCGGTGTCACAGAAAAAAGAGAGTAGTGATTGAGTGGGGTTGACTGGCTATGACCGATATTAAAGGAGGGCGTCGTGATGAGTAACCGACAAAATAGAGCGAGAAAATGCGCGTTAAAAGATAAAATAGTAGCGGCCACGCGAAATGAAAAGAAAATAAAGAAAGCCAGAAAACCGCTATTTGCTCAGTATAAAATAAAACGCCTTTCCTAGATTAGGATATATTGAATATTATGAATAGAAAATTAATTTTACTGTCTATTTTACTAACTAACATGATTCTAGCCCATTATTCATACGGAAAATTATTACAAATCATAGTTGGGTTTGAAAAGCCATGGAGCGAAAACCTAGATGGTATTAGCGGCGACAGAGAGAGTTGATTTTTATTTTGTGACATAAATCATCAACGAAATAATAAAATAGCAACGCCCATGCAAAACCAGACCATCTTCCGTTTCCTCGTTAGCAATGTTCAGTGTGTGTCAATTATTCTATCGTCAATTGAGAATGATTTGGATGATTACCCCACACTTTTTATGCTCTCCATTTAGCTTTCTCTATGAATGTGTTAGTGTCTAAGCTCTATTAAATTAAGAGCTAATAAGGTGATGTTTTGCGCTTGCTACTCCTGCTACTACTGCCAGTCAGCCTTATATCTTGCGCTCCATATGATTACGATGCACATCAGGATAAAAAACCAGTAATGGTTGGCTCTTACCCAATATATTCTGTTGATGATAAAGGTAATTCAAGAAGAGATAGACGTATGGAGCGTATTCGAGACAAAGGGTGTGATGACAACAGCTCGGATTGCGGAAGACCTTTCGGCTGGTAACTTATTTTTCGAGTATCGATCATAATTCAACATTCTCTTGGAGTTTGGGTTAAATCAATTAACCCAAATCCCTGATATGGCACTGTTAACAAAGTTAAATTATTGAATAACAAAGAATTTATAAAAATATTTAGGACACATAAAATAATGATGAGATAAAAATAATACTTTTTGTGATCGGCTTCATCATTGAGAGAATTCGCCGATCGCTGCCATAAAAAATCGATTCATCTGTTTTTTTAAAGAGGAACCGTTTATTTTGAATGTATTTAAATTATAATTATTTCAATAAGTTAAATGAATACACTTTGTTAACAGTGCCATGGCCGAATCAGTTTAATTTGATTCAAGGCAGAGGAGCGCAGACAGTACAAATAGTACAGCAAGCGACGACAACACAAAATCAAATTAAACTGGTTTGGCCATAAGAGGGATCAGACTATGATCCATTAGTGTGATGACAACAGATTTTCCCCTAAATTTTGGTCACGGGTGAATAAACTCAGATTCACAGATAGCGTAGTTTCCCGCTCAGACGAAGGGCATGAAGGGATCATCTGCACTAATCGAGCGATATCATCACCGTTCATTTCATCTCTGCCCATCTTTATTTCTCGATTTGAAAATCGGGTGATTTGAAGTAGGAGAGCATAAAAAGTGCGGGGTAATCATCCAAATCATTCTCAATTGACGATAGAATAATTGACACTATTTTAATGCATCTCAAGATGCTCATGATCTACTCCAAACACAATTTCATGGTGAGCTAAGAGAGCGAGTATTCAGATCTGAAAATCGATGGGCATATGGGAGAAAAGACAGATGAAAGCACTGGATTAGCGGGATAGAATTGCCTCGCACTTTTTTATACTCTCTTATTTTTGTGCAAACCATTGCTGACATTGGCTTAAAGACAAATTCGACCGCCTTAAAAAAACCCGTAACCAGTTGTATGTCATCGGGACATAACATCCATTTATATGGAATCAACTATATGCAATCAGTAAAAGTAGATATCACATCTATACAACAACTCGATTTAGCCCCTCTAACAAAAAATCAAAAATCCTTGATATGCATGGTCATTATGGGAAATATTCTCGAATTCTTTGATTTGTTTTTGGTCGGTTTTGTCATTACCTTGCTGATGCAAGACCAACAGTGGTCATTGAACGCAATACAGTCTGGTTTTATCCTCGCAGGAGCGGGACTTGGAACCGTCATTGGCGCAATTGCTTGGGGTTGGCTCGCTGATAAATATGGTCGAAAAAAGTCATTTATCTCATGTATTTTGATGCTTGTTATATTTACTGGACTGTCTGCCTTAACGCCTGCAAATGGCTGGGTCTTTTTGTCGATCATGCGCATTTGCGTTGGCATCGCGGTTGGCGGGCTTAATGTTACTTCTGTGCCTTATGTGCAAGAATTTGTGCCATCCAAAAAGCGAGGTCTATTTGCTGGTCTTACTTCAGCGTTCATACCATTAGGGCTATTTCTTGGATCCCTCACAACACTTTATCTCGCTGAACCGCTTGGCTGGCGCGGCCTTTTGATGATTGGTTGTATTCCAGTTGTCTTGCTGGCTTGGACAAAATTTATCCCAGAATCACCGCGATATTTAGTATCAAAAGGACGTTTTCAGAATGCCCGCGAAGCCTATGCTTGGGCGATGAATATTCCGGTAACTAAAGTGGGGCATTTACCTGAATATGTATCCACTCCCAAACCGTCTTATCTAAAGATTATCAAGGACTATCCAAAACAACTTACTATTGTTGCTATTGGTTCATTTTGTTTTATCTTCGGAAGTTTCGTTATTCAATCATGGGGACAGGTATTACTAAATAAATCCTTCCACTTTAGTATTCATATGGTTGCGAATTTATTCATGATACTTTCTTTAGGAGACTTAGTCGGTCGATTACTGTCGGCATGGGTCTCCGATTATCTTGGGAGACGTTGGACACTCTTTGTCTGCGGTTTGATTGGTGCTCTAGGATGTACGATTGCCGCGCTCTCTATGCAGATCACGACAATCATGCATTTTTTCAGTCTGAATATTGCCTCTTCGGGCTGGATTTTCTTTGTTGGGATCTTTATAGCTATGATGTTTGGCGATGGCGCATTTAGTATTATCAATGTATTTGGTGGAGAAATGTTCCCTAATCATATCCGCTCAACCTGTCTTGGGCTGGGTTATGGAGTAGGAGCCACCGCTAAAATTATTGGCCCGATTTTTTTAGGTGCTATCATCGGTAGCGAAAAGCTGTCTGAAGATGTAGTGTTAGTCCCCTTCCTGATATTCGCGTTTATTTTTTTTATCGGTTCTATCGTTTATCTATTTGCTCGTGAAACTCGTAATATCCAGCTTGAAGATATATGAAATTTCAGAGCACGACACTAATTTTGGGGCGCGTATTCAATCAACTGGTTATGAATTTTTTTAGCAAAATTCGCCGTAAACCCTCGCTCCAATACGGGCGGGAATATCAGGCGAAAAGCCCGAAAATGTACTAACCCCTAAAAAACAGAGTATAACCATGCCACACCGAAAGAAACAGGCAACAAAAAACCCGCAAACCTAATTGGAGTGCGGGTTTTTCTTGTTTTACCGGTACTTTCTGGGCTATGGCCAGTCCTATCGGCGTCATCCCATCACACGTAGACCGGTTGTCAGTAAGGGGAGCGAGGCGCGCGCTAACCCCGCAATCAATTGGCCGGTTTTGCTTAAACCTTGAGATAACACCGGTAACAGCCTTACTCCCAGCTGGGAAAAATAACGTGCTAACCCCGCAATCAGTTGACCGATTTTGCTAAAACCCTGAGATAACGCCGGTAACAGACTGATTCCCAGCAGGGAAAAAGTGAGTTTTAATACCGCCAGCGGGGCTAACACCGCCGCCAGCGATAAGGCGAGCGCCGCTACACCTGCTGTAATCACCGTCAGTCCCACCGCCACTTTCATCAAGGTGGCCGCCAGTTTCGGGTTCTCTTCTATGGAAACCCTGAAAAACCGCTAAAAGTAGCCTATTCTGTTAGCAATAATTTTTTTAGGTTAATAGTGAAATGAAAACGAAATCGACGAGACGAGGCGACTTTTAAACGCAAATGAATAGGATAGTTCCCTGGGAAAAGATTCTGGCCAAACTCAGTCGTCATTATCCGAAGGCAAGCTCTAAAGGCGGCAGACCGGCGAAACCGTTAGAAGTGATGCTGCGGATTTATTTTTTACAGAATGGGTTTAATTATGCTGATTTATCGATGGAAGAAGCGTTATACGACATCCCCTTATTACGTCAATTTGCGGGGGTATGTGTCGATGCCATTCCCTCCGATCCCACTATCCTGCATTTTCGTCATTGGTTGGAAAAACATCATTTAAGCGAAGCGCTGTTTGAAGAAGTTAATACGCATTTAGCTTCGCTTCAGCTATTTATCAAACGGGGTAGCATTGTCGATGCTACGATTATTCATGCGCCCAGTTCAACTCAAAACCGGCAAAATACTCGTGAGCCAGACATGAAAGCCACCCGTAAAGGTAATCAGTGCTACTTTGGCATGAAAGCGCATATTGGCGTGGATGCACAGACGGGGCTGGTGCATTCCCTGGTGGGAACCTCGGCGAATGTAGTCGATGTGACGCAAGTTCATCACCTTCTTCACGGCCAAGAAGAGGTTGTTCATGGTGATGCCGGTTATAAAGGCGTGATGCGACGCCGCGAACATCAACATCGCGTGGTCACCTGGCACATCCCCCGACGGAGGGTATTGGCCTTGCCCGGGCAGGAGCAGCAGGTATGGGAAAAACATCGGCATCAGCAAAGTCTCAACGCGAAAATCCGGGCTAAAGTAGAACACCCCTTCCGTGTATTAAAATGCCAGTTCAACTTTAGAAAAGTGCGTTACTGCATATTATCATCAAGAAGATCACTCAATAACCGGTGTTTGTCAATGTAGTTGTCGCTTGAAACTGTTTTATGCAGCACTTACTTCCGGATTCAGCATCACTTCATGAATAAAATTCCAGTTACGACAGCCTTTGCTCCAACGTTCGGGTTTTTTAGCTCGAGCTAATTCATAGATGGCTTTCCGTTTATATAGTGTCGTCATGAGATCTTGAGCCATAGAGCAAGGCATCGTATTTGTACAGCAGCGAGAAAAGAGGAGGTATTTTTTGCATAACGAGTAGCAATACCTCGCCAGCGCTTTAGGTGCAGAAAAGCATTTTCCACGAGATGTCGATGCTTGTAGAGCGCTTTATCGTACTCACGTTGAATTTTACGATTCTTTTTAGGTGGTATTATATAGTGTCGTCATGAGATCTTGAGCCATAGAGCAAGGCATCGTATTTGTACAGCAGCGAGAAAAGAGGAGGTATTTTTTGCATAACGAGTAGCAATACCTCGCCAGCGCTTTAGGTGCAGAAAAGCATTTTCCACGAGATGTCGATGCTTGTAGAGCGCTTTATCGTACTCACGTTGAATTTTACGATTCTTTTTAGGTGGTATTACGATTTGCATGCCGGCTTCTTCTGCTTTTTTAATGATGTTATCACTGTCATAGCCCTTGTCAGCCAACAGATATTCTGCTGCAATACCTTTGGTTAAATTCGTTGCTTGCTGACAATCTGCTGTGGTACCTGATGTAATAAAAATTCTGACCGGCATACCATGCGCATCCACGGCCAGATGTATCTTACTGTTGAGCCCCCTTTTGTGCGCTCCATATCCTGATTACCGCCTTTTGCGCCTGCTGCATGAGGGTGAACTTTGCTATGAGTGGCATCAATCATCAGCCATTCAAAATCTGGCTCCACAATCAGCGCTTCGAGCAGAGACTCCCATAGCCCCTTGTCACGCCAGCGGCAAAACCGGCGATGAGTATTTTTCCAACCGCCATAATCAGGCGGTAAATCACGCCAGGGAGCGCCGGTTCTCAATATCCAGAAAACAGCATTAATAAACTGCCTGTTATCTCTGGCTATGCCACCCCAAGTGCCTTTTCTCCCCGGGAGATGAGCTTCCAATAGGCTCCAAACATGATCGGATATATCGTGGCGGCGATGGGCTAAATTCATTCCCGAATCATCTTTCATTATTGAATCATCTCAACAGTTGTCGTTATTTGTTACATGATAATATATTTTTTATTACGTGACGACACTACTTAGCTAATATTTCTTTATCTGCCTCCCTATGACGTTCATCTGGAGTAACGTACTTGATACCACTGTGTTTATGTTCAAGGTTGTACCCGTTCACAAACTGAGCTACCCAGGCTCTGGCATCATTGAGTAAAGTAAACCCCTCGGCTGGCCACTGGGGACAATATTTCACCGTTCGAAACAAGGATTCGGAATAAGGGTTATCATTGCTGACTCGTGGGCGAGAATATGAACTGATTCCCCCCAGATCGTACATTTTCGCCAACAGGGTATAACTACGCATGGGGCCACCATTATCTGAATGAAGAATGATTTTTTTGCCCGCGCATTTTTCTTTCCAGATGCATCGTTGCAGTAGCTCTGCAGCCTGTTCGCCGGATTCTTGTTCAAAAACGTCTGCCCCCACAATTTTCCGACTGAAAATGTCCATCATCATGTAGAGGTAAAGATGCCGACCTTTTATAGGTGTTGGCAAATAACTACTATCCCAGGACCATACCTGATTCGGTGCTGTCGTTTTTTGTGCGCCTGGACGTTTATAACTTCTCTCTCGACGTCTAGGTGTTAACAGTTTGTTCGCTTTGAGCACGCGATAAAACGTAGACTCAGAGGCGATATAAATTCCCCTATCAGCCAGCGTCGGAACGATGACATTCGGAGGGAAACTTGAAAACTCTGGTGAGTTACAGATTTCCATGATCCGCTGTCGTTCAGCATCAGACAATTTGTTGCTGGGGGCATTGCGAACGGCCGTTGACCGTTTGTCGGCCAGGGGAGCGTTGTGACAATTGTTGCGCCAGCGTTGCAGTGTTCTGACTGAAATCCCAATGACCTGGCAGGCTTGCGCCTTACGAGCCCCCTGTTTCATCGCATTCCTAAGCATATCAACTATATTAAGCCGCTCCGGGAGAGGTATTAGACGTCCTCGCTGTTGTCCCAGAGGGCATTGAACTTTTCCCTTAATACCAGTAGCGCTGCGGTTTCCGCCAGCGCCTTTTCTTTTCTGGTGAGTTCTTTTTCAAGTTCACGGATCTTTTGTCTGTATTCTTTGACGACTTTATCAACTTTATGATTATTCAAGGCTTTCGGCTCATGAGCCCGGAGCGAAGCCGTTCGCCATTCCTTTACCTGTTCAACAAACAATCCTTTGTGCCGACAGTATTCGGCCAGCTCAATTTCAGACATCACTGCGCTTTCAATGACCACCGCAAAACGCTGTTCGGGCGACCAACCTTCGTTATTCTTTAAAAACTGCTCATCTTCACATAACAGGCCATCACTCATTAACTCGTTTCTCCATCTTGAAACAACCGAAGGGCTCACGTCTAGCTTCTTCGCTATTTGCCGGTGAGACCAATTATACGGAGGTTGAAGCCAGAGCAACCCTTGTTGCTTGATATTGATAGGCACGGGGTTTGCCGGCATGGTGTTCTCCTTAATATTAACAGGCGACAACTATGCTGACACAGGGGGTTATTCAGTGATCTTCTTGATGATAATATGCAGTACTAACGTTATTGGTGCCCAGCTTAATGGAAAATTAACCACCGTTTGTACCTTCGATTGCCATATCAACAGCGATATTTTTTACGCCTGGATTACCCAAGATTTATTGCCAAAATCCCCTACAGGCGCGGTTCTTGTCATGGATAATGTTAGTTTCCATAAGCGCCAAGACATCCAGTCTGCTATACAGAAAGCCGGCTTTATTCTCGAATATCTTCTTACTTATTCTCCTGATATGAACACCATTGAGCATAAATGGGCTCAAGCGAAAGCCCTTCGCAGAAAGCGCCAATGTGATATCCATACCTTGTTTTCTGCACCTTTATTTTAAATCAATTTATACCGCTTATGCCATAGGGAAGCCCTGAAAAACCGAAATGAATGCTATATTTTGAGCTAATAGCGTTAATTCTTAAAGTCATGTAATAAAAAAGAAAATCAATGCACTCTTTTTTTACGGTATAAGAGACGGCGGATACACTTTTTTTCAGTATCAATGGAAAATCAGGGGTTACAGAGCAGGATTTTTCTAGCGAGAAAGAGATTGGTCAAAGCAAATAAGCTGAATAACTGCGCGGTATTTTTTGCCAAGCCCTTGTAGCGCACTTTTCTAAAGTTGAACTGACATTTTAACACCCGAAAGGGATGTTCAACCTTAGCCCGGATTTTCGCAATAAGACTTTGCCGATGCCGATGTTTCTCCCATACCTGCTGCTCCTGCCCGGGCAAGGCCAATACCCTCCGTCGGGGGATGTGCCAGATGACCGCACGATGTTGATGTTCACTGCGTCGCATCACGCCTTTATAACCGGCATCACCATGGACAACCTCTTCTTGGCCATGAAGAAGGTGATGAACTTGCGTTACCTCGGCTACATTCGCCGAGGTTCCTACCAGGGAATGCACCAGACCCGTCTGTGCATCCACACCAATATGCGCTTTCATACCAAAGTAACACTGATTGCCTTTACGGGTGGCTTTCATTTCAGGATCGCGGCCATTTTGCCGGTTTTTAGTTGAACTGGGTGCATGTGTCAGCGCTAATGATAAAAGACCGTAAATTGCTAATTTAATTTGTCCACTCAAGCCAGAATGCAGTTTCCTTTGTGGTGACAAAGCCATGAGGGAAATAAGCATGCTAAGAAGAGAGGACCACTACATGATAAAACAACGCCATCAACAGGGGGCATTTATTGTTGATATTGCCCATCAGATAGGGTGTTCAGAAAAAACGGTGAGACGGCACATTAGCTATCCTGCGCCGCCAACAGCAAAACGCGGTAAAAAACAGGTTGCTAAACTCGAGCCCTTTAAAGACTACATCGATTCAAGGTTGAGTGAACAGGTTTGGAATGCGGCGGTTATTTTTGAGGAAATCCGTGAAAAAGGCTACCGGGGTGGGAGTGCGATGCTCCGACGTTATATACATCCCAAACGTCCGCTCAGGGCCTCGAAAAACACGGTACGCTTTGAAACCCTCCCCGGTTATCAACTTCAACACGATTGGGGAGAAATCATCGTTGAGGTGGCAGGCTCTGCCTGTACGGTTAATTTTGCCGTTAATACGCTCGGTTTTTCGCGTCGCTTTCATGTCTTTGCTGCCCCTAAGCAAGATGCTGAGCACACGTATGAATCGCTGGTTCGCAGCTTCAATTACTTCGGTGGCAGCGTAAAAAATGTCTTGGTAGATAACCAAAAAGCCGCTGTTATCAAACATGGACAAAATGGCCACATCGAGTTCAATGCGGGCTTCCTGCAACTGGCTAATCACTATGGGTTTAGCCCTCGCGCCTGTAAGCCTTATCGACCGCAAACGAAAGGCAAAACCGAACGGATGGTGGGCTATGTTAAACACAATTTTTTCACTCGCTACCGTCAGTTTGAGAGTTTCGCTCATGTTAATCAACTGCTAGCGATGTGGCTGGCGAAAGTGGCAGACCAGCGTCATCTTCGTCAATTCAAGCAGACACCGGAAAATCGTTTTGCTGAGGAAAAAATAGCCTTGATGCCACTCCCTGCGACTGATTTCGATACCAGCTACTTCGACCTACGACAAGTGGCATGGGACAGCTATATCGATGTCAGAGGTAATCGCTATAGCGTGCCTTCATTCTGGTGTGGTCGTGCGGTTAATATTCGTATCGGTTTAGATAATACGCTACGTATTTACGGCGATGAGCAACTGCTCGCGACGCATCTCTTGCAGGAGGTAACGCAGGGCTGGCAAAAGGTGCCAGAACATCATCAAGCCCTTTGGCAACAGGTCAATCGAGTAGCGTCTCGTTCGCTCAGTGTGTATGAGGAGCTACTCTGATGGAAATGGAAAACTTGTTGATACGGTTAAAAATGGATTACCTGGGCGATGCGTTGGAGAGTTTATGTGAAGAAGCCACCAAGAAAGCACTGAACTACCGTGAATTTCTCCAGCAGGCATTAGCCCAGGAATGGAACGGGCGTCACCAAAAAGGCTTGGAATCGCGGTTAAAACAAGCACGTTTGCCGTGGATAAAAACCTTGGAGCAATTTGACTTTACTTTCCAACCAAGTATAGACAGGAAAATTATCCGCGAGCTGGCGGGGCTGAGGTTTGTCGAACATCATGAAAACGTCATTTTGTTAGGCCCACCTGGGGTAGGGAAAACGCATTTGGCGATAGCGCTGGCTGTCAAGGCAGCTACAGCTGGGCATCGGGTATTGTTTATGCCTCTGGATAGACTCTGCTGTACCTTAATGAAGGCAAAGCAAGAAAACCGTCTGGAACGCCAACTTCAGCAACTGTGCTATGCCAGGGTATTAATACTGGATGAAATCGGGTATTTACCGATGAATCGCGAAGAAGCTAGCCTATTTTTCAGGTTATTGAGCCGTCGTTATGAAAAGGCGAGCATCATTCTCACATCAAATAAAAGTTTTACTGATTGGGGGGACGTATTCGGTGATCACATTTTAGCAACTGCGATTTTAGACAGGCTTTTACATCATTCAACCACATTGAATATTAAAGGAGAAAGCTATCGACTCAAAAATAAACGCAAAGCAGGCATGTTGCCTATAAAAACGACTGATATTATCCAGGCGCCTGGAATAGAAACCCAACAGGAAAATTAGCAAAAACTGGACATTTTAAAGTAGCAAAAAGTGGTCAATCTAAAGTAGCGTTGACATTGTTGGCTATTTAGTATTGACCACATTGTGTTCCCCTAAGGGAGTCTCCATCATTGAGCAACTTCCTATTGATCAGGTTCCTGCCGCTTTTGATAACATTAACAATCAATTTATTGGTATTTTGGTCGGTATTATCTCCGCTGAGTTATATAATCGCTTTAGTCATATTGAGCTACCGAACGCATTATCCTTTTTTAATGGCCGCCTCCTAGTCCCCATTTTAACGTCTTTTGTGATGATTTTCGTCGCTTGTGCCCTCATGTTTGTTTGGCCAGTCATTTACGATGCTTTGGTTAATTTCGGTGAAAATATTCAAGATATGGGCTCCCTGGGGGCAGGGATCTATGCTTTTTTCAATCGGCTATTGGTTCCCATTGGTTTGCACCACGCTTTAAACTCAGTATTTTGGTTTGATGTCGCGGGTATCAACGACATTCCTAATTTTTTAGCAGGACAACAATCTATCGACTCAGGGACAGCGGAAGTCGGTGTTACCGGCCGTTATCAAGCCGGATTTTTCCCCATTATGATGTTTGGCTTACCAGGCGCCGCCTTAGCGATGTATCACTGCGCTCGTCCTGAAAAGAAAAATAAAATCTACGATATTATGCTAGCAGGTGCATTTGCTTCTTTTTTAACCGGAATTAGTGAACCCTTAGAATTTTCTTTTATGTTCGTTGCTCCCCCTCTTTATTTTATTCATGCCGTCTTGACTGGTATTTCGGTATTTATCGCCGCACAGATGCATTGGATAGCCGGCTTTGGTTTTAGTGCCGGTCTGATAGATATGATACTTTCTTCACGTAACCCATTAGCGACAGATTGGTATATGTTGTTGCCACAAGGTGTGCTTTTTTTTGCGGTTTATTATTTGATGTTTCGTTCTCTTATCAATAAATTTAAATTGTTAACACCCGGTCGGGAAGAGGATATTTTTGGTGATGAAGAAGATGATTATAATATTAATAAAAATAATATAAAAAATATTAATAATGATACTGCTATCAAACTACTTGCTCGTCGTTATATTAGTGCAATGGGGGGCTCTGACAATTTGATAGCTATCGATGCTTGCATTACTCGTCTGCGCCTGAATGTCAAAGATGCCGCACGGGTAAACGAGGCGTTAGCAAAAAATTTAGGCGCATCCGCTATTATTTGTCTCAATAAATACAGTGTGCAGGTTATTGTTGGGGCTCGAGCAGAATTCATCGCACAGGCGATGCAAAGGGTGTTTGCCGATAGCCGAGTTCCTTCAGCGGTGATGACAGCTTTACCGCCACCTCATCGAATTCAAGCCGATATTAAAAAAATACAGGCAACACCACTGATATTACTTTCACCTATTACTGGCACCGTCCATCCATTAGAAACTATTGCCGACGAAGCCTATGCCAGTAAAATTCTCGGGGAGGGTGTCGCCATTTATCCGACTGCTAAAACCGTAGTGGCACCGATTGATGGCAAAATTACACGGATTGTTCATACTAGCCACGCTTTTTATCTGACCAGCAGCACAGGTGTTGAAATTTTGATCCATATCGGTATCCAGCTTGATAAACAATATAGTCATGGCTTTAAACGTTTGGTTGAAGAAGAAAGTATGGTGGTCGCTGGTCAGCCTATTCTACTGTTAGATCTTGAATATCTTAATGCCAATGGTGTTTCTTTGCTCAGCCCCGTGTTGGTACAAAACCTCTCCCACTTTGGCGAGCTCTCTGTGCTAGCAAATGGTGAGGTGGTGGCGGGGCAAACCGATTTATTTGCTATTAGCCCCGCGGGCACGGTTTTGCAAGAAGTCTAATGAGATATACCCAATGAATTTCGAGTTACGGCAAGGCGGCAAGGGCGACCGACCGATGAGCGTAGATATACCATGAAGGCGAGGGCTCGCAGCCAACAATGCGGCAGCTTCAAAGGCGAAGGGTATAAACAGTTGCCTCCAAAGCCTGCTTGTAAGATCCTATTGGAAATCTATTGGACAAAAAGTGAGGAAACATACAATGAATGAGGCTGAAGCCCGCCCGAATAATTTTATTCGTCAAATTATTGATGAAGATTTAGCCAGTGGTAAGCATAGTGAAATACATACCCGTTTCCCTCCCGAGCCAAATGGCTATTTACATATCGGTCATGCCAAATCTATTTGCTTAAATTTTGGTATCGCGCAAGATTATCAAGGAAAATGTAATCTCCGCTTTGATGATACCAATCCGGAGAAAGAAGAGCTTGAATATATAGAATCCATCAAACGTGATTTACAGTGGCTCGGTTTTTCATGGAGTGGAGAAGTACGTTATTCATCTGATTATTTTGATCAATTGTACCGTTATGCGGTTGAGTTGATAAAAAAGAATTTGGCGTATGTCGATGAGCTTAACGCTGAAGAAATACGTGAATATCGTGGAACTTTGACCACAGCAGGTAAAAATAGTCCATTTCGTGAGCGTAGTATCGAAGAAAACTTGGTGTTGTTTGCAAAAATGCGGGAGGGGGAATTTAGCGAAGGCAGTGCCTGCCTGCGGGCAAAAATCAACATGGCTTCTCCTTTTATGGTAATGCGTGATCCTGTTCTGTATCGCGTCAAATTTGCTGAACACCATCAAACGGGTAACCAATGGTGTATTTATCCTATGTATGATTTTACGCATTGTATTTCTGATGCGCTAGAAGGCATTACCCATTCGCTTTGTACACTTGAATTTCAAGATAATCGGCGTTTGTACGATTGGGTATTAGAACATATTGATATTAATTGCCACCCACGTCAGTACGAATTTTCTCGCTTAAATCTTGAATTTGCCATTATGTCAAAACGCAAACTTAATGTATTAGTGACGGAGAACATCGTAGAAGGTTGGGATGATCCACGCATGCCAACGATTTCAGGTTTGCGTCGTCGTGGCTATACTGCGGCTTCCATTCGTGAATTCTGTCGCCGTATCGGTGTCACCAAGCAAGACAACCAGGTCGAAATGATGTCATTAGAATCTTGTATCCGTGACGAACTGAATGAAAATGCGCCAAGAGCAATGGCGGTATTGGATCCGCTCAAGCTGATTATTGAAAATAGAGAAGCCTGCTTAGAACAGCTTACGCTACCTAATCATCCGAATAACCCACAGATGGGCAGTCGTCAGGTTCCTTTTGATAGTGTGATTTATATCGATCGAGCTGATTTTCGTGAAGAAGCCAATAGACAATACAAACGGTTGGTTCTCGGTAAAGAAGTACGCTTGCGTCATGCCTATATCATTAAAGCAGAACGTGTTGAAAAAGATCTGAACGGCAATATTATCGCTGTTTATTGTAGTTATGACTCAAAGACGCTGAATAAAGATCCAGCCGATGGGCGTAAAGTGAAAGGCGTGATCCACTGGGTTGCCGCCGCCTATGCGGTGCCGGCACAGATCCGTTTATATGATCGTCTTTTTAACGTGCCTAACCCTAGCGCAGTGGATGATTTTATCGCCACAGTAAATCCACAATCACTGATCATCCATCAGGGTTTTGTTGAGCCCAGTTTAGCTACCGCACAGCCTGAGCAATGTTATCAATTTGAACGCGAGGGCTATTTTTGTATCGATAATCAACATTTTCAGGCGGGACAACCGGTGTTTAATCGAACGGTTGGGCTGCGTGATACCTGGCAGGATAAAGCTGGGAAGCAATAGGCTTCTTAACGCCTAGAAATCTCTTGTACTCTCGTTGATATTTAGACTTCTTGCATAACCTACTGCGTGGTGTGAATTCGGTGTTACCCTCATGCGCACTGTGCGCCTATGACTTCACATAACGAGCGACGGTTTTGCAAGCAGTCTAATGAATTACGTATCCTGCACAGATTTACTTTTTGGGCAGTTTTTTGTGGTGCAATTTCCATATAGATGCAGACTGCGATTAGTCAATTTTATACCATGCTGATTGGCAATATCCTGTTGCCGTTTTTCAATAAATTCGTCTCGAAATTCGATTACCTTGCCACAATTTAGGCAGATTAAATGATCGTGATGATGCGGCTGTGTCAGTTCAAAAACCGATTTATTGCCTTCAAAATTGTGGCGAATAACAATTCGAACATCTTCAAATTGATTGAGAACACGGTAGACGGTAGCTAAACCGATTTCTTGATTCATATCGATCAGTTTTTTATAAATGTCTTCTGCGCTAATGTGATGGCAAGTGGGATCCTGTAAAACTTCTAAGATCTTCAACCTTGGATGCGTCACCTTGAGACCCATCTTTTTTAGTGCGGTATTATTGTCGATCATGCAGATTTAATCCTATTATACCCTTCGCCTTTGAAGCCGCCGCCTTGCCGTAACTCGAAATTCATTGGGTATACATCCTAAGGCGCTAAAGGGAAAGTTTTTTATAAAGAGAGTTCTTCACTAATTTGTTTTACCCACTTATCTACACGTATTTCAGTGAGCTCTGGTTGGCGATCTTCATCAATAGCCAGACCAACAAAACAGTGCTTGTCATCTGTCAACGCTTTAGACGCTTCAAAATGATAGCCCTCTGTTGGCCAGTGCCCAATAATAGTGGCGCCACGAGCTTCGACGATATCACGTACTGTACCCATGGCATCACAAAAATATTCGGCGTAATCTTCTTGATCACCACAGCCGAACAGTGCCACTAATTTTCCTGCAAAATCGATTTCTGCTAATGTTGGAAAAAAATCATCCCAATCACACTGGGCTTCGCCGTAATACCAGGTAGGAATGCCAAGCAGCAGAATATCAAATTTTTCTAAATCTTCTCTGCTACTTTTGGCAATGTCATACACCTCAGCACAGTCTTTTCCCAATTGGGCTTGAATCATATTAGCAATATTTTCTGTATTGCCAGTGTCACTGCCAAAAAAGATACCCACGATTGCCATAACTGTTTGTATACCCTATTAATTTTTACCACTTATTTTGATTTCAGATAAATCGCCGAATAGCGGCTAACACCATCGCCGTTTTTTCTGCATGAACCGCATGACCGGCCTGCGAAATAGTCTCGATATACGCTTGTGGAAACTGTGCGGTTATACTGGCGCGATGGCTATCCTGAATATAGCACGACAGTTCACCGCGAATAAACAAAACAGGATCTGGCCACAAAGGGATAGCTTGCCAAGCTGCAATATTCTCGTATTGATCACAGAGAATATCGACATCAAAACACCATTTTCCCTCTTTGAATGATTTTAGTAAAAAATAGATGATTGCTTCTTCTGATATAAATTGACGCATCAACCCCGCTGCGGCAGGGCGATGCACAATACCTTGCTGAGTGACCGCTTTCAGAGCGGCAAATATCGCGTCATGACGGTGGATCTCGTAGGCCACTGGCGCAATATCAATCACGATCACTTTTTCAATCTGTTGTGGGGCAAGAGCCGTCATCGCCATCGCGACTTTTCCCCCCATAGAATGGCCAATAATGATCGCTTTTTCTATTTGTAATCTGGCGAGTAGCGCTAATACATCTTGCGCCATCACTGAATAATTCATTTGTTGTGAACGGGGTGAAAGCCCATGGTTGCGTAAGTCCAGCAGTATCACACTGTGATTTTTTTGTAGATCTCGCGCTAACATCCCAAGATTATCGAGATTACCAAACAGACCGTGTATTAACACAATCGGGGTTTTAGCTTCAGTCGTCAGGCTGTTATTTAAACGAAAATTTAATTTCATTGCAAAGTTCATTAATAACCAAGAGTAGGATAATAGGATATCATGAGTAAGCAAATTGTGCTGTCAGCAGCTTATTAGACCTCTTTCCAAACCTACTACGTGACGCGAATCCTGCGTTGCCCGGTGCTCGCAATCCTCATGTATTTATAGCAACGAAGGTTGCTGTGCGCCGGGCGCCTTGACTTCGCATAACGAACTACGGTTTGGAAAGAGGTCTATTGAAGTCTTTTGTCAAAAAAGGGTTATCTCGATGAAGAACACTGAACTGGAAAAAATTATTAACAATCTGCTCAATATCCAAAATTTTCAAGATTATGCTCCTAATGGTTTACAAGTGGAAGGCCAGTCAAAAGTTGAACGTATTGTTACCGGTGTTACTGCAAGTCAAGCATTACTTGATCAGGCCATAGAAAAGGGGGCTGATACCATCTTAGTTCATCATGGTTATTTTTGGAAAAATGAGCCAGTGGTGATACGGGGTATGAAACGTAAGCGTTTAAACACATTACTAACGCACAATATTAATCTTTATGCTTACCATTTACCGCTTGATGCTCATCCAGACCTCGGCAATAACGCACAACTGGCTAAACTGATTGGGATTAAGGTATTGGGAAACATTGAACCGTTATTACCCTATGGCGAATTTGAAAAATCAGTTGATGCGGTTGTTTTTCGCAAACGTCTAGAAAAATTGCTCGGGCGAGAGGTGATACATTGTGGTGATCCTAGCGTTGTTAAGGTAAAAAAACTCGCTTGGTGTACCGGCGGAGGACAAGGCTATATTCAACAGGCCGCTGAATTTGGTGTCGATGCTTTTATTAGCGGCGAAATTTCTGAACAGACCACCCACCCATATTGCCAGGGAAATGGGGCTGAATTTCTATGCAGCAGGGCACCATGCAACCGAACGTTATGGTATTAAAGCGTTAGGAGAATGGCTTGCCAAGCATCATCAATGTGATGTTACTTTTATTGATTTGCCTAATCCAGCATAAAAGGATCTTCAAGCGCATGCGGATATTTTTTAACATGCTGCATTGCCAGGGTAATCAGCAGCGCATTTGAGTCAATGCTTTTACCCTTCTGCACCATGCTGTCGATGTCAGGTGGAAATAACAACAGAATGCGTTGCCTTAGTGATCGAGGGAGCTGATCATGCCAAAGCCCCATTTCACGGGCACCATCTGCCAGCAGTTGGATAAAATTAACGTGCTGATTGATCTGGCAAGGTAACGCGGCCACCAAGTTAAGTTTGGCAAATTGTTGTATCCAAGCCGGAAAACGTTGCAATACCCCTTGACGGGATAAAATAGCGCGATGTCGCTGACAGGCAATAAGAAAACTGATTTGCGGCAAATAATGCCATCGTGCGATCAACTGCTGAGTAAACCCTACGATAAGTGGCTGCTCAGTGCTCAAGTGATATTGATTGATTAGCATATCATTGAGCAGGGAGCGAGATTTCTCCCCACGCAATAATGACGGTAATTTAAATCGCGCCGGGTGGATATAAGACACAGGGTCGAATAGTATTCGATCAAGTGGTGTTACCTTAAGCATGATGCTGCTCCTGGTTACCATTCACCAATTTCTGCGGCATGACTTTTTTTCCAGCTGTTGTTTTTGTTGGTAATAATTTTTTCTTCCGCGCCACCATGATAGCCATCAGCCCAACAAAAAGTATCATTAGCACCATCAAAAGATAATAAACACCGCTGTAACTACTTTGTTCTTTTTTGCCATTCATCGGTGCTTGATGTTGGATCATCGAGCGTTTCGATAACACCACCGAAATATTGTCATAGTCGACGTCATGAAAACTGTTTTTCAAAAACCGTTTGACATCCCCTATTAATAAATTCGGGTCAATCTCTTGATCATAGGTAACAACAGTGGTCATGTGTATCGGCACCACTTTGCGCCCCCCTTCGCCTGAATCTAAATCATAGCTGACATGAACACGGGCGGTCACAACGCCATTCATGGTTTGTAACGACTGTTCCAGCCGTTGTTCTATCCCTGAATATAAGCGCGCTTTTTCTTCTCGAGGCGATGAAATTAATGAATCACTGGGAAACATTTGCGCTATTTCCATACGGGGTTTCGATGGAAGGTTATACATTTTAATTAAATCCACCGCGGCGACAAAATCAATGGGCGCGACGGTAATACTGTAACCACTTTTCGCATTATCGATTTTTTTCGCTTCGATATTATTACGCTGTAATAACGCCGAAACTTCATTCGCTTGTTGTTGATCTAAATCTTTTAATAAATCCTGCTGCTTACATGCCACTAATAGCAAAATAAGCGCAGGAATAAAAATACATCGCGGTAGCTTTATCATAAATGTAATCGACCTTGACTGTTATTAAGTAAATTCATTATTAAATCCATCTAATCAATAGATATTGCTAAAAAATAAATAGAGTAGGGCGAAACGCCCTGGTTTTTTTATTTTTATTGTAGGGCTATCTACCGATATGGTTAATGGGTGTCATATTGATGGTATTATTGGTCTTTAATGCTGTTGATAAAGCCGTTGCCAGTGCTTGAAAACGATTCATTTGTTCACTTAACGCCACAGCGGAACCGGGGCTACCATTTTCATCAAATTTTGCCCTCGCTGCTGCCACGCTATCGCTTAACGTTGTGATTGAAGGCGCTAATGCGGCCACAATATCATCTGAATTAATACCATTAAATTCCGTTGAATTAATAGAGGCTATTTTTTCATTCATATTATTTCTTCTTAGGTTAAAAAATTGATGTAATAAATATAAATAGAATTTGTACTTTATTTATCTCAATGTACCCATTGAACTTTCAACCACCTTTCTGCTGGCAGAAGCGTGATTCGTTATAACATTTATCATCGCTTGTAGATGATTATGAGCCTGGGTATAAGCAGCGACAGCCCCTGGACTAGCGTCTTTCTCCAATTCTGTCAGAGCTTTTTTTGCAGCTTTGTCCGCGTCTTCCAAAGGCTTTTTCATGTTATCTGTCTTACTAAAATCCAGAGACTCTACGATCGGCATATATATTCTGTCTGCCATTTTATTTTCCTCAAATGTATTTACAAAGGTTTAGGAAAGTACCAATAACCGGGGGAAACCTTTATATACCCCTGATCACCGTATTTAAATGATTTGCCTTTGAGCCAATCATCTTTTAATTCAACTGAAAATTTCACATAGTGTTCGCCCCAGGCTTGGGTGTAATGGGTGACAAAACTGCGCAATTGTTGTAATTGGCTATCATCCAACGCCCCTTGAATAACAAAGGTGACACTACTGCCGTTATCATGACGTGTATAAGGCACCGCCATTTTTTTAATGCCTGATTCCGCTTGATACACTACCTCTTTATCGCTAATCGACAATAATTGGCTTTGCTGTGCATAAGGGATCTGTTGATTTAATGCTTTAATTAGTTGTGTGCGCTGATCATCATTGAGCTCAGTGCGCTCTTTGCTGATTAATACTTTGGGTGACCGCGGCGTTTCTATTCTGATACGGTGGTATTTAACCTTTGACCAATTTTCCGAAAGCCATAATCCTATACGCTTTTCTTCTTGTTGCACGCTGAGTACACGGACTTGTTGTGTTGAATTAAAGCGGATTAACGCTTGCCGTGCCCAAGCCATCTCTTTGTCATTGTTGGCGAGAATATAAATCCAACCATCATGACCGGGTAAAATTTGATATTTTCCTTCGCTATCACCGAGCAATGATGACAGTTCTTTCGTTTGCTGCTGATCATCTGCCTTTTTTATTTGGGCGATACTCAATGCGGTCATTAAAGTGAAGACACCGACAGCACCCCACAGCAGCAACCGTGCTTTTTTCGCTAACCGCCGCGGCTTTGGCGCAACCTTTTTTTGTACCGGATAGGCTAGGATCTCTGATACCCACGGGGTATTGATGGCTTTAATCGAGAAAGCTAATTGGCCTACTTTCACTATTTTATTAAATACCACCGCGGTTGGATTATTTTTTTCCGTTTCACTTTCACTATGCAGTGGCTGTAAAAAGACGTTATTTTCTTCATTTACCTGAATTTCAAAATTAGTTCCCTCTGAAGTGACAGGAATAAAAATAGTATTTTCAGGAAAAGTGGGCAAATGGGTTTGGTTTAAAACATCCGATTCTTTCCCAACAATAAATAATGTTTTACCGTTACCCAATTCGAATTCACAACCTTTTAATATTCCATTAAGCAGGCGAATAATAATCTGTGGTGCAACGGATTTTGTTTTTATTTCTCTGTGCATAATTGTTTATTACTTTATTTAAATTGGCTGTAAAATATAATTAGGTAAACAGTAGAAAGAGAGATTAACAAAGATAAATTGTCACATCCTGATGATAATCTCATCAATTATCCTTTTTTCATCATATTTGATGATATTGATTCGGGGATTTATTATTAAAATAATACTTTGAATGATTTAAATTTAGAAATAGAGCGTTGATTTATTTGTTATAAGTCTTCCAGACTTTACGTGCGTAACGCATTCTTAAATCGCGACGTGATTTATGTAATCCAGCATTATAAGCACCAACCGCTTCCCAAGAATAACCATACACTTTCATCATGTCAGAGAGAATAGAAGCACCCACCATGATCGATATACAGGGATCTTCTTTCATTTTTTTAGCATCGATGCCTAATTTTTTTAAACGCGGAAAATGACTACTATTAATTTGCATTAAACCAACATCATGGGTGCCATTATTATTACGTCCGACGGCATTAGGCTTCATGCCTGATTCAACTTGTGCAATGGCTTTAAGTAATTTTGCTTCAATGCCAAAACTTTTTTCTGCTTTTTTCCAACAACTGGCCTGAGCGAAAGGGCTTATTACTAATAAAATGAATGTCGTTAAATAAACAGATAATCTCATGTATTTTAACCTCTTATTTAGCTAGCGATATTTAATGTAGTCATTGATGTGTTGTTAACTACAGGGGAATAAAATGACGTTGTTTTAACCTTGGATGATGTTTGATATTGCAGGGGTACGGGGATCCTTTTTTTAGGATCTCGCTGTTTTTGTTTTAAGCAAGGAATATAATGCGGTAAAAAAGTATCAAGCACATATTGTAAATTTAAACAGCTAAAATTAATGTTATCTTCAAGATCAACACTTTCTCTGTATACAATCGCATGATCATGGGTCTGCACCAACTCAAGGCGTAAAAATGGTTTAGCACTATGCGTTATCATCGTACCCGCCAAATAATAATCCGGCTTTGTTTTATCTAATAAAGTCACGATATCATCATAATCTTTACAGTTATTAGTCAGTATTGACGGCAAAATATTAAGACCTGAAAGCGTATATTTCGATAATTCTTGCATTAAAAAATCGTGCATGATTGATGAATCAACCGGATTATCCATTTTAAAAGGTAAAATGGCGAGTAGGGTTTTGGATTTATTGTTTGTTTCTGGAGATACTTTTTTCACAGGACAAATAAAACGATAACCCTTACCATATACTGTATCGATATAACGGTTTTCTTTATTTTCATGCAGCCTACGACGTAATATATAAATACAGCGTGTTAAAGATTCTTCAGCAACGAAGCTACCATGCCATACTTTTTCTAGAATTTCGTCTTTAGAAATTAATTCGCCTTTGGAGTTTAATAATAACATTAACACCGCTAATTCTTTAGGCGGTAAGTTAGTTCTTTTATCTTTATAATAAAGTGCACCGTCTTTTCTTAAAATAAACTCACCAAAAACATACTGTTCAACATCAGATAATAATTTATTCATGCAATATTAACTCTTTATTTAATTAGTTTAAATTTATTAAGTGATATCCACTAATAGAAATTTTGAGCGGAACCGATAAGTATATTCAATAACAAGTTTGTTAAATTAATAACGGCTTAGTCTAGAAAGAAATATAAAATTATTATTTTATTTTAAATAACGCCCCTCTAAACAACAGGTGCTATCTTAATCACTTATTAGTAAAATAATGTATAGCCGTTGTAAAAATGGCGAAATATGAAAGCTATTTATTTATGAAATATAAGTAGTTATTACTTGTCTGCAAAAAAAATGTATAGATATTAAGGTCGCCGGTAATTTTTTTGAGCATCATTGACTTTTATTAAATAGCGACGTGCTTCTTTGGCGGGGTGTTGACTAATTAATTTTTGGAATACAGCATTAGGCTCCATGCTATTAATAATGCTAACCGCTCGGTTTCTATCATTAGAAAATAAACGTAATACACTGCCGGCTCCACCATTATAAGCGCTTATCATCGCATAACGTCGAGAGGCACTATTCTGAATTCCGGCAAGATAACTGTTTTTTAAAAGAGATAAATAGGCAGCACCTGTATCAATGTTATTTTCTGGATCAAAGAGATAACGCTGACTTGGCTTACCCCCTTTTCCTTTCATTTTAAATACATCTTTTCCTGCCGAATGGGGCAGGATTTGCATTAAACCTATCGCGTTAGAATTACTAATAGCGTAAGGATTAAAACTTGATTCAATCTGCATGATCGCTAATATCAAGGATTCTTCGATACTATATTTTGCGGCGGCTTGGCGTATTAACGGTAAATAGAGATGTGATCGTTTATCGAGATGGTTAGGTACAAAGCGTAAGCTAATAAACCAAATAACCTGTGAGCCAGAGACACGTTTTTGTATTTTATTCTGCAGTAAATAATCAGCAAAATGACTGGCACGCCATTCCCAGCGAATAGGCTGGCCGCTGTTATCTAATACCTGTCCATACAAAAAAGGCTCTTGGCTGATTTGAATATCATTAACGTCTGAATAGAGATCAACCGAGTTGGCATCGTCCCCCATTAACAGGGTCGCGATAATAGTTTGACGCAAATGTGCAGCAGGATTATTGGTCGCGATAGTTTCAAAAGTGATGGTTCCCGCATCAAAATTAATATGACTGCGAGTTCGATATTGCTCGGTGTATTTCACATAGTCTTTTGGGCCGGCGATTAATATTTCATTTAATCCCCAAAGCTGTTCGATATTATGCGCAAATTGTCCCATTAAAATATCAAAGCTCTTGGTGTCTTTAATTAAAATTTCATTATTAACCTGTTTTTTTTCACTATCACTAGAACAGGAAACAAGCAGTGGAGCCATCACAAGCAAAACTAACGTTTTATTCATTTTATATTAGCCATTTTATCATTTTGAACATGCATTTCTCCCCTTATAGCTACGGTTTTGCAAGCAATAGACCTCTTTAGAAACCGTAGCGAGTGATACGAAGTCAAGGCGCCCGGCGCACAGCAACCGGAGTGTACTGAAGTACATGAGGATTGCGCGCACCGGGCAACGCAGGATTCGCATCACGCAGTAGGTTTCGAAAGAGGTCTAATCTATTACTGACCCGATGGTTTATATCCTGCGATATCTATATTCTTACCTTCAAATAAAAAATTTATCATTTTTTGTTCGAGAAATTGACGATGTTCAGCGTTCATCGTGCTAAGTTTATTTTCATTAATTAGCATAGTTTGTTTTGTCATCCATTGTGACCAGGCTTCTTTAGAAATTTCATTATAGATACGTTTACCCAGTTCTCCCGGATAAAGTTGGAAATCTTGTTGTTCGGCTTCTTTTTTTAAAAATTGGCAAAAAATAAGGGATTTCTTCATGTTAAATCTTCTTTAAGTTGAATTATCAGTTAACTGCTGTAAGAGACGTTCGACCGGCGCCGCAAGACCGATTAACGGCGGCTGTACTAAGTTATACCAGAGACCGGCTCCCTCATCCATGCAGCCGCTAACCGGCATGTTATACAACCAATAAGGAATGATATCTAAGTGAAAATGGCTAAAAGTGTGACGAAAAGTATTTAGCTGACATAAATCACTGTCTTTAATACCACGTTGCTCTAACCATAACAGCAGCTCTTCATAATGACTAAATTGAGGGAAAGAAAATAATCCGCCCCATAAACCTACCGGAGGGCGCTGCTCCAACCACACTTGTGTATCCCGCTGCATTAATAAAAAATACGCGGTTTTTTGGGGTAACTGCTGCCCCGTTTTTTTACCGGGATATTGATGCCAACTGTGGTTAACGTAAGCCAAACAATCAGCATTGAGAGGACATAAGGTACATTTTGGTTGTGATCGAAGACAGATTGTCGCGCCTAAATCCATCATCGCTTGATTGAACTGTCCGACGTAACGGGTAGGCGTCACCTCCTCACTCAGCTGCCATAAGCGTTGTTCGACCTCTTTTTTACCCGGCCAGCCGGCTACTGCATAATAACGCGCTAATACACGTTTAACATTACCATCGAGGATGGGGAAACATTGCCCTAGTGCTAGCGATAAAATCGCACCAGCGGTAGAGCGGCCAATACCGGGCAATGCCACAATCTGCTCAAAAGTGGTGGGGAATATTCCATGGTGTTGGTTGACGATAATTTGTGCCGATTTGTGTAAATTTCGGGCACGGGCATAATAGCCAAGGCCGGTCCATAAATGCAGCACTTCATCTAATGGTGCGGCGGCCAGCGAAGCAATATTAGGGAAACGAGTAATAAAACGTTGGAAGTAAGGAATGACGGTTGTCACCTGTGTTTGTTGCAACATTATTTCCGATAGCCATACTGGATAGGCCGTTTGATACTGTTGCCAAGGTAATGTTTTGCGCCCATGGTGTTGATACCATTCAAGCACCTGTTGCCGAAATTGTTGCGTTTGTATCATAAGTCTTCATTTAATATTGAACTGTACGCCCTTCAAATCGCCTAGTGGCGGCTTCAAAGGTGAAGGGTATATACCCAATGAATTTCGAGTTACGGCAAGGCGGCAATCAATCGAATCCCAGGAGTGTACAGATAGTACATGACAGAGGATGAGTGATCGCTGCCAACGCCGCCGTAACTTGAAAGACGAAGGGTATAAATAAATTGGCTGAAGATTGCAGCATAGCGTAGTAAAACGGTAAACTGAAACATTCGTTAATAGCTAGAACCTTTTATGATGAATAATATAATAGACTTCTTTCCAAACCTACTACGTGACGCGAATTCTGCGTTTCCCGGTGCGTGCAATCCTCATGTACTTTATGTACATTCCGGTTGCTGTGCTCCGGGCGCCTTAACTCCGCATAACTCGCTACAGTTTGGAAAGAGGTCTAATAGCCATGCAGGCTAATGAAAATAGTCGCACTTTGCGACCAATTCGTAGTTTTGTTCGCCGTCAGGGAAGATTAACCAAAGGGCAACAGTTAGCACTGGATAACTATTGGCCATCGATGGGATTGGATTACCAATCGACCCCCATTAACCTTGAAACCCTGTTTGCGCAAGCAGCGCCATTAACCTTAGAAATTGGCTTCGGCATGGGAGCATCATTGGTGGCAATGGCCGCCAACGCGCCACAGCAAAATTTTCTGGGTATTGAAGTCCATTTACCGGGTGTAGGGGCTTGTCTAGCAACAGCAACGGCAAGCAAGTTAACTAATTTACGCCTCATTTGCCATGATGCACTTGAAGTGTTGACCAATATGCTGCCAGATGATTCTCTTGATAAGCTGCAGTTATTTTTTCCCGATCCTTGGCATAAATTACGCCATAACAAACGACGTATCGTGCAGCCGCCTTTTGTTGAATTAGTCAAGAAAAAGTTAAAAATAGAGGGAATATTTCATATGGCAACGGATTGGCAACCTTACGCCAAACACATGCTGGCCGTCATGTCAGCAGCTAAGGGGTATCATAATCTTTCAAGCCATAATGATTACGTTCCACGCCCTGATTCTCGCCCAATAACCAAATTTGAATCACGTGGCCAACGTCTAGGGCATGGTGTTTGGGATCTTATGTTTGTGCGCCAAGAATAGACTCTTATAAAACCGTCGTTCGTTATGTGCAGTCTACTCATTTTTCTCTTCGGGAACTCAGAATGAATAAATCTGAAAGTCTTTATCAACAGGCACAACAGTTCATTCCTGGTGGGGTCAACTCACCGGTGCGCGCGTTTAGTGCGGTGGGAGGAAAACCATTATTTATTAAACGCGCTGAAGGGGCTTATTTATACGATGTCGATGATAAAGAATACATTGATTACGTTGGCTCATGGGGTTCCATGGTGCTGGGGCACAATCATCCTGTTATTCGTGACGCTGTGATTAAAGCGGCTCAGCAAGGCTTAAGCTTCGGCGCACCGACTGAAATTGAAGTCAAAATGGCAGAGTTGATCACGAAAAAGGTACCCAGTATGCAGATGGTGCGGATGGTTAATTCAGGTACTGAAGCCACTATGAGCGCTATTCGATTGGCACGTGGTTATACTCAGCGTGATAAAGTCATCAAATTTGAGGGCTGTTATCACGGCCATGTCGATTCTTTACTGGTCAAAGCAGGCTCTGGCGCGTTAACCCTTGGGCAACCCAGTACCTTGGGTGTCCCGGCTGATTTTGCTAAACATACGCTTAATTGTACCTATAATGATTTGATGTCGGTACAAGAAGTATTTGAGCGATATCCTGATCAGGTAGCTTGCATTATCGTTGAGCCGGTTGCAGGGAATATGAACTGTGTGTTACCTGTCGAGGGTTTTTTGTCTGGTTTACGTGTTTTATGTGATCAATTTGGTGCCTTGTTAATTATCGATGAAGTGATGACCGGATTTCGGGTCGCATTAGGGGGAGCACAAGCCTATTATAATGTAGATCCGGATCTCACCTGTTTGGGGAAAATTATCGGGGGAGGTTTACCGGTAGGGGCATTCGGTGGAAAAGCTGAAATAATGAGGAAACTCGCCCCTAGTGGTTCCGTTTACCAAGCTGGCACCCTGTCTGGTAATCCTATCGCCATGGCGGCGGGTGTTGCCTGCTTGCAGGAGTTATCTAAGGATGGCGTTTATCACAGGTTAACAGAACTAACGGATAAATTGGCTCAAGATCTTTGCGCTGTGGCTAAAAGAAAAAATATTCCACTGGTTGTCAACCACATTGGTGGTATGTTTGGTTTGTTTTTTACCAAACGTGAAAAAATCACCTGTTATGCCGATGTCATCTCCTGCGATACTGAATGTTTTAAACGTTTCTTTCGTTTCATGTTGGCTGAAGGGATTTATCTCGCCCCTTCAGCCTTTGAAAGCGGTTTTATGTCGCTCGCCCACAGTAATGAAGACCTAACAAAAACGCTAGCAGCAGCGGAGCGCTGTTTTGCCAAACTCTAAAGATGCCCCTTGAGCTTAGCGCCTATACCCAATGAATGTGAGTGATTATGCTACTTAGCATCCTTTATATTATCGGCATCACTGCAGAAGCCATGACCGGAGCACTGGCTGCCGGTCGACGCCAGATGGATACTTTTGGCGTCATTATTATTGCTTCGGTGACCGCGATAGGAGGGGGATCGGTGAGAGATATATTGTTGGGGCATTATCCATTAACCTGGGTTCAGCATCCTAAATATATTGTTATTGTCGCCATCGCAGCCATAGTCACCACCTGGGTGGCACCATTCATGAAACATTTACGCCCCGTATTTTTGGTACTGGATGCCGTCGGACTGATTGTATTTTCGATCATTGGTGCACAGATCGCGCTGGATATGCAGCACAGCGCGATTATTGCGGCTATCTCCGCGGTGATAACGGGCGTTTTTGGTGGCGTATTACGTGATATGTTTTGTAATTGCATCCCTTTAGTATTTCAAAAGGAAATTTATGCCGGCATTTCTTTTGCGGCCGCTTGGATTTACATTGCATTACAACAAACCCCTTTATCACATAACTGGGTAGTCATTATTACTTTACTGGTAGGGCTAAGTGCTCGATTACTCGCGTTACGTTTTCGTTTAGGGTTGCCTGTTTTTAAATATGAACAATAACGCATTAGCCTGTTAGAAATCTCTTGTGCTCGCTGATAATTTAGACTTCTTGCAAAACCGTAGTTCGTTATATGAAGTCAAGGCGCACGGCGCACAGCAACCTTCGTTGACACAAGTACATGAGGATTGCGAGCACCGCGCAACGCAGAATTCACACCACGCAGTAGGTTTTGCAGGAATTCTATTTTTTACTTACGTCTCCACGTGGTACCTTGTGGCCCATCTTCTAATGTAATTTTCATTTCATTCAGCTGATGCCTTGCTTCATCTGCTAGCACCCAATTTTTTTGCTGGCGGGCAGTATTACGCTGTTCAATCAAGGCTTCAATTTTAGCGATTTCAGTATCTTTAGCGATTTCGCTATGATTGACAGCTTGCAGAAAATGCTCAGGATTTTGCGTCAATAAGCCAAGAACTTGCGCCATTGATCGCAAGGTTGCCGCTAAACCACTTGCAGCAGCGTTATCTTCTGTTTTCAGTCGATTAACTTCACGTGCGATATCAAACAACACAGCACAAGCCTCTGGTGTATTAAAATCATCATCCATTGCATCACGGAAACGTTTTTCAAAATTTTCTCCCGCCGCAGCAGCGCTAGCCGTCTCATCGGTGCCTCGTAAAGCAATATACAAACGTTCAAGAGCAATACGTGATTGCCGTAGATTTTCTTCACTGTAATCAAGTTGGCTGCGATAATGAGCAGACATAAGGAAGTAGCGCACCGTTTCCGCATCATAGTGATCGAGGAGATCGCGGATAGTAAAAAAATTATTTAGCGATTTCGACATTTTATTCTTTTCAACCATCACCATTCCGGTGTGCATCCAATAATTGACATAAGGATCACCGTGGGCACAAGTTGATTGAGCGATTTCATTTTCATGATGGGGAAACAATAAATCGGAGCCACCGCCATGGATATCAAAATGTCGGCCTAATTGTTTAGCATTCATCGCTGAACATTCTATATGCCACCCTGGCCGCCCCGCTCCCCAAGGCGAATCCCAGCTCGGATCGCCTGGCAAAGCGCGTTTCCACAACACAAAATCCATTGGATCTTCTTTACCATCAGCGATCGCGACTCGTGCGCCTGCTTGTAAATGCTCTAGATTTTGCCGAGAAAGCAATCCATAATTCGGCGCACTTTTCACCGCAAAAACCACATCACCATCTGCGGCAATGTAGGCATGTTTTCCTTCAATCAATTTTTTAATCAGCGCAATAATTTCTGTAATGTGAGCAGTGGCTTGAGGCTCCTCATTCGGGCGTAATATGTTCAACGCATCAAAATCACGATACATTTCTATCATCATGCGTTCGGTCAACTGTTGACAGGTTTCATTATTTTCTGCTGCCCTTTTGATTATTTTGTCATCAATATCAGTGATATTGCGAACATAGGTTAAATCGTAATCCAAATAACGCAGATAACGCACAATAACATCGAAAGCGACGAAAGTACGTCCATGGCCAATATGACACAAGTCATAGACAGTAATACCGCACACATACATGCCTATTTTTCCTGCATCAATAGGCCGAAATATTTCTTTTTGGCGGCTCAGAGTATTAAAAATTTTTAGCATGATAATATTCCGTGGTTTTTCTATCCCACTTGATGGCTGCACAGTGGCCTGTATACCCACAGCTAACAACGCGGCGGCTTCAAAGGCGAAGGGTATTATACCCAATGAATTTCGAGTTACGGCAAGGCGGCAATCAATCGAATCCCAGGAGTGTACAGGCAGTACATGACAGAGGATGAGAGATCGCTGCCAACGCCGTCGTAACTTGAAAGGCAAGGGGTATTACCCGATTCAGGAAGATCACATAAGCACTACGATAAAAAAGTAAAAAGCCAGCATAAGGCTGGCATTTTATTTGATCAACACATTAATGTAGAAAAAGTGTTAAGCGCCTTCCACCACAACGACACTTAATTTAGCAGTGACTTCTCGGTGTATATTGCAGTGAATTTCATGTTCACCTAAGGTACGTAAACCCCCTTTAGGTAAATTAATTTCTTTCTTGTCCAGATCAATCCCTGCTTCTTTTACTGCGGCAATGATGTCGCTACTACTGATAGAGCCAAACAATTTACCTTCATTGCCTGCTTTCGCAAACAGAGTAACCGTTTGTAATTCGTTAATTTTGATTGCACGAACTTCAGAGGCTTTCAAGATCTCATCCGCTTGTTTTTGACGTGCACTCAGATTTTCTTTAAGTAACTCGATGTTCTTCTTATTTGCTGGCTCAGCTTTGTTTTGCGGAAATAAAAAATTACGTGCATAACCCGCCGCTACATCGACGATATCACCCAGCTTTCCTAATTTTTCTACTTTTTCAAGCAAAATAACGCGCATGACTTTATCCTCTCAATGTCATTAATGAACAGTAGCCGATTACTGATTAGCATCAGTGTATGGCAACAAAGACAAGTAGCGCGCACGCTTGATAGCACGAGCAAGCTGACGTTGGTATTTAGCACAAGTACCAGTGATGCGGCTCGGCACAATTTTACCACTTTCAGTGATGTAATTTTTTAATGTAACAATATCTTTATAATCAATTTCTAGTGTGCCTTCCGCGGTGAAGCGGCAAAATTTGCGACGACGAAAATAAGGTGCCATTTGGCTAATCTCCAGAATCTATTAATTCAATTTTCTCGGCATGTAGAACCAACTTATTTAGCCCATTACGCCCTTGGTGGCAACTAATAAAGCCTTGTACGGTCAACAGACTGCCGACTGTTATACTGTGAGTTAATGTTTGTAACTGATGTCCGCTGACAACAACGGGCATATGACACCAGGTTGTTCGAGCCAATCCGGCTTCTTGTTGCGACGAACGGTGCTCGAGTACAAATTGACAGTGTGGAATACCAGAAGGGCTGACCTTGCATATAGGTGTTTTGCGTACACTGCCAGAAAGTGTCATCTGATTCATTGTCATCACAGCGATTATTCTTCAGTATCTCCAGTATCACTACTATTCTCTGGAACAAACTCAACCCGATCCCGACGTTCATCTTTTGCTTTCACCATGGGTGATGCTTCAGTTACCGCACCCTTGGAACGCATAACCAGGCTACGGAGAACAGCTTCACTGAAGCGGAACGATTTTTCCAGTTCATCTATCGCTTCTTGAGCTGCTTCCACATTAAACAAAACATAGTGTGCTTTGTGTAGTTTGTTAATGGGATAAGCGAGTTGACGGCGCCCCCAGTCTTCTAGTCGATGAATCTGCCCATTCGCATTTGTGATAATCTGACTGTAACGTTCTATCATGTCAGGAACCTGTTCACTTTGATCAGGATGAACCATAAAAACGATTTCGTAATGACGCATTGCATTGCTCCTCACGGATTATTCAGCCTCCTGATACAGAGCCAACCGCAGCCCATGGAGGCAAGGAACTTGTTTTTGTACGGCTGAAAAATAACAGACGGCTAGGTACTTGGCTAAACCAGTAAATATTGGCCTTTGGTTTAGTGTTGTCTCATGCCTTATATCGTGTAAATAAAAGCACCTGCGCTTTTTCACCCATTTTCCATCCATTGAGCGTAGCTCAGAGAAGATTTCGAATAGGCTCTATCCCCTTCGCCTTTGAAGCCGCCGTGTTGTTGGCGCGGATGTTCGCCGAATCACGTAGTTGTCTACGCTCATCGGTCTCACGCTCATGGCAGCCGAAGGCAACTTCAAAGGGGAAGGGGATAAAACACAGTATCCACGATTCATCGTTAATTTAACTATTGCATCAGATTGATTTGTTTCGCTAAATTAGATTTATGACGTGCCGCTTTATTTTTATGAATCAAACCTTTGCAGGATTTACGATCAATGATTGGCTGCATTTCATTAAATGCTTTTTGTGCTTTATCTTTATCACCAGTACTGATAGCCTGATACACTTTTTTAATAAAGGTACGCACCATAGAGCGGCAACTAGCGTTATGCTGACGGCGTTTTTCAGACTGCTTAGCGCGCTTCTTAGCTGATTTAATATTAGCCAAGGTTCAACTCCCAAATTATATTCTGTTGAGGATAATTTAAAGGCAGAAAAAATATTTTTTTAGCCTTCATTTATCAGTGAATTTATGCAAACCAACATGCAAACAAACAGGCCAGTAATGGCAGCACTTGCTGCTTTACAGTATTGGAGCGCGATTCTATCAGTTTCATCTAATGGAATACAGTCTTCCACAAGAAAATTCTACAGAGGCGGAGCTAGCAAGGTATAATGCGCAGATTCACTTTATTTTTCTCCTCTATACCCGTAACCAACATCAAAGGCAAAGGGTATATGGATGTTTTGAGCTAGCTATCATGGAGCTAATTCGCGGTATACACAATATCCGAGCCCATCACTATGGTTGTGTACTCACTATTGGTAACTTTGATGGTGTTCATCTTGGGCATAAAGCATTACTTAGACAATTAAAACATGAAGGCCAGCGTTTAAAAGCGCCCGTCATGGTCATGATATTTGAACCGCAACCATTAGAATTATTCGCGCCCGAAAAAGCGCCAACACGTCTTACACGTTTACGCGATAAAGTCAAATATTTAGCGCAAATCGGGGTCGATTATCTATTGTGTGTTAGATTTACGCTTTCTTTTGCGGCCCTAACTGCCCATGCATTTATTACTCAATTATTGGTAAAAAAATTAAAAATAAAATTCTTAACTGTTGGTGATGATTTTCATTTTGGCTCTGATCGTCTAGGCGATATAAAATTATTGCAGCAAGCAGGTACTGAATTTGGTTTTGATGTTGTCAATACCGGCAGTTTTTGCAATAGTGGTTCACGCATCAGCAGTACCGCTATCCGTCAAGCATTACAAAACGATGATCTGGTTTTAGCAGAAGATTTACTCGGTCGCCCTTACAGTATTAGCGGACGCGTTATTCACGGTGATGAATTGGGTCGCACACTAGGTTTTCCAACAGCAAATATATCGTTGAAACGATTAGCGGCACCGGTTAAAGGAGTATATGCGGTTGATGTTTATGGCTTAAGTTCTATACCCACAGTCCTTCAAGTTGCAGCGTCGCGGCCAGGACGTGAGACCGATGAGCGTAGACAACTACGTGATTCGGCGAACGCCCGCAGCCAACAACGCGGCAGCTTCGAAGGCGAAGGGTATACAGGTTCAGATGACAAGCCTTTGCGGGGAGTGGCAAATATTGGTACTAGGCCGACAGTTGCAGGGAGTCGTCAACAACTTGAAGTACATATATTTGCTATAACGAAGGATCTTTATGGTTGCCATATTGAAATAGTGCTGCGGGCAAAACTACGTAATGAACGCTGTTTTGTTTCGCTAGACACTTTGCAGCAGCAAATCGCAAGTGATGTACTGATGGCTAAAAAATTCTTCAGGCTGTAAGACGAAAATAAAAAACGGAATCAACATCCAATGAATGATTATAAAAATACCCTTAACTTGCCAGAGACAGGCTTCCCGATGCGCGGTGATTTGGCCAAACGTGAGCCTGACAGATTACAACGTTGGTATGAAGATAATTTGTACGGCAAAATTCGTGCGACGAAAAAAGGTAAAAAAATATTTAACTTGCATGATGGCCCGCCGTATGCAAACGGCAATATTCACATCGGTCATGCCGTCAACAAAATTCTTAAAGACATTATCATTAAAGCTAAAGGACTATCAGGCTATGACGCCCCTTATGTCCCGGGATGGGATTGTCACGGTTTACCCATAGAACACAAAGTTGAGCAATTTGTTGGTAAACCGGGCAAAAAAATCAGTGCCGCCGAGTTTCGTACAGCATGCCGTACCTACGCGACTGAGCAAATTGAAGGGCAGAAAAAAGATTTTATTCGCCTTGGTGTGCTCGGTGACTGGGATCATCCCTATTTGACGATGGATTTTAAAACCGAAGCCAACATTATTCGTGCATTGGCTAAAGTGATTGCTAACGGTCATTTATATAAAGGTGCGAGGCCAGTGCATTGGTGTACTGATTGCGGCTCTTCGCTCGCAGAGGCAGAAGTTGAGTATTACGATAAAACCTCTACCTCTATCGATCTCTGTTTTAACGTGCTGGATGTCGCGGCGGTTTGCGCCAAATTTTCTGTTGCTACCGTGCATGATCCTATTTCTGTTGTCATTTGGACCACCACCCCCTGGACCTTACCCGCGAATCGCGCCATCACATTATGTAGCGAATTTATTTATCAGTTAGTACAGATTGAGGGAAAATGTCTCATCCTGGCGGCTGATTTGGTGGAAACAGTCATGAAACGCGCTGCTATCACAGAATGGCAGATTTTAGGCAGCTGTAGTGGCGCTGATTTAGAACTCTTACGCTGTCAGCATCCTTTTATGGCTTTTGATGTGCCTATCATTTTGGGTGATCATGTGACGCTGGATGCAGGGACAGGCGCAGTGCATACAGCCCCAGGCCACGGCCCCGAAGATTTTGTTGTCGCGCAAAAATACGGGTTAGAAATCGCTAATCCTGTTGATACTAATGGTTGTTATTTAAAGGGTACTTACCCGGTATTGGACGGCTTATTTGTATTAAAAGCCAATGATCTTGTCGTTAATATTCTGCGTGATAATGGCACATTGCTGCATGTTGAAGAATTAACGCACAGTTATCCCTGCTGCTGGCGTCATAAAACACCAATTATTTTCCGGGCTACACCACAATGGTTTATTAGTATGGAGCAACAAGGGTTGCGGCAGCAATCATTGCAAGCCATTAACACCGTCCAATGGATCCCTGCTTGGGGAAAAGCACGTATTGAAACCATGGTCACTCATCGTCCAGACTGGTGTATTTCACGTCAGCGTACTTGGGGTACGCCGATGTCCTTATTTGTACATAAAGAAACCCAAGCGCTGCACCCGCGTAGCATTGAATTGATGGAACAAGTGGCGATACGGGTCGAGCAACAAGGCATTCAAGCATGGTGGGATTTGGATCCAGCGGAAATTTTGGCAGAGGAGGCGGCAGATTACGTTAAGGTCACCGATACACTCGATGTTTGGTTTGATTCAGGATCCACCCATTCTTCAGTGATTGATTCCCACCCTGAGTTGGCAGGCCACTCGCCAGATATCTATCTGGAAGGATCTGATCAACACCGAGGCTGGTTTATGTCATCCCTTATGATTTCTACCGCGATGAAGGGCAAAGCCCCCTATCGCCAGGTGTTAACACATGGTTTTACCGTGGACGGCCAAGGCAGAAAAATGTCCAAATCTATCGGTAATACCATCAGCCCGCAAGACGTTACCAATAAGTTGGGAGGAGATATTCTCCGTTTATGGGTGGCATCAACGGATTATAGTCGCGAAATCGCGGTATCAGATGAAATTCTACGCCGTTCAGCCGATGCGTACCGGCGGATCCGCAATACTGCCCGTTTTTTATTGGCTAATCTAAAGGGTTTTGATCCCACGCAGCATCAACTTGCAGCACAAGAGATGATAGTGTTGGATCGCTGGGCGGTAGGCCGCGCTCAGGAGGCGCAAGTAGAAATTATCACGGCTTATGAAAACTATGATTTTCATCGAGTGGTACAACGCCTGATGCATTTTTGCTCTATCGAAATGGGCTCCTTCTATCTCGATATTATTAAAGACCGTCAATATACCGCCAAGAGCGATAGTATCGCGCGTCGTAGTTGTCAAACCGCGCTGTTTCATATCGCGCAAGCTTTAGTACGCTGGATGGCACCTATTCTCTCTTTTACTGCAGATGAAATCTGGCAATATCTCCCAGGCCAATGTCAAAAATATGTGTTTACCGAAGAATGGTATGCGGATTTATTCGCCCTAGCGGATGATGACCCTATGAATGATAATTTCTGGGCTGAATTGCTTAAGGTTCGCGCTGAAGTCAATAAGGTGTTGGAACAAGCACGAAACGATAAAAAAATAGGGGGATCATTGGAAGCCGCGGTTATCTTGTATGCTGAACCTTCACTCGCCGCGCGCTTGAGGCATTTACAGAATGAATTACGGTTTGTTTTAATTACTTCTGCGGCACAGGTAAAAGATTACGCTGAGGCGGACGATCAGGCACAACAAAGTGAATTGATCAATGGCTTAAAAATTGCCTTTTATAAAGCCGAAGGGGAAAAATGTTCACGTTGTTGGCATTATACTCAAGATATTGGCTTGGTAGCGGAGCACGCAAAATTGTGTGGCCGTTGTGTCACTAACGTTGCAGATAACGGTGAAGAGCGTAGATTTGCCTGATGAATAAAAAAATGTGTTCGAGCGGATTACGTTGGTTATGGCTAGGTGTAGTGGTGTTGATTTTCGATCTGGCAAGTAAACAATGGGTTATAGCTCATTTTACGTTGTATGAAAGTTTGCCATTGTTACCCTGGTTAAATTTAACCTATGTACAAAATTCCGGTGCAGCATTTAGTTTTCTCGCAGATAAAGGGGGTTGGCAGCGATGGTTTTTTGCCTTGATCGCGCTGGCCATTGTCTTGACGTTATTGGTATTCATGTCTCGCACTCCTCGTCAGAAAAAATTGATTAACTGTGCTTATGCGCTGATTATCGGCGGCGCATTAGGCAACTTATTTGATCGTATGGTGCAGGGTGTCGTCATTGATTTCATCGATTTTCATGTCAATCATTGGCATTGGCCGACGTTTAACCTGGCCGATACCGCAATTTGTATTGGCGCGATGTTAGTGGTTTGCGAAGGCGCCTTTAGCCCACCGGAGAAAGCGGTGTTAAAAAAAGGTAAAAAGTAATGTTAGATCGAGTACAAAAAAATAGCTCGGTATTGGTACATTTCATCTTGAAGCTGGCTGATGGATCAACGGCAGATTCGACCTATGCCCAGGGCAAGCCTGCTTTATTTCGTTTAGGTGATCGCAGTTTGTCTGAGGCGTTAGAACAACATTTGCTCGGCTTACAAGTAGGTGATAAACGGACTTTTACTTTACCAGCAGAATCTGCCTTTGGTCACACTGATCCCGCTTTGATCCAGCATTTTTCCCCACGCGATTTTAGCCAAACGGGGATCCCCAATGTCGGGACGATTATGCTGTTTAGCGCGATCAATGGCAGTGAAATGCCCGGTATCGTACGTGAAGTAACGGCAGAGTCGATCAAGGTAGATTTTAATCATCCACTGGCAGAACAATCGATTCATTTTACCATTGAAGTATTAGAAATTAAGGCAACAGAGGAGAAATGCCATGCAGATATTGCTGGCTAATCCGCGTGGCTTTTGTGCCGGGGTTGACCGCGCGATTAATATTGTCGAACGTGCCTTAGCCATGTATAGCGCCCCGATCTATGTGCGGCATGAAGTGGTTCACAACCGTTATGTCGTTAATGATTTATCTCAACGCGGGGCGATTTTTATTGAAGACATTTCAGAGGTGCCAGAAGGATCTATCCTGATTTTTTCTGCCCATGGGGTGTCTCAAGCAGTACGACAAGAAGCAAAGAGCCGTCAATTGACCCTGTTACTTGATGCAACCTGTCCACTGGTGACCAAAGTGCATATGGAAGTCGCACGCGCCAGCCACAGAGGTATAGAAGCCGTTCTGATCGGCCATGCCGGTCATCCTGAAGTGGAAGGCACGATGGGACAATATAATAATCCGCAAGGTGGCATTTATTTGGTGGGATCACCAGAGGACGTTGAGCAGCTGGTGGTGAAAGATGCCAATAATTTGTGTTTTATGACACAGACCACCTTATCGATAGATGATACCTCAGTGATCATAGACGCATTACGGCAGCGGTTTCCGCAGATCACCGGGCCACGTAAAGATGATATTTGTTATGCCACCACTAACCGCCAGGAGGCAGTCAGAGATCTCGCCCAGCGTGCCGATTGCATCTTGGTGGTAGGCTCAAAAAATTCATCCAATTCCAATCGATTGTCTGAGCTAGCACAAAGAATGGGCAAACAAGCCTATCTGATCGATTCAGCGACCGATATTCAGCCGAAGTGGCTCGTTAATGCTCACACTATCGGCGTCACCGCCGGGGCTTCGGCGCCTGACATTTTGGTGCAGCAGGTAATCAAACGCCTGCAATCATTAGGCGCTCAAGAAGCAATCGAATTGATTGGCCGAGAAGAAAATATTGTTTTTGAGATCCCTAAGGCGTTAAGGCTCAGCGTTAAGGAAGTTGACTAAAGATTATTAAAGTTAAGCATATTAATTTTTATTAAAAATTAATTGTGATGTATAATTTTATTTTTTAATATTATTAATAAGACAATCATTATGGCAATCCCGTTCATTTGTAGTCCAACAGTAACAGGAAACTCTCAGCAATATGTCACCGAAGTAGAGCAAGATGTCGCCGGAGTTGGCACCAGAGTAGGGCAATATGTCACTGGAGTAGGAAATCAGGCTTTTGTGAATCGTTCCTCTCTACCTCTAGAAGAACATATTCAAATAATTAAAGAAAAACTAGATCAGCAAGAATTAAAACATGAACAGTGTGCTGTAATACTTTCAATGGCTGAAGCAAAGCAAAAAAATACTGAAGCAGCAATCAGCAAGTTAAAGGAAGAGCAAAAAAATATTGAAGCAGCAATCAGAAAGTTAAAGGAAGAGCAAAAAAATACTGAAGCAAAAATCAGCGAGTTAAAAAAGTTACTCCCTGATTTACAAACAAAAAATGATAAAAATGTAAAGACATAATGCATCAATAGTGCAAACAACAGGATAGGCTACAATCAACAAACACCTCTTCCCTTCACTTAGGATCCAAATAATTCAATGATACGTATTGCTATTGCCGGCGCGGCAGGGCGCATGGGCAAACAACTGATTCAGGCCGCCGCTCAACACAATCAGGTGACCCTGGTCGCGGCTATCGTGCGTCAAAACGATGCTGCGGTGGGAATCGATGCTGGCGTGCTGGTTGGCATCAATCCACTCAATATTACCCTCAGTGATAATTTAGCCACTATTGAGGATAATTTTGATGTATTGATTGATTTTACGACGCCTACAGCGACATTGCAGCATCTGGAATATTGCCGACAACAGAAAAAAGCGATGGTGATTGGTACCACCGGTTTTACTGATCAAGACAAAATACGAATTAATCAAGCCGCTGAAGAAATAGCCATCATTCGCGCGGCTAATTTCAGTGTTGGCGTCAATTTGATGCTGGATCTACTGAAAAAAACAGCAAAAATAATCGGTAAAGACACCGACATTGAAATTATTGAAGCGCATCATCGGCATAAAGTCGATGCCCCTTCAGGCACCGCATTAGCGATGGGAGAAACCCTGGCGGACACATTGGGGCTCGATCTAAAACAGGCGGCGCTGTATTGCCGTAATAAAGAGCCCCGTAAACCCGGTACCATTGGTTTTTCTACTCTCCGCGCCGGCAATATTATTGGCGAACACCAGGTACTCTTTGCCAATGATGACGAACAACTTACTATCACTCATAAAGCAAATAGTCGCCTGACATTTGCCAATGGCGCCATTAGAGCCGCTATTTGGTTAACACAGAAACAGAAGGGTTTATTTGATATGAGCAATGTGCTTGATCCCAATTAGCACCAACACCGATGTTGACACACAATGGCACCGTCAACGGCATACTTTTTTTCGTGGTTTGTTCCATCAAATGACGAATTTTTTCTACCGCCCCCTGCAAAACACTCTCATGCACTTCAAAAACCAATTCATCATGTACTTGCATAATCATCCGTACTAAGGGTTGATGCTGTAACCAAGCATCGATTTCAATCATCGCGCTTTTAATAATATCGGCGGCAGTGCCTTGCATCGGGGCATTGATTGCTTCTCGTTCGGCGGCTTTACGCCGCATGGCACTCGATGCATTAATATCGGGTAAATACAGCCGTCGCCCCGCAAGGGTTGTCACATAGCCTTGTGTTGCCGCCTGTTTGCGAATAGCCTCCATATAATTGGCCACGCCTGGATAACGCTCAAAATACCGATCAATATAGTGTTGCGCTTCAACCCGTGCAATCCCTAATTGACGCGCTAAACCAAACGCACTCATGCCATAAATTAAACCAAAATTAATCGCTTTGGCACTACGGCGCTGTTCATCCGTCGCTGTCTCTAAAGACACATTAAAAACCTCAGCGGCAGTGGCGCGGTGAATATCTTTATCGGCAGTAAAGGCTTTTATCAACCCCTCATCTTGTGAAAGATGCGCCATAATACGCAGCTCAATTTGAGAGTAATCGGCGGCAATAATCTGGTAGCCAGGTGGCGCAATGAAGGCTTGACGGATCCGCCGCCCCTCTTCACTACGAATAGGAATATTTTGTAAATTAGGCTCACGAGAAGACAAACGACCGGTAACAGTAACCGCTTGATGATAGGAGGTATGCACTCGACCTGAAGTAGGATTAATCATCGAGGGTAATTTATCAGTATAAGTCGTTTTTAATTTTGCCAATCCACGATACTCAAGCAGAACTTTAGCCAAAGGATAATCTAACGCCAGCTCTGCAAGGACTTCTTCATCGGTTGAAGGAGCCCCTTTAGGGGTTTTTTTCAGTACGGGTAACTTCTTTTTTTCATACAAAATAGTTTGTAATTGTTTAGGTGAGGCTAAATTGAAAGGCTCTTCTGCTAATAGATGTGCTTGCTCTTCTAACTCAGTTAACCTTGTGGTTAATTCTTCAGAATGCTGTGCCAAAACAGCTCGGTCGATCAACACGCCAGTACTTTCAATACGCGACAATACCGACAATAGCGGCATTTCAATGTGGGTAAAAATCCAGCTCAATGCTTTACTTTGTTGTAGTTGAGGCCATAGGCAATGATGAAGTCGCAGTGTGATATCAGCGTCTTCAGCAGCATAAGGTGCCGCTTGTTCCAAAGCAATCTGATTGAAGGTGAGTTGAGACTTGCCTTTACCGGCAATTTCTTCAAAGGTGATGGTTTTATGCTGTAAATAACGTTGAGATAAACTATCCATATCATGACGCCCCGCCACCGTATTCAAAATATAAGATTCCAGCATGGTGTCAAAAGCAATGCCTTGCAAAACAATACCGCAACGCGCCAAAATGCTTTTATCGAATTTAAGATTTTGCCCGACTTTTCGCTTTTGCGGATTTTCTAATAGCGGTTTTAATTTATCTAAAACGAGAGTGCGATCTAACTGAATTGGCGCATCTGAATAATCATGCGCTAAGGGTAAATAAGCCGCCTCACCGGGAGTAATCGCAAAAGACAGACCAATGAGATTAGCATTGATAATATCCAGCCCATCGGTTTCGGTATCAAAAGCAAAAAGATCGGCTTGATTCAGTTGCTCAATCCAATGGGATAAGCTGTCTTCATCAAAAATTATCTGGTAGTTATCTTGTGAAAATCGCGCGCTTGGCGCGGTCGGCTCATCAATGGATGTCGCAGGACGTTTTTTACCCATCGGCCAATCAGGCGAATTTAACTCAGCCAGCCAACGTTTAAATTCATAACGACTAAACAACTGATGTAGTTGATCGATATCGGGGGGGGTGATGTTTAATTTATCATGGGCGATATCTAACTTAACATCCGTTTTAATCGTCGCCAATTGATAAGATAAATAAGCCAGTTCTTTATGTTGTTGTAACTTGGCGGCAAAAGTTTTGGCGCCGCGAAAAGTTAAGGTCGCGATTTTTTCCAAATTAGAAAATAGGCAATCTAATCCCCCCAGCCCCTGTATAAGGGCTTGCGCGGTTTTTTCACCGACACCCGGTACGCCAGGGATATTATCGGATGAGTCGCCCATCAATGCGAGAAAGTCGATCATTAACTCTGGCGGAACGCCATATTTATCGCGTACTTCCTGTGGCCCAAGCACGGTGTTATTCATGGTGTTAATCAGGGTGATATTAGTGGTGACCAGCTGTGCCATATCTTTATCACCGGTACTGATGACAACTGATCGGCCTGCTTTTTCTGCCTGTTGCGCTAACGTCCCTATAACATCATCGGCCTCAAACCCAGCCACGACAAGCAGCGGTAGCCCCATCGCACGTACCATGCGATATAACGGCTCGATTTGTGAAGCTAAGTCATCAGGCATAGGAGGACGATGAGATTTATACTGAACATAAAGTTCATCACGAAAGGTTTTACCTTTGGCATCAAATACCACGGCAATATGGCTCGGATGATATTGCGATAATAAGCTACGCAACATGTTTAGCACGCCATACATCGCCCCAGTGTGCTCTTTGTGGCTATTCGTCAGTGGAGGAAGAGCATGATAAGCCCGATAAAGGTATGAAGAGGCATCAACCAAGATAAGCGGATTTGCTGTAATTTGAGTCATAAGGTTTGTTTGTCTTTAGCTAGCGATAAGGCATTTGACCTCTTTCCAAACCGTAGTGAGTGATGAGAAGTCAAGGCGCCCGGCACACAGCAACCGGAATGTACATATAAGTACATGAGGATTGCGCGTACCGGGCAACGCAGGATTCGCATCACTCAGTAGGTTTCGAAAGAGGTCTACTGGCCACAATCATAGCAAAGAGGTTACCGAATGGTAAATTTATACCTGTGATGAAAAATACCCTACCTGCATGGATAAATAATCTCTATGCAGGCAGGGTGCTTACTGCCGTATTTTTAGTCTTTTTTATGAATTATTTTACAACAGCGATACAACAACCCACTAAGTACAATCCCCCAGCTGCTACTATGGCTGTTATAGCCCCTAAAGGCATGCCCTCGTATGATTCCACTGTAGTGTTATCGGCTCTCTCAAGAAACTAGACTTAAAAATAATTAGCTTAATTATCTAATAAAAATCCAACCACTTCGGCATATTCTTTAGCATAAGCCGCTTTTGAAGTGGTATCGATGCCTTCGCTTTTGATCCTATATTTTCCATCAACATAGACGGCGGGAACACCATTTACCTTTAGCTTTTCAGCCATTTCTTTTTGTTTTAAAAGCGAAAGTTCGACCTGAATGCCTTTTTTTACAGTCTCGTATTTTTCTTTTTCCACACCTACTTTGGCAAAAATCTCACCAATAATTGCCTCAACTGCTTTCGCGTCTTTGGTTTCTAATTTTTTTTCTGTTTGCACAGCTTCAAATAGCAGAGGTTTGATTTTATCTGCTACCTCTAGCTCCTTAGCAATCACCCAAGCTTCACTGAGCGCTTTACCCCATCTGCCCAGAAATTCAACATGATATTGTTCTATTTTAGCTCCTTTCGGCACCACTTCTTTTATTTTCTGAGACACCTGGAATTCTTTATCAAATACATAACAGTGCCCGCAGTAAAAAGAAAAAAACTCTACCACTTCTTGTTGTTGATCTCCAAACACAGGCTCCTTTAAGGATTCATATTGCTTTCCCTCTTTAAATGAAGTGGCTGAAACCATGAATGCCATGCTGAGCCCCATCAGAAATAATCCCATTTTTTTCATGCAATAAAATCTCCATTAATTTTTATTAATACCGTTAGATATTTTTCATTGATCTGTCTACTGGCTAACGTAGCTTCAAAGGCTATAGATTACATTTTATTAGATATCTGTTAGCATTCACGTACTTTTGTACTAAAAACGGCACGAAATATGAAGTTTGTTTCTTTTAATATAAATGGGTTACGTGCCCGCTTCCATCAACTCGCTGCGATTATTACACAACATCAACCGGATATCATCGGATTACAAGAAACTAAAGTGCATGATGATATGTTTCCTTTAGCTGAAATAAGTCAATATGGATACCACGTATATTACCATGGGCAAAAAGGCCATTATGGCGTAGCATTGTTAATCAAACAGCAACCCTTGGCGGTACGACGAGGATTTCCTACTGACGATGCCGATGCGCAACGCCGTATTATTATGGTAGATGTAGCGACACCACAGGGAAACTTAACGGTGATAAATGGTTATTTTCCACAAGGAGAAAATCGCAACCACCCTACAAAGTTCCCCGCGAAAGCGAAATTTTATTCTGATTTACAACATTATCTCGAACAACATTTTACTGCCGACGATCAGCTTTTGATTATGGGCGACCTGAATATTTGCCCAACGGAGCTTGATATTGGTATTGGCTCCGATAATCAAAAACGCTGGTTACGCAGTGGAAAATGTGCTTTTTTGCCTGAAGAACGTGATTGGCTCGCGCGGTTGCAAAATTGGGGCTTGATTGACACCTTTCGCAGCAAAAATCCTGAATGTAATGACCAGTTTTCATGGTTTGATTATCGATCACGCGGCTTCGATGAAAATCGTGGATTACGGATTGATTTACTGTTGGCAAGTGCTCCGTTGGCATCACGTTGTATAGCAACAGGGATTGATTATCAAATTCGAGGCATGGAAAAACCTTCTGATCATGCCCCGGTGTGGTCTGAATTTATGCTATCAGGTACATAATACGGACATTCACGTTGAACCATAACATAATCGCACCTGCCGATTTTATACTTTATGATTTGCATAGTCATACGGTCGCGTCGGATGGTTTATTAACCCCCACAGAATTAGTCACGCGAGCAGCCTTAATGCGGGTGGGGGTATTAGCGATTACCGATCATGATACCACCGACGGGTTAGCAGAAGCTGATGCCGCCATCCAGCAACAAAGCTTGGCATTAAAATTAATTCATGGGGTAGAAATTTCTACTGTATGGCAACAGCATGAAATACATGTGGTTGCTTTAAATATCGATATTACGCATCCACGGATTTGTCAATTATTGGCTGAACAAGCGACAAAACGCCATCAGCGGGCGAAAGAAATCAGCCAGGCCTTAGAAAAAGCACAGATCCCTGATGTCTGGCCAAATGTGACCCGTTTGGCCAAAGAGGCACAAATTACACGCAGTCATTTTGCACGTTATTTAGTAGAACTGGGAATGGCCAGCAACATTAGCCAAGTGTTTAAAAAATATTTGGCAAAAGATAAAATCGGTTACGTTCCGCCCCATTGGTGTACTATAGAGCAAGCCATTAATGCTATTGCTCAATCTGGAGGGCAAGCGGTATTAGCACATCCCGGACGTTATCGGCTTACAACTAAATGGTTAAAGCGATTACTGTCTCATTTTGCAGAGCAAGGTGGGGATGGTATGGAAGTGGCTACCTGTCAACAGACACTCGACGAACGTGTTTTATTGGGGCAATATGCGGAGCAATATAATCTATTAGCCTCTCAAGGATCGGATTTTCACTATCCCTGCTCTTGGATTGAACTAGGACGCAAATTGTGGTTACCTGCTAAGGTGAAGCCGATATGGCATGATTGGCCAGTGAGATAAAAAGACATCTAAATGGATGAAATAAGGTGCAACCATGAGTCAATTTCTTCACATTCATCCGCAAGACCCTCAATTACGATTGATCAAACTCAGTGTTGATGTTTTAAGCAAAGGCGGCGTCATCATCTACCCAACCGATTCTGGCTATGCCTTAGGTTGTCGTCTAGAAGAAAAAATCGCGATGGATCGTATCTATCGCATTCGGCAACACAATACAACCCATCATTTCACATTGGTTTGCCGCGATTTATCAGAGCTCTCTACCTATGCTCATATTGATAATTATGCCTTCAAATTAATAAAAAATAATATACCAGGGAGCTATACCTTTATTTTAAGAGCGAAGAAAGAAGTACCACGGCGTTTGATGAATGATAAACGTAAAACTATTGGATTACGGGTGTTGACTAACCCAATAGCGCTAGCATTGATAGCGCTATTGAAAGAGCCGTTGATGTCCAGCACACTGATACTACCAGGCAATGATTGTGCTGAATCCGATCCAGAAGCCATTAAAAAAAATCTTAGCAAGCAGGTAGATTTAATTATTCACGGAGGGGTTTTAGATCCACAACCGAGCACCGTGATCGATATGACCACCTCTGCCCCTATCATCATCCGTGAAGGAGCAGGCGATGTGACGCCTTTTCGAACAGACACCTAAATATTATTCTCCCGACGCCTGTGAAGGCGACATTAGAGGTTTTCAATGAGTGAAAAATTACAAAAAGTGCTAGCACGTGCTGGCCATGGCTCTCGCCGTGCAATCGAAACTATGATTATGCAAAGGCGTATCAGTCTTGATGGTAAAATAGCAACCTTGGGTGACCGTGTTGATGTCCGCCAATCGACCAAAATTCGTTTGGATGGTCGTGTACTGGCGATTACTGAATCGAATGCGGCCATCTGTCGTGTGCTAGCCTACTACAAGCCAGAAGGTGAATTATGTACCCTTCATGATCCCCAAGGGCGACCAACGGTGTTTGATCGTTTGCCTAAACTACGGACTTCTCGTTGGGTGGCGGTAGGGCGTTTAGATGTCAATACTTCAGGCTTATTACTATTTACTACTGACGGAGAATTGGCTAACCGTCTCATGCATCCTCGTCATGAGGTTGAACGGGAATACGCGGTACGTGTTTTCGGTCAAATCGACGAGGATAAAATCAAACAGCTTAGTAAAGGGATACAGTTAGAAGATGGGTCTGCTTCTTTTCATAAGATCAGTTTTCAAGGTGGGGAAGGGATTAATCAATGGTATAACGTCACTTTGACCGAAGGCCGTAATCGAGAAGTCCGCCGTCTTTGGGAAGCGGTCGACGTTAAAGTAAACCGCTTGATTCGTATACGTTACGGTGATATCACTTTACCCAAAGGTTTACCGCGTGGCGGCTGGACAGAACTTGACTTGAAAGCGATAAACTATTTACGTGAGTTAGTATCCCTGCCTGCGGAGACCGTCAGTAAATTACCTGTTGAACAAGAACGCCGCCGCATGAAAGCCAATCAAATTCGCCGTGCGGTTAAGCGCCATTCTGAGAAAACGAGGGCTGACACCAGGCAGATAAAGAAGCGGCGTTTGTAACAGCCTATTCAGAATCTAATATACCCTTCAAGTTGCCGCTAAGCGGCCAGAGCGAGAGCCGACAGCCAACAACATGGCGGCTTCAAAAGCGAAGGGGATACACCTATTATGTTCAATAATAAACATGAAGAAAGGCGGAACTTGTGGAATTAATTTCTTTGTACATGCTGTTTTTAGCCAAAATGGTGACTATTGTTACCGCGATAGGAGCACTGGTATTTATCGTTTTTTATATCGGGCAACATCAATCAGACCACAGCGGTAAACTTAAACTCGTTAATTTAGGTAAACAATATAAAGAAATTCAGCAAAAGATGCAGTTAGCACGCCTGTCTGAGACCGAACAAAAGCGTTGGCAAAAAGAAATTAAAAAACAGGAAAAAATAGATCAACAGTTAAAAAAACAACAAGCTAAATTGAACACTACTGCGGCAGCAAAACCCTGCCTATATGTACTCGATTTTAAAGGCAGCATTGACGCGCATGAAGTGTCATCATTAAGAGAAGAAATCTCCGCAATATTGGCGGTAGCAACAAAACAAGATGAAGTACTGCTACGTTTGGAAAGCCCTGGCGGAGTGGTTCATGGTTATGGTCTAGCAGCATCACAATTGGTACGTTTACAACAGGCGGGTATCCATTTAACCGTGGCTGTGGATAAAGTCGCCGCGAGTGGAGGCTATATGATGGCTTGTGTTGCCGATCGCGTCGTATCTTCCCCCTTTGCTATTATTGGCTCTATTGGTGTAGTGGCGCAAATTCCTAATTTTAATCGATGGTTGCGCAAAAATAATATTGATATTGAATTACACACTGCTGGAGAATTCAAACGCACTCTCACTTTATTCGGTGAAAATACCGAACAAGGGCGTGAAAAATTCCGGGAAGAATTAAATGAAACCCATTTATTGTTTAAGCAATTTATTAAGCAACGGCGTCCACAGCTTGATATTGATACCGTGGCAACAGGCGAACATTGGTTTGGTATTACAGCAAAAGAAAAAGGATTAGTTGACGCGATTGAGAGCAGCGATGAGTTATTGATCGCTAAAATGGCACAGCATGAAGTGATTAGCGTGAAATACAGTCGCCGTAAACGATTAATTGATCGATTTACCGGCAGTGTAGCAAAAAATGCGGATCGTTTATTATTGCGCTGGTGGCAACGTAGCGAAAAACCACTAATCTAAATTGCAATATTATTGGTAGCATAAAATTTCTTAGAGCCTGTTCGAAATTTTCTTGACCGACGCTCAATTGAAGAAAAAACGAGCGAAAAAGCGCAGTTTACATAGCGTAAAGAAGTATCAGCGCAGCTCAAAGAAGATTTCGTAGACTCCAACATCAGTCAACAATTTAGGTAAGGTCATTATGGGCAAGGCGCTTGTAATAGTTGAATCTCCGGCAAAAGCCAAAACGATTAATAAATATCTAGGCAGTAATTATGTTGTCAAATCGAGTGTCGGTCATATCCGTGATTTACCCACCAGTAAAAATATTTCGGGTAGAAAAAAGACAGATCTCACTGAAAATTTAGCGAAAGAAAAACAAGAAACCCCGTCTAAGAAAAAAGTTAAAAAAGATGTCAAAACCGCTTTGGTCAATCGAATGGGGATCGATCCTTATCATGGTTGGCAAGCCCAATATGAAATTCTACCGGGTAAAGAAAAAGTGGTGGCTGAATTAACCACATTGGCGAAAACAGCTGATCACATCTATCTCGCTACCGATCTTGATCGTGAAGGTGAAGCGATTGCTTGGCACTTACGGGAGATTATTGGCGGAGATGATACACGTTTTAGCCGTGTGGTTTTTAACGAAATTACCCAAAACGCGATTGGGCAAGCTTTTCAGCAGCCGGGACAATTAAATATTAATCGTGTTAATGCTCAGCAAGCGCGTCGCTTTATGGATCGCGTCGTCGGATATATGGTCTCCCCTCTATTATGGAAAAAAATTGCGCGCGGTTTGTCTGCCGGGCGAGTACAATCTGTCGCCGTTCGGCTAGTCGTTGAACGCGAAAGTGAGATCAAAGCATTCGTACCACAAGAATTTTGGGAGCTACATGCCGATCTTTTAGCAAAAGGCGATCTCAATATCCAAATGGCCGTTACCCATGTCGGTGATAAACCATTCAAACCGGTTAACGCGGAGCAAACACAGGTTGCGTTAACATTACTAAAAGATGCCGATTATAAGGTGGTGGCTCGAGAAGACAAACCCACCAGCAGTAAGCCCCCTCCCCCTTTTATTACCTCTACCCTGCAACAATCGGCTAGCACGCGACTCAATTTTGGCGTAAAAAAAACCATGATGATGGCGCAACGTTTATATGAGGCGGGTCATATCACCTACATGCGTACTGACTCTACTAATTTGAGTCAAGATGCCTTAACGATGGTACGAGGTTATATTAACGACAATTTTGGTGCTCGTTATCTGCCGACTTCTGCCAATCAATACAGCAATAAAGATAATTCGCAAGAAGCACACGAAGCCATCCGCCCTTCGAATGTCAATGTGTTGGCTGAACAATTAAAAGATATGGAGCCGGATGCGCAAAAACTCTATCAATTGATCTGGTGTCAATTCGTTGCTTGTCAAATGCCACCGGCTCAGTATGATTCCACTACACTAACCGTTCAGGCCGGGGATTATCGCTTGCGCGCTAAAGGGCGCACTTTGCGTTTTGACGGATGGAGCAAAGTTGTATCGGTATTGCGTAAAGGCGATGAAGATCGTGCTTTACCTATGATTGCCGTCGGCACGCCCCTGGATTTAAAAAAATTGCTTCCTAGTCAACATTTTACTAAACCGCCCTCTCGCTATAACGAAGCCTCTTTAGTCAAAGAGCTAGAAAAAAGAGGCATTGGCCGCCCTTCTACTTACGCTTCAATTATTTCTACCATTCAAGATCGTGGGTACGTACGTCTTCATAGCCGTCGTTTTTACGCTGAAAAAATGGGCGAAATTGTTACCGATCGGCTGGAAGCCAATTTTCACGAATTGATGAATTATGATTTCACTGCGCGCATGGAAACCAGCTTGGATCAAGTAGCCAATAATCAGGCAGAATGGAAAACCGTGCTTGATGCATTTTTTAGCGAATTTAGCGCCCAATTAGCTGTGGCAGAAAAGGATCCAGAAGAAGGCGGTATGCGTCCCAACGCCATAGTCATGATCCAAATCACCTGTCCAACATGTAGCCGCCAGATGGGCATCCGTACCGCCAGTACCGGCGTATTTCTTGGTTGCTCAGGTTATGCTTTATCGCCGAAAGAGCGTTGTAAAACGACCATTAATTTAATTCCTGAAACAGAAATCCTTAACATTTTAGAAGGTGACGATGCAGAAACCAATGCATTACGATCGCGTCGTCGTTGCCCGCAATGTGCTACCGCAATGGACAGTTATCTGATCGATACACACCGCAAACTACATATATGTGGTAATAATCCAGTGTGTAACGGTTATGAGATTGAAGAAGGAGAGTTTCGTATTAAAGGCTACGAAGGCCCGATTGTTGAGTGCGATAAGTGTAGTGCTGAAATGCATTTAAAAATGGGGCGTTTTGGCAAGTACATGGGTTGTACTAACGATCAATGTAAGAATACACGTAAAATTTTACGCAATGGTGCCGTGGCACCGCCAAAAGAAGATCCCATTCCTTTACCCGAGTTACACTGTACACAATCCAATGCTTATTTTGTTCTGCGCGACGGCGCTGCAGGCGTCTTCTTAGCGGCCAATACTTTCCCAAAATCAAGAGAGACACGGGCTCCATTAGTGGAAGAATTGGTGAGATTTAAACCTCTTTTACCCGAAAAATTGCGCTATCTGGCTGATGCACCGGTAAAGGACAGTGAAGGCAATAAAACCGTAGTACGTTTTAGTCGTAAAACTAAACAACAATATATTTCCTCCGAAAAATCAGGTAAAGCAACGTCTTGGTCGGCTTTTTATATCGACGGTCGATGGATCGAAAATAAAAAATAGGTTTATACCCTTCACCTTTGAAGCCGCCGCGTTTTTAGCTGCGGGTGTTCGCCTCATGGTATGTCCGCGCTCATAGGTCGGTCTCCCTGGCAGCCGAAGGCAACTTCAAAGACAAAGGGTCTAATGGAGAAATACAGTGAAAAGGTATTAAAGGTGATCCAAAGATGAAATTGCAGCAACTGCGTTATATTGTCGAGGTGGTTCACCATAATCTTAATGTGTCTTCCACTGCGCAGGGTTTGTTTACCTCTCAGCCCGGTATTAGTAAGCAGATAAAAATGCTGGAAGATGAACTCGGGATTTTGATTTTTGCGCGCAGTGGTAAGCATTTAACCCAAGTTACCCCTGCGGGTAAGGAAATTATTGCTATTGCCAGTGAAATACTGTCAAAAATCGATGCAATTAAAGCCGTCGCGGGGGAGTATACCTGTCCAAATAAAGGATCACTCTGTATCGCAACAACTTATACCCAAGCGCGATATGTCTTGCCCAAAATAATTAAAAGTTTTATTAAACATTACCCCTGTGTTTCTTTGCATATGCATCAGGGCTCACCTGTTCAGATCGCGCAAGCCGTTGTTAAGGGCGATGCCGATTTTGCTATCACTACTGAAGCATTACATTTATATGATGATTTAATTATGCTGCCCTGCTATCACTGGAATAGGGGGGTTGTCGTCAGGCAAGATCATCCTCTCGCAGGTAAAAAAAATCTTACTATTACCGAATTGGCCGCATACCCGATAGTCACTTATACGTTGGGTTTCACCGGACGCGCCACGCTTGATAGCGCATTTAAACGCGCAGGTTTGACGCCGCGCATTGTCTTCACTGCCACCGATGCGGATGTCATCAAAACTTATGTGCGTCTCGGTCTTGGGGTGGGTATTATCGCCAATATGGCGGTTAATCCACAGCAAGATCCTGATCTGGTAACAGTGGAAGCTAAAGAAATATTCACTTGCAGTACTACTAAAATTGGCTTTCGCCGCAGTACATTTTTACGCAGTTACATGTATGATTTTATTCAACGTTTCGCGCCGCATTTAACACGTGATCGGGTCGATCGGGCGCTAAAATTACGCTCTAATGAAGATATTAAAGCGATGTTTAAGAATATTAAACTGCCGGTGCGATGAATCAACGGTTTTTTATACCCTTCGCCTTTGAAGCCGCCGTGTTGTTGGCTGCCAGCTCTCGCCATGGTATGTCTACGCTCATCGGTCGGTCGCCCTAGCGGAAACTTCAAAGACGAAAGGTATATTACAAAATACGGTATTGCGCCCATTTTTTTTCACGTGCCGCAGCTTGAGCCAATCGCTTTTTGCGACTATCACAAGGCTCAGGACAATCACAAATTTTTTCCATGCCTAAGCTCGTGATCCCACCACAACTGCCTTGTAAGCTTTTGCGTTTGACCAAATATCCCAATGACATACCGATTGTGATGAGCAGAAAAAAAATAAAAGAGATAATAAACAGGGTTAGCATCGCTCCTTCCTCCTCAATGTTTTTTGCGCAGATAAGGTTCAAACGCCGTTGAATAACGTGCTTCAAAACCATTATCGGTTTTAATGATCATAAACACGGGAATATTCAATAAATTCGCCAATTCCATACCACGTTGTGACCCCAGCACATCTAAACCAGTAGATAATCCATCCGCCGTCATGCAGCTTGGATCCAAAACGGTTACCGAGACCAGTCGATGGTTTATTGGCCGACCGGTGCTAGGATCGATGGTGTGAGAATAACGCACGCCTTTTTCTTCAAAATAGTTACGATAGTCACCCGAGGTTGCAACCGACATGATACCGGGTTCGATGATCTCCTGCGCGCTGGATCCCCCGCCCGCATTCGGTTTTTCAATAGCAATACGCCAAGGCTGATCTTTGCCATTATTGCCGCGAGTGCGGATCTCACCACCAATATCTACCATGTAATGGTGGATGTTATTGGCTTCTAAATAGTCAGCAATCACATCAACACCATAGCCCTTCGCGATGCCAGAAAGATCGACATACAGTTCAGGAATAGTTTTGATCAAGGCGTCTTGCTTCTGCTCTACTGCCAATTTATCGATGCCAATCCAAGCCCGACGCTTTTCCAATTCAGCCTCAGTAGGAACTTTATCGGGGCGACCTTCAGGGCCAAAACCCCAGAGGTTCACTACCGAACCAACAGTCACATCTAACGCACCTTCAGTAATACCATTGATCCTAATTGCCTCCCGCACCACTTTTGCCGTGGCGGCAGAAACGGGGAAAGCGGTGTTGATCTGCCTACTTTGATTAAAACGACTTAATTCAGAGTCTTCGCGATAGGTTGACATTTGATCATTGATGAGCTGCAATTTTTGCTCAATGTCTCGTTGAAGCGATTCAAGCGGCGGAGTGGTGGGTGCACTCACATATTTAATGGAGTACGAAGTGCCCATGGTTTTTCCTGAAAAATTAATTTGTTCAGAACCACAACCGGTCAATAATAGTAAATTTGTTAATATTATTAGCCAATAAATTATCTTTTTATACATGATTTTTTATTAGCCACCAAAATCATCCAGCATAATATTCTCATCCTCAACACCCAAATTTTTCAGCATGCTGATCACCGCGGCATTCATCATCGGAGGACCACACATATAGAATTCACAGTCTTCAGGCGCGGGGTGATCTTTCAAATAATTTTCTAATAACACATTATGGATAAATCCTGTGTATCCGCTCCAATTGTCTTCCGGCAAGGGATCGGATAAGGCAACATGCCAAGTAAAATTATCGTTTCCTGCTTGCAGTTGATCAAAATCTTGTTCATAAAACATTTCCCGCCGCGAGCGGGCACCATACCAAAAGCTTATTTTTCGCTTTGAATGGATGCGATTAAGTTGATCAAAAATATGCGAACGCATGGGTGCCATGCCAGCGCCGCCACCAATAAATACCATTTCAGCCTGCGTATCTTTAGCAAAAAATTCACCAAATGGGCCAGAGATAGTCACTTTATCACCCGGTTGCAAAGACCAGATATAAGAAGACATGATACCCGGTGGCGCCTCCGATTTATTCGGCGGCGGCGTGGCAATACGTACATTCAACATAATGATGCCATGCTCTTCGGGATAATTCGCCATCGAATAGGCACGCACGGTGGGCTCCGTCACTGTCGATTGAAAACGGAATAAGTTAAATTTATCCCAGTCATTACGGTATTCTTCGGGTACAGAGAAATCAGCATAGTTAACCTGGTGGGGCGGCGCTTCAATTTGAATAAACCCTCCGGCTCGAAATGGTACCACTTCACCATCAGGTATTTTGAGTTTCAGCTCTTTAATAAAAGTGGCTTTATTATCATTGGAGATCACGTCGCAATCCCACTTTTTAATGCCAAAAACCTCTTCTGGCAGGTCGATCTTCAAATCTCGTTTCACACTGACTTGACAGGCCAAACGACAACCTTGTTTCGCTTCGCGTTTTGAAATATGAGAAAGTTCAGTGGCAAGAATATCACCGCCACCTTCTTTGATCGTCACACGACACTGGCCACATGATCCGCCGCCACCGCAAGCAGAGGAAACAAAAATGCCACTACCGGCCAGGATATTGAGCAATTTATCACCGGCAGGAGCAGTGAAACTTTTATCGACATCGCCGTTTATTTCTACACGGATCTCACCGGTATTCACCAATTTCGATTTAGCAAATAAAATCATAGCGGTTAGTGCCAATACGATCAGGGTGAACATCAGGACGCCAAGGATGATTTCCATTAATTTTTCCTTTCCTTACAGATTCACACCAGAAAAAGACATAAAACCTAACGCCATCAATCCAGTAGTGATAAAAGTGATACCTAAACCTTGTAAACCCGCAGGCACATCAGCATATTTCATTTTTTCGCGGATCCCAGCCAAAGCAACAATAGCCAACATCCAACCGATACCTGAGCCAAAACCATAAACCACGGATTCAGGGAAGTTATAATCACGTTGTGCCATAAAGGAAACGCCGCCAAAAATAGCGCAATTTACGGTGATCAGCGGTAAAAAAATACCCAATGCGTTGTAAAGCGAGGGGAAATAGCGATCTAAGATCATCTCAAGGATCTGCACTAACGCTGCTATCACGCCAATAAAGGTGATGAAATTGAGAAAACTTAAATCAATACCTTCCATTAAGGCGCCATCGCGCAGTACTAAGTTATAAACAAGATTGTTAGCCGGTACAGAAATCCCCAGCACGAAGGTTACCGCAATGCCTAAACCAAAGGCGGTTGAGACTTTTTTTGATACCGCTAAAAAAGTACACATACCGAGAAAAAAAGCCAGCGCCATATTTTCAACAAACACCGCGCGCACAAACAAGCTAATGTAATGTTCCATCATCCATTACTCCTTTTCAACTTGTTCAGGTTTTAAGCTTCGCAAACCCCAAATAAGCAAACCAATGATAAAAAATGCGCTGGGCGCTAGTAAGAACAGTCCATTGGGCTGGTACCAACCACCATTTTGAATGCTCTCCAATAAGGTGATGCCAAAAAGTTTACCTGAGCCTATCAATTCACGGACAAAACCCACCGCCACTAATACCAGCCCATAACCTAACCCATTGCCGATGCCGTCCATAAAGCTTTCAATCGGCGGCGATTTCATTGCATAAGCTTCCGCACGCCCCATCACGATGCAGTTAGTGATGATCAAACCAACAAAAACCGACAGTTGTTTTGAGATTTCATAGGCATAAGCACGCAGGATCTGATCGACAACAATCACCAGCGAGGCAATAATCACCATTTGCACAATGATCCGAACACTGTTAGGAATGTGGTGACGAATTAAGGAGATAAAAAAGCTAGAAAATGCGGTCACCAAGGTTACCGCCAGCGTCATCACTAGCGCGGTTTCTAATTTTGTCGTCACCGCTAACGCCGAGCAGACGCCCAAAATTTGCAACGCAATAGGGTTGTTATCTAATAATGGGCCTAACAGAACACGTTTGATCTCTTTGTTATCAGCCATTTTCTAACACTCCTGCACGCACTTTTTTTAAGAATGGGCCAAAGCCATTTTCACCTAACCAAAATACAAAGGTGTTTTGCACGCCTTTTGAAGTGATGGTCGCACCGGATAAACCGTCAATCGCCGAGGGATCGTCCGCACTGGCATTGCCCTTGACAACACGGATCGCCGGTTGCCCTTGTGCATCAAATAATTTTTTACCCACCCATAAACGACGCCAGGCTGGATTTTCTACTTCACCACCGAGCCCAGGTGTTTCTCCTTGCTCATAATAGCTAATGCCCTTGACAGTTTGCCCTTCAGCATCGAGCGCAACAAAAGCATACATCATCGACCATAAACCAGAGCCGTATACTGGCAAGACGATATTGCTGATTTGGCCTTGTTCATTACGGACTAAATAGATCTCGACAACATTGGCTCGACGCTTAATGCCGACAATATCTTGCTCTGGAGTTAGCGCGATACTTTTTTGATCATCGCGTAAGGCGCTGGCGCGATCAAATTTTGTCGGATCACCGTTAACGAAATCCCCACTGGCTAAATCTAATAAGCGGGGAATGATACGGGCAGTAAAGGCGTTTTTCACTGCCGTGGCTTCCATTTTCGGCGTTAATAAACCCACCACATCCAAAATATTGCGTTGTTTGTCCAGTAAGCGTTGTTCCTGTTGTCTCGCCTTGAGACCCACGGCAGCACCCGCCACCACCACTGAACAGATCAAACACAGCAAAACCACGACGGTTAAGGTTTTACCCATACTGTTATTATTTTTTGCTTTATCATTTGCCACGGGCGGATCTCCGTTTGATGTTAGCCTGGACGACCACATAGTCGAACAGAGGTGCAAACAGATTGGCAAATAAGATCGCCAACATCATTCCCTCAGGATAAGCGGGATTAATAACCCTAATGAGCACACACATGACACCAATCAAACCGCCATACCACCATTTTCCTTTGTTAGTAAAGGCAGCGGATACCGGATCAGTGGCCATAAAAATCATGCCGAAAGCAAAACCACCGAGCACTAAATGCCAATACCAAGACATAGCAAACAGCGGATTGGTATTCGAGCCTATGACGTTAAACAGATAAGCGGTCGCCATCATTCCCAGCATCACCCCGGCAACAATCCGCCAAGAGGCTATCCGCGCAAAAATAATGATCGCACCGCCGATTAAGATCATTAGCGTCGAGACTTCACCAACAGAGCCTGGAATATTGCCTAAAAAAGCATCCAGCCAACTAATGGGTTGTCCGCTCACTGTATTGATTAAATTTTGACCTCCATTCATACTCCATTGCGAAAGCGGCGTCGCACCGGAAAAACCATCAGCGGCATTCCACACCAAATCACCTGAGATTTGCGCAGGATAAGCAAAAAATAAGAAAGCGCGGCCGGCTAATGCCGGGTTAACAAAATTACGCCCGGTGCCACCAAAAATTTCTTTGCCGATCACCACGCCAAACGAAATACCGAGCGCCGCTTGCCACAGCGGTAAATTGGGCGGCAGGATCAGCGCAAAAAGCACCGAGGTGACAAAGAAACCTTCGTTGATTTCATGCTTACGGATCACCGAAAAAAGCACTTCCCAACATCCACCGACGATAAACACCACAGCATAAATTGGCACAAAATAAGCCGCACCCAAGATCATTTTGCTGATCCAGTCAGCATCTGCCGCCAATGATGCGCCTAACCATTGTGCTAAACGGTAATGCCAATCCCCAGCGAGAACCTGTTGCAGCTCTGCCCCAGTGTAAAGATGATGCAAAGCGGGGATGGCCTGCTGACCAATGTTATACATACCCCAAAACATTGCAGGAAAAACCGACAGCCAGACCAAAATCATCATCCGTTTAAGATCAATCGCATCACGGACATGAGAAGCACCTGATGTCACCTTTCCTTGCGTATAAAAAATAGTCGCCACCGCTTCATACAACGGGTAATACTTTTCTAACTTGCCACCCGCTTCAAAGTGAGGCTCTATTTTTTCAAAAAAATTTTTCAGACCCATCAGTTATCCTTCCAACTCAATTTGGGTCAATATGGCACGTAATAATGGCGCGTATTCATATTTCCCAGGACAGACAAAGGTGCATAATGCCAAATCTTCTTCATCCAATTCCAAACACCCCAAAGCTTGAGCGCTATCGGTATCACCTGCGAGGAGATCACGCAATAAATGGGTGGCTAAAATATCTAGCGGCATGATCCGTTCATAGTTGCCAATCGGCACCATGGCGCGCTTACCTCCATTCATATTGGTTGAAAAAGAAAATAATTTATTTTTACAAAAATGGCCGAGGGTAGTGCGAGTTAACGAAAATTTGTCACGACCAGGCATGATCCAACCAAAAAGCTCTTTATCCCTTCCTTCAAGTAATACCGAGACTTGTTGATGAAAACGGCCAAGATAATCACAAGGGGCAGATGATGTGCGACCACTCAATACCGAGCCTGAGATCACGCGATTGTCGCCCAGCTTTAATTTACCCGCAGTGAATTCGGTTAAACTCGCGCCTAAACGGGTTCGTAGCAACATGGGATCACTCACCTGTGGGCCAGCAAGCGCAATAATACGATCTGTATATAATTCACCCAGTGTGAAAAGCTTGCCGATAGCAATCACATCCTGATAACCAATATGCCACACCGATTTATTTAAACTAACCGCTTCAAGAAAATGAATATGCGTCCCCACTAAGCCTGCCGGATGAGGACCTGAAAACCTGTTGTAGGTGATCGCAGTATTGTCGCAAGGAGCCGGTGTGAAACCAGCGGCATGACAGACATGAACTTTGCTTTCAGTTAAGCGGGTTAACACAGTTAATCCATGGTGAAAAGCCTCTATTTCATGCTTCACAATGATCTGCGGATCTGCTGCTAACGGCTGGGTATCCATTGCCGTAACAAAAATGGCACGAGGCTGAGTGTTGGGTTTAGGCGAGCGACTAAAAGGCCGGGTACGTAATGCCGTCCACAATCCTGAGGCAAGCAGCTGAGTCTGTACTTGTTGATAACTGAGTTGCTGTAAATCATTAGCATCGTAATGATCGAAGTGAATTTGTTCATCACCCACTATTTTGATCACCACCGATTGTAATACCCGACGCTCACCACGATTGATCGCGCTGATTTGCCCACTGGCAGGGGCGGTAAACAACACCCCCGGATTTTTCTTGTCTTCGAATAATGCTTGGCCTTTTTTAACCCAGTCACCTTGTTGCACAAGTAGAGAAGGACGCATACCGACATAGTCTTCAGCCAGCAGCGCCACATGATGAATAACCGACCCATCCTGTATGATCTGAGCGGGTTTTCCGGCGATGGGTAAATCAAGCCCTTTTTTTATTTTAATCATAAGGTTTGTTCGATGTTATCAGTTCCATTGAGATGTACACATAAATAGACTGCTTATGCGTGGCACTAACTACAGTTTTGCAAGCAGTCTGATTTAAACGATGATTAAATAATATTTTAACTCAGTTAACCGCTATTTGTTTTATCTAGCCATTTCTTTTTCAATTAGCAGGATCAAAATATGAATGATCTTGATATGAATTTCTTGAATACGATCAGCATAGCCTGAGTGAGGTACTCGAATTTCAATATCTTCGAGTTGCTTCTTATTCGCCATCTGACCACCATCCTTACCCGTTAAGGTGATCACCTTCATCTTTTTTTCATGAGCAGCTTTAATAGCCTGAATGATATTTTTAGAATTGCCTGAGGTTGAAATCGCTAATAATACATCCCCTGCCTTCCCCACTGCCTCAACGTAGCGCGAAAAAACATGCTCATAACCAAAATCGTTACTCACACAGGAAAAATGGCTAATATCGGCAATAGCCATCGCCGGATAACCAGGGCGATTTTCACGATAACGGCCAGTTAACTCCTCGGCAAAATGCATGGCATCACAATGTGACCCACCGTTGCCACAAGATAACACTTTGCCTCCAGCTTTAAATGAATTGGCGAGTAATATAGCGGCTTTTTCAATGTTATCAATCGTAGTGTCATCCGCTAAAAAATTGACCAAGGTTTTAGCCGCCTCGTTTAATTCACTCCGAATTAGATCCTGAAACATCACAACCCCTTTATCTATTAACTACAACCTCGCAATCATCGCCTGTTGTGCTAGCAATTTTTCTTTATCTTGTATACAGGCGGCGAGTCTTTCACGCTCTTTGCTCACCACCGCTTGGGGGGCACGCGCGATAAAATCTTCGTTAGCCAACTTTACTTCAATGCGTTCAATCTCAAGATCAAGTTTGATCATGTCTTTCGCCAGGCGATCCAGCTCACTGGTTTTATCGAGAAATCCACTCATCGGGATCAAAATTTCGGCTCCTTCTACCAATTTTATTACCGAAATCGGTGAGTTATCTTCATCTATCAAAAAAGTAATCGCATTCAAACGACCGAGTGACTGGATAACAGGCTGGTTTTCCGTCACTCGACGGTGGACATCGGGGCTGGCGCCGCGTAATAACAGCAATAAGGGTTTTCCTGGAGCGATATTCATTTCAGCACGAACATTACGCACTGCAGTGACCAATTGTTTGATCCACGCCATATCCTTTAACGCGGTTTGATCGACCTGATCGGCATTAAAGTGGGGAAAAGGCTGTAACATAATACTGTCACCACCGAGACCCTTTAACGTTTTTACCCGTTGCCAAAGTGTTTCGGTAATATAAGGAATAATCGGGTGAGCTAAGCGTAATAACGCTTCTAATACGCTAATTAACGTATGACGGGTGCTGCGTTTTTCACTCTCTGAGCCGCTATTGATAACCGGTTTAGTTAACTCGAGATACCAATCACAAAATTGATCCCAGGTAAATTCGTATAAAATCGTCGCCGCTAAATCGAAACGATAGGTATCTATTGCGTTACGGTAGCTTTTCACCGTTTGATTGAATTCAGCCAGGATCCAGCGATCGGCAAGCGATAGCGGCATAAGCTGATCACTCTGTTGACCGCAATCTTTTCCCTCGGTATTCATCAAGACAAAGCGACTGGCGTTCCATAATTTATTACAGAAGTTACGATATCCAGCCAGGCGTTTCATATCCCAATTAATATCACGCCCAGTAGAGGCCAGCGCGGCGAGCGTGAAACGGAGGGCATCGGTGCCATGAGGCTCGATACCCTGAGGAAACTGTTTTTCAGTACGTTTGCGTATTTTTTCCGCTAATTGTGGCTGCATCATGTTATCAGTGCGCTTTGCCAGCAAATCGGCTAGCGAAATACCATCAATCATATCTAAAGGATCCAGCACATTTCCTTTAGATTTGGACATTTTCTGTCCTTCATCATCACGGATCAACCCGGTCATATAGACTGTTTTAAACGGCACCTGTGCTTTACCGCTGTCATCTTTAATGAAATGCAGCGTTAGCATGATCATCCGGGCGATCCAGAAAAAAATAATATCAAAGCCGCTGACCATTACAGTCGTGGGGTGAAACATTTTTAGATCAGCCGTTTGCTCTGGCCAGCCAAGGGTAGAAAAAGTCCATAATCCAGAAGAAAACCAGGTGTCAAGAACATCATCATCTTGACGTAATGGCACATCATCCGTCAGTTGATACTCCAATCGTACTGCTGTTTCATCGCGCCCCACATAAACCTTGCCATGCGGATCATACCAAACTGGGATCCTATGACCCCACCACAATTGACGTGAGATGCACCAATCCTGAATATCGTGCATCCAAGAATAATACATATTTTCATATTGTTTCGGAACGAACTGGATCTCGCCGTTTTCTACCGCGGCAATCGCCGCTTTTGCCAGCGGAGCAGTACGAACATACCATTGATCGGTCAGCAGGGGTTCAATGACCACTCCGCCGCGGTCGCCATAAGGCACGGTGAGATCATGCGCTTTAATTTCGGCCAATAAACCCAATTCTTGCAATTCAGCGACCACCGCTTTACGGGCGCTAAAACGTTCCAGCCCTTGAAATTGCACCGGGATCGCGTCGCTATACTGCTGACTCCTTTCGCCATGCGTATCAAAAACTTCTGCCTGATCGCGGATAGTGGCATCCAACGTCAGCACATTAATCATCGGCAGCTGATGCCGTTTACCGACGGCATAATCGTTAAAATCATGGGCAGGCGTGATTTTTACACAGCCGGTGCCTTTTTCCATGTCAGCATGTTCATCCGCGATAATCGGGATGCGACGACCTGTCAGCGGCAAAATAATCATTTTACCGATGAGATCGTAGTAACGGGGATCTTGAGGATTCACCGCCACCGCGGTATCGCCCAATAGCGTTTCAGGCCGGGTGGTTGCAACCACCAGGTGATCCTTGCCCTCAATGGTGTGCACACCATCAGCTAACGGATAACGCAAATGCCACAAAGCGCCCTTGCATGCACGGTTTTCGACTTCCAGATCAGAAATTGCAGTACGCAGTTTTGGATCCCAATTCACCAAGCGTTTACCACGGTAAATAAGATCCTCTTTATAAAGACGGATAAACACTTCTGTCACTGCATTTGACAATCCCTCATCTAGCGTGAAACGTTCACGCTGCCAATCAACCGAATTGCCCAGACGCCGCATTTGGTGAGTAATGGTGCCACCGGATGCCGCTTTCCATTGCCAAATTTTATCAATGAAAGCCTCACGACCATAATCATGGCGGGTTTTACCTTCTTCCGCCGTGATTTTACGCTCTACCACCATTTGTGTAGCGATCCCCGCATGATCAGTGCCCACCTGCCATAACGTATTTTTACCTTGCATACGTTGGTAGCGGATAAGAATATCCATAATGGTTTGCTGGAAAGCGTGCCCCATATGCAAACTGCCGGTGACATTCGGCGGCGGGATCATAATACAGAAGCTTTCTTGGCTCTTATCATCACTAGCTTTGAAATAACCTTGTTTCTCCCAGTGTTGATAGAGCGGTTGCTCAATTTTTTGCGGGTTATAAATCGTATCGAGGGAGTGATCGCTTTTTTCCATGTTTTTTTTATTCAGTTAGGTTGGCAGCGTTGCTGTACTCAAGTGGAAGCCGACACGGCGATAAGACTTGTATCGCTCACGTGCCAACTGTTTTAAATGCTCTTCGTAGGGTACAAAGTCTATCACTTCTTGAAAAACGGTGACAAAATCGGCAATCTGGGGCAGCAAATTAATCAGCAGATGGCGCGGTGAACTGCCTCGCCGCTCTGGCCAGGCTAATTCAATGGGCGCACCTTGTTTAGGCCCTTCACCGGCCAAATTATGCGGCACAAATTGTTCGGGGGAGCGTTGCCATAACGCTTCATCTAGCCGCTCAGCTTGTTGCAGAGTCTCGCACGCAATCAAAACCCGCTTACCTAGTCGCCAATATTTTGCCGCTAACTCACAAGCCAAGGCTTCATATCTGTTCAACTCATTATTAGCGTTATACCCTTCGCCTTTGAAGCCACCGCGTTGTTGGCTGCGAGTGTTTGCCTCATCAGGTAGTTGTCTACGCTCATCGGTCCCACCCTCTGGCCGCCTAGCGGCAACTTCAAGGACTGTGGGTATATTGGCTTTCGTCAGTTGATCTCGCCCAATTAACTTTTTTTGTTCGATCTGTTCGAATAGGTAGAAAGTCACGTTTTTCATAATATCTACGGTGAGTAGGCTTTAACGAATAGGCGCTAACAATGCAAACCATTAATGTTTAGTACTATTTTGTTGCTTAGCAATACGATTGAGTAAAAACTGTGTCAACAGTGCAACGGGGCGGCCAGTGGCGCCTTTTTCTTTGCCTGAACGCCAAGCAGTACCGGCGATATCCAAATGAGCCCAGTGATATTTAGTAGTAAAACGAGATAAGAAACAGCCTGCGGTGATAGCCCCAGCAGTACGCCCGCCAATATTTGCCATATCAGCAAAATTAGAATCAAGCTGTTTAGTGTATTCATCCGTCAGTGGTAAACGCCACGCGCGATCACCGGCTTGCTCAGAGGCTGTCATTAACTCCTCAGCCAATGCATCATGGTTAGCCATCAGTCCCGAGATATGATTACCTAAAGCAATAACACAAGCCCCGGTCAAGGTAGCAATATCGATCACTAATTCTGGATCAAAACGTTCCACATAAGTTAACGCATCACAGAGTACCATGCGACCTTCGGCATCCGTATTGAGTACTTCTACCGTTTGACCCGACATGGTGGTTATTATGTCGCCTGGGCGATAGGCTTTGCTACTTGGCATATTCTCACAGCCCGCCAACACACCGATGACATTAAGTGGTAATTCCAATTGTGCTAGCGCGCACATAACACCGTACACGGTCGCAGCACCACACATATCATATTTCATCTCATCCATGCTTGCGCCTGGTTTAAGAGAAATGCCCCCTGAATCAAAAGTGACCCCTTTACCCACCAGCACAATGGGTTTTGCATTTTGGTCTGAATGATTGCCTTTATATTCAATGATCGACATCAAAGATTCGTTTTGTGAGCCCTGCCCGACGGCTAAATAAGCATTCATGCCGAGCTTTGTCATCTCTTTTTCGTCAATGACCTTGACGGTCATGTTAGCACTGTGCTTTTTAGCCAGTTCGCACGCCTGTGTACGCAGATATTCCGCATTACAGATATTGGGCGGCTGATTGGCAATATCTTTTGTCGCTTTAATCCCTGCCGTTATCGCTAGACCTTGCTGGAGCGCCGCTTCAGCATTAGCTAATTCACTGTTTTTTTCTACTTGAAACAGTATTTTATCTAGTTTACAGGGAGGAGTTTTTTTCGTTTTTAACGGTTCGAAGAGATAAAGCATTTCTTGGATTGAGATGACTGCCTGACGTATTTTCCAGTCGATATCATTCAAGTGATGTGTTTTCTGATGGGTTGCTTCCTGGCAAGAAGAAAGACTTTTAATATCCAATTGAGTGAGTAAACAAATCGCTTCTTTCAAACCGTTATCTTTAAGTGTAGTAATGGCTTTTTTCATCACTTGCTTATAACGGTGTTCATCAAACTCAGAAGCGTTGCCACAACCAATTAATAAAATACATCTAGGGAGTAGATTGGGTACTGGATGTAATAATAGCGTCTGCCCTATTTTTCCTTCAAACTCTCTGTGTTTTAGTAAAGTATCGATATAATCAATACTCACTGAATCAAGCTTTTTTGCGACCGAAGATAAGCCATTAGATTCAAAAAAACCGACCACAATACAACCGCTGTTTTGTTTTTCTAAGCTAGAGTCTATTACATTGAATTCCATCTATTATCCCCCTTAATTATATTTTCAATAGCACCACTATACTCACAGTCCTTCAAGTTTTCGCTAGGCCGCCAGGGTCGTAAAACCAATGAGCTTAGACATACCATGAGGGCGATGGCTCGCAGCCAACAACACGGCGGCTTCAAAGGCAAAGGGTATAAATACTTTAATACTATCTTGGCCGTTAAGATTGCCATATTATGAAGACAAATGGCAGACTAACGAAGAAGTTATCGACTTTTCTGCCAAAAGACAAGTTTTCACAGGTATAATTAGCGTGATAATAATTAAATATATAATAAAAAAAACATTTAAAAGCCAAATGGCTATCCTATTTATTCTACTGTTGATCTTTATTAGTCAAAAACTGATTGTCATACTCAGCGAGACCCTTAACGGTGAAATTCCAACCCATTTAATTTTATCTTTTTTAGGGTTAGGTTTACCGGAAATGGCGCAACTGGTGCTACCTTTAAGTTTATTTCTTGGTCTACTCATCACCTACGGAAAAATGTATACGGAAAGGGAAATCACCGTTATGCATGCCTGTGGTTTTAGTCAAAACTCCTTGATCCTAGTGGCGTTAATCTTAGCGATGGGGACAGCGGCATTAGCCGCAATCAATACACTTTGGTTTATGCCATGGTCTGTAACATACCAGGGAAAAATACTGAATGACTTCCGCGCTAATCCAACGCTCGCTGCATTAATCGAAGGACAATTTCAGTCCTCGATGGATGGAAAGACGGTACTTTTTGTTGGCGCTGTCGATGGTAAAAAATTTGATCACATCTTTTTAGCGCAGTTACGGCCAGATGGCTCTCGGCGCCCTTCTATTGTGATCGCAGAAAATGGCTATATTGCCGAACGTCCCGACGGCTCTCAAATAGTTACTCTCGATAGAGGCACACGTTACGAGGGGACGGCGCTTTTACGTGATTTTCGCATCACCGATTTTAAAAACTATCAAGTGACCATTAATCCCCAATCGATAACACAAAACACTAATACCTCTGAACAGATGTCTATCCGCAGTTTGTGGCATTCCAGCCATCCTGACGCACGATCGGAGTTTCATTGGCGCTTAACACTGATTACCAGCGTGATCATTATGGCATTACTCGCGGTACCGCTTAGCGTAGTGAATCCACGTCAAAGTCGTACCTTAAACATGTTGCCAGCGATATTGCTATATCTCATTTTCTTTTTACTGCAAAGCTCTCTGCGTTCTAGTACCGCTCAAGGTAAGTTAGATCCGCTGCTTTGGTTATGGATGGTTAATGGCGCTTATTTCGCTTTAGCAATAGTACTCAATAAATGGGATAGCCTAATGAGTAACATGCGCGTTGTTTTTAGCCGTTTTTTAAGGGGAGCTAATTGATGATGTTTGGTGTCTTAGACCGTTATATCGGACGCAACATTCTACATACCATTCTGATGGCATTATTTATGTTGGTTTCTCTCTCCGGTATTATCAAATTTATCGAGCAACTACGCAAAATCGGGCAAGGTAGTTACTCGGTTCTAGGCGCTGGCATCTACACTTTACTGAGTGTACCGAAAGATATTGAAATATTTTTTCCGATGGCAGCGTTGCTTGGTGTCTTATTTGGCTTAGGCACACTAGCGTCACGCAGTGAATTAATCGTTATGCAAGCTTCAGGTTTCACCCGTACACAAATCGCCAGTGCAGTGATGAAGACCGCTATCCCATTAGTATTATTGACCATGGTTATAGGCGAGTGGGTTGCTCCACTCAGCGAGCGGATCGCCTCCGATTACCGTACTAAGATGATATTCGGAGGCTCCATACTGACGACCCAATCAGGTTTATGGGCAAGAGATGGCGAAAATTTTGTTTATATCAATCACATACTGAATGACAACACGCTAAGTGGCGTGAATATCTACCATATTGATCAGGAAAATCGCTTATTGTCTGTACGTTATGCTGCTACCGCCACCTTTAAAGATAATGTTTGGCAACTCTCTCAGGTAGATGAATCCGATCTCAGTGATGCCAAAAAAATTAACGGCTCAAAAACGTTAACCGGCGAATGGAAAAGTAACCTTACACCCGACAAACTGGGTATTGTGTCAGTGGATCCAGATTCACTACCAATAAGTGGATTACGTGATTACATTCAATATCTAAAACAAAATAAGCAGGAATCGCTCCGTTACCAACTGATTATGTGGAATAAAATATTTTCACCGCTTTCAGTAGCAGTGATGATGCTGGTGGCACTATCATTTATCTTCGGCCCGTTACGCACAGTAACGATGGGAGTACGTGTCATTGTTGGGATCTCTGTTGGCTTTTTATTTTATGTCCTCAATCAAATATTTGGACCGCTTAGTCTGGTATACAAAATGCCTCCCGTGATAGGTGCATTGTTGCCGAGTTTACTTTTTTTATTGGTGAGTTGGTATCTGTTGTTAAAGCGTCGATAAGTCACTAATAATAAATCAATATTTTCCATAGACAATATCAAAATTGTCCCAGAAAATAGATGAATTGGTGACTAAATCGGCATTTAAAATAATGCCAAAGACTTCAGAAATTATTTCAACCACTATATGGGGTAATTCCATATATAACTCTTCAATTGCTCCATCGTTACCAGTTAGTAGACTATAAAAAGATTTACCATCAATTATTCTGATATCATTTCTTACTGGCAAGCGAGTACCATTTTGGTTATCTGAAGGAGTAAATGGCTCGTTATACGTTTTTTTACCTTTTGGTAAAACTTCTACGTAATAACCAATGTAACCTTGTGGTAATTGCTTTAACTTTTTTTCTAAATCGCGGTAAATTTGTACTTTATGATTACCCTTGGTAGTGTTGTGTTTATTTTTGATTTCAGCAATTAGACGAAGGCGATGGCTTACTATATCGATTACGTGACCTACCGGTAGGTTTTCTACTCCTTCAATAGATCCCATAATTTGTTCATGTATGCTACCTATTGCATTTTGCTTAGTTTTTTGAATTTGTCTTACTTGTTCTTGTAACATCCATGCATCCATGCTGATACCTTGTACTAAGGCATCTATTGACGCAGAAAAGCAATCAAGTGTGTTGCGATATAAATTAAGCTTGTCATTTTGTGTTTCATAAATACGAATTACACTATTTTTTATCGCTGCTTTAACAGCACTTCTATCAAAAATTTTCATAATATCCATATGATTTAAAAATATTTTTTCAAAGCAAAAAAAACTAAAATATCTACTGGACCAACATATAAAGTAACTGTATATTATAACAATATTTTTTAATGATATATTGGAAATGGCGTAACATGTTTGATGCTAATCAACACCAAGATTATTTTAGTCTTACTACCTTAGCTGATATTTTGTCTCTTTCAAAAGCAACCTTGAAATTGCGCGTAAGCAAAGGAGAAATTCACTTACATCCGACAACAGGACTTATTCATAGACGAGAAGTACAACATTATGCGGAAATACAAAGCCTTATAAATTCTTCTTGGGATGAAGAGTTAACTATAAAACCAAATAGATCATATAGTTTAGTCGAACTATTTGCAGGAGCAGGAGGTTTAGCATTAGGGATGGAACAAGCTGGTTTTAGGAGTATTTTTTTAAATGAAATAAATACACATGCATGTAATACACTGCGTCATAATCGTCCAAATTGGAATGTTGTTAAAGGTGATATAGCTAAAATTAATTTTTCGAGCATTAGTGAGGAAATTGATTTATTAACGGGAGGTTTTCCTTGTCAAGCATTCTCATATGCAGGAAAAAGTTTAGGGTTTGAGGATCTTCGCGGTACATTGTTTTTTGAGATGGCTAGAGCAATAAAAGAACTTCAACCAAGAGTGTTTATGGCTGAAAATGTGAGGGCATTACTCACTCATGATAATGGAAAAACGCTTAAAGTTATTATGGAAGTGATCAATGAGCTTGGATATAAATTAATAGAACCAAAGGTTCTTAAAGCCATTTTTTATAAGACTCCCCAAAAACGTGAACGTTTAATTCTTGTTGGCGTTAGAAAAGATTTAACTCATAAAACTACGTTCCAATGGCCATCTCCGTACAAAAGAGTAATGACTCTTAAAGACGCTTTCTGCAAAGGTGAATTGTTTGACACAGATGTTCAAGAGTCACCGGGGCAAACATACCCTAAATGCAAAAGAGAAATTATGGAATATGTTCCACAAGGTGGATATTGGAAGGATCTTCCTGACAGTCTGCAGCGAAAATACATGCAGAGAAGCTATTTTTTAGGCGGCGGAAAAACTGGAATGGCAAGGAGACTCTCAATGGACGAACCAAGTTTAACATTAACAACATCACCGGCACAAAAACAAACTGAACGATGCCACCCATTAAAAACTAGACCTCTTCAAACACGTGAATATGCTCGTATACAAACGTTTCCTGATAATTGGGAGTTTATAGGTACAACAACAGAGATTTATAGACAAATAGGTAATGCTGTTCCCGTTAATATGGCTGCTGCATTAGGGCGTTCACTTATAAGATTACTAAATCAGCTCCCTTAGCGCTCTATTGTCAATCACAGCGTAGAGCACCTGTAGCGGAGTTTAATTTTTTTATTTGTGCTATTGCGAAGATATGGCCGAATCAGTTTAATTTGATCCAAGGCGGAGGAGCGCAGACAGTACAAATAGTACGGCAAGCGACGACAGCACTTAAATCAAATTAAACTGATTTGGCTATAGTAAGGATAAAATATTAGCAAGCACAAGCGATAGCGCTAAATTATTGTGCATGTTGTTCAAACCAACTGCATAAAATAACAGCAGCCGAAGCAGCATCAACACTGCCTTTATCCAGCGCCCGATACCCCCCATGGTCAAACAAATGAGATCGCGCAGCCACTGTACTAAGACGTTCATCATGCAGTGCAATTTTTACGTTAAAACGACTGTGCAAACGATTGGCGAATTTACGGGCTCTGCTTGTTAAAGGTTGCTCAGTGCCGTCCATATTCAGGGGCAATCCAACCACCACTAATTCCGGTTGCCATTCCCGCAGTAATTTTTCTACCTGCAACCAATCAGGAATGCCATCCCGTGCTTTCAATGCCGATAAAGCCGTTGCTGTACCCGTAATAGTTTGACCGATAGCGACACCAATACTTTTAGTACCAAAATCAAAAGCCATAATAGTGCTATTAACCATTAGCGTTGTTTCTTAGCTATGATATTTTCAATGGCGTTCATCAGCATACCAGTAATAGAAATCGAAAACGCCGCCTCAATTTCGCGAATACAGGTCGGACTGGTGACATTAATTTCAGTCAGACGATCGCCAATAATATCTAATCCAACAAAAATCAATCCTTTTTCTTTTAACCGCGGAGCAACGGTACGCGCAATTTGCCAATCACTTTCACTCAAAGGCTTTGCTTCAGCACGCCCACCAGCGGCTAAATTACCTCTGGTTTCTCCCTGAGCCGGGATACGTGCTAAACAATAAGGCACCGGTTCACCATCCACAACCAATATACGCTTATCGCCTTCTGCAATAGCCGGCAAAAAATTTTGCGCCATACAAAAATGTTGACCGTGATGCGTCAAGGTTTCAATAATAACCGATAGATTCGGGTCATCTTTTTTTATCCTAAAAATTGATGCTCCTCCCATACCGTCTAACGGTTTCAGAATAATATCTCCATGATCTTTATGAAATGCACGGATTTTTTCTTTTTGGCGCGTTACCAGCGTGTCTGGCGTTAATTCAGGAAACCAAGCGGTAAATAATTTTTCATTACAGTCGCGCAGACTTTGCGGTTTATTAACCACTAAAGAGCCTTCAGCTTCCGCTCGCTCTAAAATATAAGTGGCATAAATAAATTCAGTATCAAAGGGGGGATCTTTACGCATCAGAATAACGTCAAGCTCATCTAATGGCAGCTCCTGCTCATTACCAAACTGATACCAATTTTCCTGATCGTCAGTGACTTCCACTGGATGCATACATGCCTTGCCTTTACCATTTTTTAGATAAAGATCACCGACTTCCATGTAATACAGTTCCCAGCCACGACGTTGCGCTTCTAGCAGCATCGCAAAACTGCTATCTTTTTTTATATTTATCGATGAAATAGGATCCATCACGATACCAAGCTTGATCATTTTTTTCCCCTCCCCAGATCACCAAACTGCAACTGTAACACGGTAATCGCAGCAATGGCGGCCGTTTCTGTGCGAAAAATACGTGGTCCCATGCGGATACCCTCAAAGCCATTATTGAATGTCATGTCAATTTCATCAGCAGATAAACCGCCTTCTGAGCCTATCAGTAAACGAATCTTATCTACGGATAGCGGTAAAGTATTTATCTGTTTTTTCGCCTGCGGATCCAGCGTTAATTTCAAGCTGTCATCCTGTTGTTGACACCAATCGGACAGAGACATAGCCGCACGAATTTCAGGAATAACATTGCGACCACATTGCTCACAGGCCGCGATAGCTATTTTTCGCCATTGCTGATTTTTTTTCTCCAAACGTTCCTCTGATAGCTTGATACTGCAACGTTCTGAAAACAAGGGGGTCAGCACATTGACACCTAATTCAATAGATTTTTGGATAGTCAATTCCATTCTTTCGCCCCGCGAAATAACCTGCCCTAGATGTAAATGTAAAGGCGATTCACGATCTTCCACACAGCCTGCATCCACTCGAACAAATACCTTTTTTTTATCCAGCCGGATAATTTCAGCAGTAAAAAGTCGATTGCTACCGTCAAATAAGTGCAGCAATTGTCCTTTTTTCATACGTAGCACAAGACTGACATGTTTCACCGCATCGTCGTTAAGCACGATTTCACTGTGATCAGATAAAAGGGTTGAATGATAGATACGAGGTATACGCACATGTCACCTAAGTAATGACGGATAAGTAAGAGAGAATAGGAATAGAGGATAAATACATCCAGGCTACACCTCTACCAATGATAGTATACCCACAGTCCTTCAAGTTGCCGCTAGGCGGCCAAGGCGACCGACCGATGAGCGTAGATAGACTACGTGATTCGGGCGAACACCCGCAGCCAACAACGCGGCAGCTTTAAAGACGAAGGGTATAGATTAATTTTTTCGGCGCTGACAAGCCTGTTGCACGTAGGGGTTGTGATTACCTTGGATCTGAGCAATCCTCGCTTCTCGCAGGCATTCCCATGCATCAACCGGATACTGTTTATCCCAAGCGGCAAATATCTTACTTTGCTGACTCGACAACTGCAAATGATAGTGATCACGCATATAAAAATAAGTGCGTGCAATGGCACCCCGAGCACGTGGCGGGGGATCTGCCTTTTTATTTTTAAAATCGATTTTCATTGCACAACGACCATATTGATTCTCCCCTCCATTCCATTGACTAAACATAAAATTACTTCGATCACCATTCACTTCGCCAATCGCCGGTTGCAGATTATGCAAATCGTTTTCCATCTGACGATATACCGGATCAGTGGTACAGTTTTTACGCCCCCCTTGTTGCCAACATTGATGTTGATGCCCAAACTGCCAGGCAGGCACTACATGTTCCCACTCAATTCGTTCGGCACGCTGGCTATTTTTACGCACCTGATAACCACAAGCAGCGAGATCAGGCACCCCTTTTTTTCCCTGCCAACGAATAGGGCAGCCACAATAAAAACTGCCAGGCACATCGCGGTGGATTTTAGCTGCAACAATTTTAGCTTGAGAAAAATTATTGATCTTTTGACTGTGACTGACTACTGAAAAAAAAGATGATGAGAAAATAAAAAATAACAAGGTTTTGCGAAGCATCTCTCAAAATAATCCAGGAAAAGAAAAGCCCGCAGACTATAGAAAATCATACCGCTAAGCAACGTAATAAATGTGACTATTCACTATTTCAAACGGCTGTCTCTATTTTCCACCATAAGCGGTTTTTGTAAGCATCGCGTGGAGTTTTGTTATTTAATGTCAATCGAAGTCAACAAAACAACATTTATCTCTCTAGCAAAAGTTATCTAAACATGATTATTGTATTAAATTGAATTGTTATTTAAAAAAGGAAACCCACGATGCCACATATTACAGCGTCATCAAGCCCAAACTCAGTATTTAATTTTTTACATGGAATAGCCTCTGTTTGTAATAAAGCTTTTTGTAAAACTTTTTATAGAGCAACAGGTTCTACTGAACAAGTATCTTTCCATAACAAAAATAAACATACACATACACATACACATACACATACACATACACAAATGAGACAGGCTGCAAATAAATTTTTAAATGGAGTTGTTGAATCTACAGTGAAGAAAGCTGTTCCTATAATAGAAGATATAAAAAATATTCTTGACCCGATAAACGATGTACTTATTATAAATGATAGTAATAAGCCTTTCACAGAAAAAACATTACCATGGCTTAGAATACAATGGAGAACATTATGTGATTGGTTAGAGAAGCAATGGAATTCTCTTGAGAAGAAACTTGATAAATTATTCTCTTAAATAAAATTTTTTAGTTACACATTTTATTCTATTATTTTCATCATGAGTTTAAAACCTGACAGTGATGTTTTTAAATTTAAAAAATAGAATAGTAAATTATTTTCAGTTAAATATAAAAAACGATTAAGCATCATGATGAAATTATTTTATTAAATTAAAAAAATTATTAGTAGTTATTATCATTATTAATGATTAACGCTATTGATGATTTTTTTAGCTTTATTTTTCAAATCATCAAGTGAAGGCAATGCTAATCCATAACTTTTTCTGGCTATATCATAGAATGTATCACAAATAGCCATATTTTCTTCGTAAGATCCTAATATTTGATTTTTTTTCAAAATTTTCAAGGTTTCGTAAACTAGCTTACTCACCAATCGCGTTATATTTTTCATGTTTTCAGAGATACTATTTGAACATAGAAAATTAACCAACGGCGCTTCATAAAGCGTAATACATTGCTCCCCTTTATTTTTCTTAATTTGCTTTTTTGTGTAAGTAAACATGTATTCTATTAAATATTCTGTAATTGTTTTTTGATCAAAATGACTTTTATAATAAGGCTCTATAATACCTTTAGCGATAATGTAGTTTACATTACATTTTTTTACGCTAAAGACTGACTCCGCTACCGCAGTGGAAATGGATTGCAGTAAAGATACCGTTGGTAGGTTATACTGAAGCGCATATTTTTTGTAATATAGCGAAAGAATATTATTAATTATTTTTTCTTTATTAGTATTAGATTGATTATGTACCATAAAATTATCGCTTAAAACCTGAGATAAAACCTCTCGCATAGCTATAATTTTCTTGGTACTCTGCATTTCAACAGATCGGCTACTAACCATACCTAACAAGCGTAGGGTATCAGATAATAAGCGCTCACATTGCTCATGATAATGCTCAAGAGGCAATGCCTTATTTTGTAACCGAAAATATTTCTTTTTAATTTGAGCCCGAGCTTGCTCTAACATGAAGCCGGCAGCAAAAACACAGAGATGCTCCCTGCTAACATTACTAAAATTGGGAGAAGATTTATGTATATCGTACCAGGCTCTTTCACAAAATAACGAACTAATCACCCCGTTTTCTTGTGCTTGCTTAAGATAAAATTCAGAGTATTTTGGGTTAGCAAACATAATATCAATAATCATTTTTTTGATTGATGCAATACCGATATTATTCCGTGTATTTTCGATGAGTTTTTGCTCTTGCTCATTAAACACAGAAAGAATACCATCACAGTCATCAGCAGATTGCTCATCCATACTCGCTACCGCCACTAAAATCTGATTCAGCTCAGTATCAAATGTAATATTACGGCTATGCTTTAAACGCTCGGGAGCTGTATCATGGTAGTCAGACGCTATAAAATTCATTGTGTATTCTCCATTAGAAATTACAGAGTATTTAATACCATTGCTTTTGAAAAATAAATATGCTTAGTTCAGCATCTGATAGTAATTGTTTTTTTTTGATAATTATCTTTGTGAATATAGCCGAATCAGCTTAATTTGATTCAAGGCGAAGGAGCGCAGACAGTACAAGTAGTACGGCAAGCGACGACAACACTTAAATCAAATTAAACTGATTTGGCTATACAAAGCACAGAATGATTAAGGTGGCTGGCAGTCAACAGCTTAAAAAGCTATAAAAAACCGACCATACAGTAGGTCGGCATCATTAAAAAATAAGTGATTTTTTCTTTTATTGGTGACTGACGTCGACAAGCCCTGCTTCTGCTCTGAGGAGTGCCGCTTTATCGGTTTTTTCCCAAGGAAAAGAATCACGACCAAAATGACCGTAGGCTGCTGTCTGACGATAAATCGGTTGTAACAAATCTAGCATCTGAATTAAACCATGCGGGCGTAAATCAAAAAATTCACGTACTAACTTGATCAATTTATCGTCGCTAATTTTTCCTGTACCGAAAGTCTCCACCATAATGGAGGTCGGTTCAGCGACACCAATAGCGTAGGAAATTTGAATTTCACAGCGATCAGCCAACTGCGCCGCGACAATGTTTTTTGCTACATAGCGCGCAGCATAAGCAGCAGAACGATCGACTTTAGACGGATCTTTACCCGAAAAAGCCCCACCGCCATGACGCGCCATCCCACCATAGGTATCGACGATAATTTTACGGCCGGTTAACCCACAATCGCCCATCGGGCCACCGATGATAAAACGCCCTGTCGGATTAATAAAATATTTCGTGTCTTTATTGAGCCATTTGGCAGGTAAAGTAGGTTTGATGATTTCATCCATTACCGCATCTTTTAACGCATCTAAGCTGATATCTTCACTGTGCTGCGTTGATAGCACTACCGTATCAATGCCAACGATAGCGTTATCTTTATATTGAAAGGTAACCTGACTTTTAGCATCGGGGCGCAACCAGGGTAACGTGCCATTTTTACGCATTGCAGCCTGACGTTGCATTAAACTATGTGCGTAAACAATGGGAGCCGGCATCAATTGATCGGTTTCATTAGTGGCATAACCGAACATTAATCCCTGATCACCCGCGCCCTGATCTTCAGGCTTTTCACGATCAACGCCTTGATTAATATCCGGCGACTGTTTGCCAATCGCACTTAATACCGCACAAGAGTTAGCATCAAAACCCATATCAGAATTGATATAACCAATTTCACGCACGGTATTACGTGTTATATCTTCAACATCTACCCAAGCACTGGTAGTAATTTCACCGCCTACTATCACCATACCGGTTTTAACATAAGTCTCGCACGCAACACGCGCAGTGCGATCTTGCTTTAAAATTGCATCCAGTACCGCATCGGAAATCTGGTCAGCAATTTTATCGGGATGCCCTTCTGAAACGGATTCTGATGTAAAGAGGTGTCCAGCCATTTTTTTACCTTAAAAGAGAGGATTAAAGAAATATTTGCAACCAATGTTAAATGAACTCACTTCTAAATGGCCACTTTTTTTTAATCAAAATATTTTTTAACCTTTGGAGTATTCATAATAACGCGCTAAAAAATTGTTCAAAATCTTCTTTAGAGCGACTAAAAATAAGAAATGGCGGTATACTCAGAAGCCAAAAGAATTCTCAATCCAATCAATTAAAGTTTATGAACCTATCTGATCAAGAAAAAAAACAAGTCAAAATTTTCCTTACCCATCTACAAGATAAAATCTGTAACGCACTGACACAACTGGATGAGAAAGAGAAATTTACAGAACAATGCTGGACGATGGAAGGCAAAAGTGACTGCCGCAGCAGGCTCATGACCAAGGGTAGATTATTCGAACAAGCCGGTGTGAATTTTTCTGATGTGTGTGGAAACGCACTACCGCACTCTGCTAGCTCACGCCGTCCCGAGCTAGCGGGTCGGGCTTTTCAAGCCATGGGCATTTCGGTGGTTATCCATCCGTTAAATCCTTATCTGCCAACCAGTCATGCTAATGTTCGTTTTTTTGTTGCTGAAAAACCAGGTGAAGAGCCCGTCTGGTGGTTTGGAGGCGGCTTTGATCTGACACCCTTTTATGGTTTTAAAGAAGATGCTATTCACTGGCATAAAACCGCTCAGGCACTCTGTAAACCTTTTGGTGAAGAAAAATACAGCCAATACAAAAAATGGTGTGATGACTATTTTTATATCAAACACCGTAATGAAGCGCGCGGGATCGGGGGGTTGTTTTTTGATGATCTCAATACTCCTGACTTCAATACTTGTTTCAATTTCATAAAAGCGGTCGGCGAAGGATTTCTCACCGCTTATCTGCCGATCGTTGAGAAACGCCGGAATATGACTTGGGGAAAAAAAGAACGAGAGTTCCAACTGTATCGTCGGGGTCGTTATGTGGAATTCAATTTAGTTTGGGATCGCGGTACACTTTTTGGGCTCCAAACAGGAGGGCGTAGTGAATCAATTTTAATGTCACTTCCCCCGCGAGTACGATGGGAATGCAACTATCAACCAGAAGCAGGGAGCCCGGAAGCGGAGCTGTATAATAATTTTCTAAAGCCAAAAGACTGGCTAGCCCAACAAAGCGTATAATTTTTTTAATATCAATAAAAAATTCAGTTACGCAGACGCGGCGCTTGTAACTGATTACGAATGGAAGCGGCCAATTCATCTAGTGAAGGCTGTTCTGGATGAATTTCTGACGCTTCATAAGCCAGCTGTATCTCAGCTAAATAAGTATGGATGGGTTGCCCGTCATCATCTTCCATCACCACATGATACCAAGGAGAAAAGCGCAAATCGTCATTATTGGCCAAATCGTCTGGTTGTGGTTGTTGGAGCGAATATTCAGGATCTATGTCAATGACTACCCCCAGGTAATCAAGCAGCTTATGACGAACTTGTTGGCCGATACCAAATTTGCTCACGATCATCAGAACCTCTGGAATAATGTTAAATAACTTTCACAAGGCTAATACAGTATATTTCATATTATCCCTATGTGAGGGTAATATAAGATATTTCAAGCCTGTATACCCTTCGCCTTTGAAGCCGCCGTGTTGTTGGCTGCGGGTGCTCGCCTCATGGTATGTCCACGCTCATCGGTCTCACACTCTCGCCTAGCGGCAACTTGAAGGACTGTGGGTATAGTAGTGAACTACTCTCCCTATTTCTAGCAAATTTCGCCTCTGGCGCATCACAGCAAAGCGATTCTATTTGCTGCCTCAGACACAGTGATTAAATTTGACGAGCATCACTTAATCGTTTTCGCTACAATTCGCATCACTTATTTTTCACTCTATACCCTTCGCCTTTGAAGCTGCCGTGTTGTTGGCTATATAATTTGATTCTGTGTTGTCGTCGCTTGCCGTACTATTTGTACTGTCTGCGCTCCTCCGCCTTGAATCAAATTAAACTGATTCGGCTATATATCCAGGCTCATCGGGTCTCACGCCCTGGCAGCCGAAGGCAACTTCAAGGGCTATGGGTATATTATTTGCAATAAAAAGCCAAGGAATTAAAAATCATGCAGCAAACTACCCCGCCTTCTACGTCTTCTTTTATCCCTATCCGCCGTGCTCTCATTAGTGTCTCTGACAAAACCGATATCGTTGAATTTGCTCAAGCGCTTTATGAAAATAATGTAGAACTCATTTCCACCGGTGGTACTGCCAGTTTATTACGAGAAGCCGGGCTAACCGTTGTCGACATTGCTGATTATACTGGTTTTCCTGAAATGATGGCGGGACGCGTTAAAACGCTGCATCCTAAAATACATGGCGGTATTTTAGCACGACGAAATCAAGATGAAGCCATTATGGCAGAACACAATATTCAAGCTATTGATATGGTAGTGGTGAATTTGTATCCCTTCGCGCAAACCGTTGCCAAAGCAGATTGCTCACTGGAAGAGGCCATTGAGAACATCGATATCGGTGGGCCCACGATGGTGCGTTCAGCCGCCAAAAATCATAAAGATGTGGCTATCGTCGTTAAAAACAGCGACTATCTGTCAATTATTAATGAGCTGAAAACAAATAATGGGGCCCTGACTGATACAACCCGTTTCAATCTGGCAGTGAAAGCGTTTGAGCATACCGCGGTTTATGACAGTATGATCGCCAATTATTTGGGTACACTGGTTTCTCCTTATCATGATGATACCGAGCAGCCTTGTGGTTTTTTCCCCCGAACCATCAACCTTAACTATATTAAAAAACAAAATATGCGTTACGGTGAAAACAGCCACCAGCAAGCGGCCTTTTACGTAGAAGACCAATGGCAAGAAGCGTCGGTTGCCAGCTCACAACAATTACAAGGCAAACCGCTTTCTTATAACAATATTGCGGATAGCGACGCGGCGCTAGAATGTATTAAAGCGTTCAGTGAACCTGCCTGTGTGATCGTAAAACATGCTAATCCCTGTGGTGTCGCTATCAGCGATGCTATTCTCAGTGCCTATGAAAAGGCTTACAAAACCGATCCCACTTCCGCTTTTGGCGGCATTATTGCTTTTAATCGCGAATTAGATGCCGATACAGCAACAACGATTATCGCAAAGCAATTTGTCGAAGTGATCATCGCCCCCAGTGTCAGCGAAAGTGCCAAAGCATTACTGGCTACGAAAAAGAATGTGCGGGTGCTAGTGTGTGGCCAGTGGCATGATCAAACACAAACAAAGGCTTTAGACTTTAAACGGGTTAACGGCGGGCTATTGGTGCAAGAGCGTGATCTTGGCATGGTGACAGAAACCGATTTACAAGTGGTTTCTCAACGTCAACCTAACCCAAAAGAATTACGTGATGCTTTATTTAGCTGGAAAGTGGCAAAGTTTGTAAAATCCAATGCCATTGTCTACGCCCGCGATAATATGACCATTGGTATAGGCGCAGGCCAAATGAGCCGAGTTTATTCGGCCAAAATTGCCAGCATTAAAGCAACAGATGAAAAATTGGCAGTAAAGGGTGCAGTGATGGCATCCGATGCGTTCTTTCCATTTCGCGATGCGATTGATGAGGCAGCCGCTGTCGGCATCAGTTGTATTATCCAACCTGGCGGCTCACTGCGTGATCAAGAGGTCATTGCCGCCGCCAATGAGCATAATATCGCCATGATTTTTACCGGTATGCGCCATTTCCGCCATTAGACCTGTATCCAAACCGTAGTTTGGAAACAGGTCTATACCCTTCGTCTTTGAAGCTGCCTTCGGCTGCCAGGGCGTGAGACCGATGAGCGTAGATAAACTACGTGATTCGGCGAACACCCGCAGCCAACAACGCGGCAGCTTCAAAGGCGAAGGGTATATTAAGTTAACATCCCCTTATTTTTCTAAACCGCATAATTTTACGGGATAATCCAGATGAATATTTTAATTATTGGTAATGGTGGACGCGAACATGCGCTCGGCTGGAAGGCAGCCCAATCACCTTTAGCGAAAAAAATTTATATCGCCCCAGGCAACGCAGGCACTGCGTTAGAGCCTAAATTAGAAAATATTGATATTGCAGCCACAGATATCAAAGGGTTATTGGCATTTGCCCAAAGTCATGCTATTGATTTGACGATTGTTGGCCCAGAAGCACCGTTAGTCATGGGAATTGTTGATACTTTTCGCGCCGCCAATCTAACGATATTTGGCCCGACCCAAGCCGCGGCGCAATTAGAAGGCTCTAAAGCTTTCACCAAAGATTTTCTAGCGCGTCATCAAATCCCAACCGCTGAATACCAAAACTTTACTGATGTTGAAGCAGCCTTAGCTTACGTTCGTCAAAAAGGGGCTCCCATAGTGATTAAAGCCGATGGATTGGCGGCTGGAAAAGGGGTTGTGGTCGCCATGACACTGGCAGAAGCTGAAGCCGCGGTGAATGATATGCTGGCGGGTAATGTTTTTGGTCATGCTGGCCATCGTATCGTTATCGAAGAATTTCTCCAAGGTGAAGAAGCGAGCTTTATCGTTATGGTCGATGGTGAACATATCTTACCTATGGCCACCAGCCAAGATCATAAGCGTGTTGCAGATGGCGATAACGGACTCAATACCGGTGGCATGGGGGCTTATTCACCGGCACCAGTGGTCACAGATGAGATCCATCAACGGATCATGGAGCAAATTATCTGGCCAACAGTACGTGGCATGGCAGCCGAAGGACACATTTATACTGGTTTTTTATACGCCGGTTTAATGATTTCGGCTGACGGAAAACCGAAAGTGATTGAATTTAATTGCCGCTTGGGCGATCCAGAAACTCAGCCCATTATGTTACGTCTGCAATCTGATTTAGTCGAACTTTGTTTAGCCGGTGCACAAGGAAAATTGGATGAAAAAAAATCTGAGTGGCATCAATACTGTGCATTAGGTGTCGTCATGGCCGCCGAAGGTTATCCGAGTACTTACCGTAAGGGAGATATTATTGAAGGTTTACCGCTGCCCTTACCACAACAACAAGTAGATAATAATGAAAAAGTATTTCACGCAGGAACCTGTTTCAATGACAGTAAACAGCTAGTGACTAACGGGGGACGGGTTCTTTGTGTAACAGCTCTCGGCACTACTGTCGCAGAGGCGCAAGAAAAGGCGTATCGATTGACTAAAAATATTCGCTGGCCAGGGAGTTTTTGCCGTACCGATATTGGCTATCGCGCTATAGCCAAATCATTCTAACTTGATTTAAATGTTGTCGTCGCTTGCCGTACTATTTGTACTGTTTGTGCTCCTCCGCCTTGAATCAAATTAGACTGATTCAGTTATATGGCGCGCGATCAATAAATTTTATAAATAAAGAGAGGGATGGTTAATCCCTCTCTTTATTTATCATTACTTTTATTGAATCAAGTTTATTTCTTACCCGTATTATCTTTTTTATCTGAAGATTTTGACCCTTTACCTGCAGAAGATGATTTCCCTGTAGTTTTTCTCCCTTTAGCTTCAGAAGGTGGTTCCACTTTATCTTTTAAACCCTTACCTGCAATAAAAGCAGGAACAATCTTCTCTGGAATTTTTAATGGCGCACCGGTTTGTGGATTACGGCCAGTACGTGCTTGGCGTTTATTGGTTTTAAACGTGCCAAAACCAACTATCTGCACTGCATCACCCTCTTTCAAAGAGTCACTAATGCTATCCAGAACAGCTTCTACAGCAGCTCTAGCATCAGTCTTGCTACTACCTATTTTCTCTGCAACTTTATCAATCAATTGCGTCTTATTCATAAACTATCCTTAAAATAAATTTATCGTATGTCACTATCTAGCACTAAGAACACGCTTAGAGCCTATTCGAAATCTTTTGTGCTCGCTAATACTTCGTCAAAAAGAAAGCTCAAAATACCCATTTACTTTGTGTAAACTGCGGTTTCACTCATTTTTTCATCAATTGAGCATCACTAAAAAAGATTTTGAATAGGCTCTTAGGCATACAGGCACTAGGTACTCGTTCTTCAGCCTCCCAATGTAGAACAGACAGGCTCTGCTGTGAAGTCTTCAGACACCTCAAATTGAGGGTTTAATCACGTTTTTTCTTTAATTGCATTAAATTTATACCAATATTACTCACTGCCGCTTCTTTTATTTTAGATCGCAACCCTTTGATAAGATCGAGATCAGGTTTTTTACAATCAACTAGTCGACGAAAAATCTCCCATTGAATATCCCATTCCTCCATCACAGCCGGCAACATCTTCAATTCATCCTCCGTCATTTCTTTACCCACCAGCGTCATCGCCAACATCGCCACTGTACGTACAGAAACTTCGCTAATAGTGACAGTGTGATACAAAGTTTCACCACTCAAATGAGCATGAACAACTTCACTCAACGCAATACAAGCATCAATCGCAGGATAAACTCCGTAAATCGAATCACTTTCCGCCAAAGGAATAAGGCCTTCTAATTTTTCAAGTTGATGATCAAAATTTACCTTAACATTCTTTACCAGTAAAGTTTCCCACAGTAAATCCAGAATGCAGCGATAAACCCTAGCATCACCAAAGCCCGTTTCTAAACAAAATTTATAATAATTGGGATACATCCGCTCACATAGACAAACCATAAACGTCAGACTTTGCCAATTTTTCAACTTTTCGAAACGAGCATGAATCGGATTACGTAACATCATATCTTCTCTAACATTTATCCTTTTCTATCATCGGCAATAAGATAGCTAAAATGACAGAACATATACCCAGGCTCCTTTTCGTTGCAGCCAAAAACGCATCAGCTTCAAAGACAAAGAGTATAACCTATGACAGCAAGGGTGCCCCACTCAGTGCTAATGTATCAGTAACCGATTGATGATATTGACGAGAAAAACTATGGACCGCGTTAACGAATACGTCAACATTTTCTGGCAATGTATCCTGAAGGATCCCGTGGCCTAAATTAAATACGTGGCCACTTCCTTCACCATAACCCGCCAAAATACTACTCACTTCTTGCCGAATACGTTCTGGCTGAGCACATAAAATATGAGGATCCATATTACCTTGTAACGCCACTTTATCGCCTACCTGACGGCGGGCACTAGCAATATCAGTTGTCCAATCTAACCCTATAGCATCACAGCCTGTTGATACTATTTCTTCCAACCAGTGCCCACCACCTTTAGTAAATAGGGTGACAGGCACAGGGTGCCCTTCATGTTCACGAAGCAATTCCAACAAAATTTTTTTCATATAGTGCGAAGAAAATGTTTGATAACCTTTGGTGGTTAATAAGCCTCCCCAGGTATCAAAAATCATCACAGATTGCGCCCCAGCCTTGATTTGTGCATTTAAATATTGAGTGACGGTTTTGGTCAGTTTTTCCAATAATAACTTTAGACTCTCTGGGTCATCCCACATCATTTTTTTTATTTTAGTAAAATTTTTATTTTTGCAGCTACCTCCTTCGACCATATAAGTTGCCAGTGTCCATGGGCTGCCGGAAAAACCAATCAAGGGCAGACTACCGGCCAATTCATGTCGAACCCTTCGTACCGCATCCATCACATAACCTAATTCTTGTTCTGGATCAGGATTAGGAAGCTTCTCCACATCCGCTCGGCACGTTATCGGTTTGCCAAAACGCGGGCCTTCACCCTCAACAAAATAGAGTTCAAGCCCCATAGCATCAGGAATTGTTAAAATATCAGAAAATACAATGGCGGCATCTAATAAGGGATAACGTCGCAAAGGTTGCATCGTAACTTCACAAGCTAATTCTGGATTTTTACACAATGACATAAAATCACCCGCCTTCTTGCGGATATCTTGATATTCCGGTAAATAGCGACCGGCTTGGCGCATCATCCATACCGGGGTAATATCAACAGGTTGGCGCAGCAAAGCGCGCAGATAGCGATCATTTTTTAATTTATTCATAAAATGGCTTCCCAAATTATATCCTTGTTGCACAACATTAGCTTCACTGGCACTCTAGCACCTGGATTATTACATTTGAATTGTTACATTTTAGAATGTTACATATATACCACAGTCTTTGAAGTTGCCGCTAAGCGGCCAGGGCGTGCAACCCGATGAGCGTAGACCTACTATGTGATTCGAGCGAATGTGTGATTCGGGCGAATGTCCGCAGCCAACAACGCGGTGGCTTCAAAGGCGAAAGGTATAGCAGCCCGCTATCAAAATCGTAGCCAATGCTAACAAAAGGCTGTTTCACTTACCGTCATATTAATAACTCACGGAATCGACTATGCTCAACCGACTGAAAAACCTAACTCAACGTGTTGGTGGCAGTAATAAATGCATTGATCAATGGCTTCATGCACGTAAAGAACTACTCGTCACCTATTGCACCGTTATCGGTGTAAAACCGCAAAAAACGAAGCATACTCCATTCAATGAAAAAGCGCTGGAGAATTTTAGTCAGAATTTGATCGATTATCTTTTGGCGGGTCATTTTCAGATCTACGATACCATTATCAAACAAGCAGAGGGACAATCTAGTCCTAAAATGGCGCTCACTACTGAAATTTATCCCAAGTTAAAAAATAATACCGAACATATCATGAAATGGCACGATAATTACCTCAACGTGACCATCGATGATGAAAGTTACTCAAAACTTAACCTGGCATTGTCCGATATTGGTGAAGCACTTGACACACGTTTTAAGCTCGAAGATCAATTGATTCATTGGGCATGGCAAGCTGTAGCACCAGAAAGTAAAAAGTAAGGATATAACCAACAAGACTTGTGGTTTTTATTCCTTCTCCTATACTAGGCGTTCTTGTCGGAGTGCCTAGTGTGACTATTATACCCTTCGCCTTTGAAGCCGCCGCGTTGTTTGCTGCGGGTGTTCACCGAATCACGTAGTATGTCTACGCTCATCGGTCGATCGCACTGGCAGCCAAAGGCAACTTCAAAGGCGAAGGGTACTCACAGGCTGAGACCGTTAATTCGGGATCCGCGGAACCTGATCGGGTTAATACCCGCGAAGGGAACAAGAGTAATTTATCGTTAATCAGCGAGCACAAGAACAGCTATCTTAACTAGTACCATTACTCCCTCCCGCCATACTCCAGACAAGCAATTTTCTCCGTAGATAAATTTTCTCGATAATCAACAGGAATTTGCTGTGTCTAAAACTATAATACCGCCCCATCAAGCTATTACACGCCCACGTAAACAGCAACGTGATGCTGCTGAGCAGTTTATTACTACGCTAAAAGGGATTACTTTTCCCAATTCTAAACGTATTTATCAATCCGGCTCACGGCCAGATATTCGAGTCCCTATGCGTGAAATTCAACAAAGTGCTACATTGATTTCAGGCAAAAATCACCCCCCCTCTTACCAAAATAATCCCGCGATCCCGGTTTACGATACCTCCGGCCCCTATGGTGATCCTCAATCTAAATTAGATGTGCATATTGGCTTGCCTAAACTACGTGCTAATTGGATCAAAGAACGACAAGATACCGAAGCATTACTAACAGTTAGCTCTGGTTTTACTCAACAACGTTTGGCTGATGAAGGGCTTGATCATCTACGTTTCGAACAACTCCCACGGCCGATAAAAGCCATGACGAATCGATGTGTTACCCAGTTACATTATGCCCGTGCCGGTATCATCACTCCTGAAATGGAATTTATCGCCATTCGTGAAAATATGAACCGCGAAAAAATCACCAGTGAACTATTACTCCAACAACATACTGGGCAAGCCTTCGGTGCCAATCTGCCAAAAAACATTACTGCAGAATTTGTCCGGCAAGAAGTTGCTGCTGGACGCGCGATTATCCCTGCAAATATTAATCACCCTGAATCAGAGCCCATGATCATTGGTCGTAACTTTTTAGTCAAAGTGAATGCCAATATCGGCAATTCTGCCGTCAGCTCTTCTATCGAAGAAGAAGTAGAAAAATTGGTGTGGGCAACCCGTTGGGGGGCGGATACCGTGATGGATTTATCAACCGGGCGTTATATTCACGAAACACGTGAATGGATCTTGCGCAACAGCCCAGTGCCGATAGGGACGGTGCCAATTTATCAAGCATTAGAAAAAGTCAACGGCGTTGCTGAGGATCTAAATTGGGAAATATTTCGTGACACATTATTAGAGCAAGCAGAACAAGGCGTTGATTATTTCACCATCCATGCAGGGGTATTGCTGCGTTATGTGCCTATGACCGCCAAGCGTTTGACCGGTATTGTCTCCCGTGGCGGCTCTATCATGGCAAAGTGGTGTTTGTCTCATCATCAAGAAAATTTTTTGTATGAGCATTTCAAAGAAATTTGCCAAATTTGTGCCGCCTATGATGTTTCACTTTCACTCGGTGATGGATTGCGCCCAGGCTCTATTCAAGATGCCAATGATGAGGCGCAATTTGCAGAGCTGTATACCTTGGGCGAACTAACAAAAATTGCCTGGCAATATGATGTACAAGTGATGATCGAAGGACCTGGGCACGTGCCCATGCAGATGATCCGCCGTAATATGGCAGAAGAATTAGCGCACTGCCATGAAGCACCTTTCTACACATTAGGGCCACTGACCACCGATATCGCCCCTGGCTATGATCATTTTACTTCGGGGATTGGCGCCGCGATAATCGGATGGTTTGGTTGCGCTATGTTGTGTTATGTCACGCCCAAAGAGCATTTGGGTCTGCCAAATAAAGAAGATGTCAAACAAGGGCTGATTACCTACAAAATTGCCGCCCATGCTGCTGATTTAGCAAAAGGACACCCCGGGGCGCAGATCCGTGATAACGCCCTGTCAAAAGCACGTTTTGAATTTCGTTGGGAAGATCAGTTTAATTTATCCCTCGACCCTGCTACCGCCCGCGCCTATCACGATGAGACCCTGCCACAAGAATCTGGCAAAGTCGCTCACTTTTGTTCTATGTGCGGGCCAAAATTTTGCTCGATGAAAATTTCACAAGAAATACGTGACTATGCTGCCGTACAAGAAATAGCCGCACAACCAATACAGATACAACAAGACGGCATGGCAAAAATGGCAGCAGCATTCCGTTCTAACGGCGGTGAACTGTATCAGGCAGCAGTCAATTTACCGACAGGGGCAACCAATGAATCTTCCTGACGCCCCTTTTGCCAATACCTCATGCCGATTGGGTCTGTACCCCGTGGTGGATTCACTAACCTGGATCAACCGCATGTTGGATAGTGGGGTAACTAGCTTACAATTGCGTATTAAGCATTTAGCAGCGATACAGCTAGAAAAAACCATCGTTAGCGCCATTTCACTGAGTCAACAGTATCCAGACGCGAAACTTTTTATTAATGACTATTGGCAACTGGCTATCAAACACCAAGCCTATGGCGTGCATTTAGGGCAAGAGGATCTCAGCACTGCCGATCTCAGTGCTATGCAAGCTGCTGGCTTGCGGCTCGGTATTTCAACCCATGACGAGCAAGAATTAGCACAAGCGCGCCAAATACGACCCTCTTATATCGCCCTCGGTCATATTTTTCCTACGCAAACGAAGCAAATGCCGTCTTCACCGCAGGGGCTAGCAGCATTAAAACGTCAAGTGAAAAATACGCCTGATTACCCAACTGTCGCTATTGGGGGGATCAGTATTGAGCGTGTGCTACCGGTATTGGCATGCGGAGTGGGGGGGGTAGCCGTCGTGAGTGCCATCACCAAAGCCGCCGATTGGCGTCAGGCAACAGCGGCGTTATTGCGCCTGATCGAAAATCAGGATATCGCTTATGGATGATAGTGATTTTTTACGTTACAGCCGCCAACTGATGTTAGAAGAGATAAATTATCAAGGACAGCATCAATTACAGCGTGCTCACGTACTTATCGTGGGTCTTGGCGGGCTAGGATCCCCTGCGGCGCTTTATTTAGCCGCCGCAGGGGTGGGCACATTATCACTCGCAGATGATGATCGGCTGGATTTGACTAATTTATCACGCCAGATCCTGTATCGCACTGCCGATATTGGTCAGAGTAAAGCCAAACGCGCCAGCGCCCATTTGCATCAACTCAATCCGCAGATCACTATCCGCGTTATCAACAATAGACTGACGGAAGAAAATTTAGCGAAGGGGATCAAAGACGTTGATTTAGTACTCGATTGCAGTGATAACTTGCCAACACGTTATCACATCAATTCCGCCTGTATTAGCGCGCAAAAAACGCTAATCAGCGGCAGCGCCATCGGTTTTAACGGACAACTATTGGTTATCGAGCCCCCCTATCGCTATGGTTGCTACGCATGCCTGTATCCCAATCAAAAAATCGCGCCAAACAACTGCCGTACAGCAGGGGTATTAGGTCCTGTGGTTGGCGTTATCGGCACATTACAAGCATTGGAAGCGATCAAAATTCTAGCGGGGCTCCCTTCCGCCCTCAGTGGAAAACTCGGTTTATTTAATGGCAAAAAAAACAGTTGGCGTCACTTGCAATTAAGTCGTTCAAGCCACTGTGCAGTTTGTGGCGTAATAAAACAACCAGGTGAAAAATAATATGAAAATTATGCTTAATGATCAGCCGATAGAGCTTGAAAGCGCCATGACCATTGACAACCTGCTTCAGCAATTACAACAAACTCAGCAGGGGAATGCCTTAGCCATAAATCAAACTATTATTCCTCAAAGCGATTGGGCCACGCATAGGGTGAAAGAAGGGGATGATATTTTACTTTTTCAGGTAATCGCCGGAGGCTAATATTTTGACCATCGATCATAAAAATCAGTTAACCATTGCCGATACCTCCTTTAGCTCACGCCTGTTTATGGGCACAGGAAAATTTGCTAATGCAAAATTGATGACGGAGGCACTACAGGCGTCAGGCTCACAATTAGTGACGCTCGCGATGAAACGGGTTGATCTCGCTGCAAATCAGGATACGATTTTAACACCGCTACGATCCGTTAGTGTCCAACTACTGCCGAATACCTCCGGCGCCAAAACAGCAAAAGAAGCTATTTTTGCGGCCAAATTGGCGCGGGAAGCGCTAAAAACTGACTGGATAAAGCTAGAAATTCATCCCAATAGCAGACATTTGTTACCCGATCCGATAGAAACCTTAAACGCCGCGGAAGCATTGGTAAAAGAAGGATTCGTCGTGTTGCCCTATTGCAGTGCTGATCCCGTGCTATGCAAACGCTTAGAAGAGGTCGGCTGCGCTGCTGTGATGCCACTCGGCGCCCCCATTGGTACTAATTTGGGGCTACGCACCCGCGATTTTTTACAATGGATTATCGAACAAAGCAAAGTACCGGTGGTGGTGGATGCGGGTCTTGGCGCACCTAGCCACGCGCTGGAAGCCATGGAGCTCGGGGCAGATGCGGTGTTGATCAACACCGCCATCGCCGTTTCCTGTCATCCCGTGCAAATGGCACAAGCCTTCAAACTGGCAGTGGAAGCGGGGAGATTAGCTTATCAAGCCGGATTGGCTCAGCGTCAACAACAGGCGGTCGCCAGCAGCCCATTAACTGCTTTTCTCAATCAAATAAAAGATCAACAACATGTTTAATGATTTTAGTCATCATTGGCAAAGGCTAAATTGGGATGATATCGCGTTGCGGATCAACAGCAAAACGGCATTTGATGTTGAACGTGCCCTCAATGCCAACAAACCAAGCCGAGAAGATATGATGGCTCTGCTCTCACCGATAGCACAATCCTATCTCGAACCACTAGCGCAAAAAGCACAACAATTAACCAGACAACGCTTTGGTAATACCGTTAATTTTTTTGTACCACTCTATCTATCCAATCTCTGTGCCAATGAATGCAGCTATTGCGGATTTTCCATGAGCAACAAAATCAAACGTAAAACGCTCAATGAAGACGAAATTATCCGTGAATGCTCGGCTATCAAAGCCCAAGGCTTCGAACATCTATTGCTGGTTACCGGAGAGCATCAAACAAAGGTAGGTATGGAGTATTTTCGCCGTCATTTACCGGCGATCCGCAAAAATTTTAGTGCGTTAATGATGGAAGTCCAGCCCCTAACAGAACAAGAATATGCTGAATTAAAAAAACTGGGGCTAGATGCGGTTATGGTGTACCAAGAAACTTATCACGCTGCCAGCTACCACCAGCACCACTTACGCGGGAAAAAACAAGATTTTCATTGGCGATTAGCAACACCGGATAGATTGGGGCGCGCCAAAATCGATAAAATCGGCTTAGGGGTATTATTCGGCTTATCACCCAGTTGGCGTGTCGATAGTTACATGCTGGCAGAGCATTTATTTTATCTGCAAAAAAATTACTGGCAAAGCCGCTATTCGATCTCATTTCCACGTTTACGCCCTTGTCTTGGTGGTGTTGAACCGGCTTCTGTGATGAGTGAACGACAACTAGTACAATTAATTTGTGCTTTTCGTTTATTTTCCCCCGATGTCGAACTTTCTCTCTCGACCAGAGAATCTCCCTTTTTTCGCGACCACGTGATCCCACTGGCCATCAATAACATTAGTGCCGGCTCCAAAACGCAACCAGGCGGCTATGCAAGCCGTGATCCTGAACTCGAGCAATTTTCGCCTCATGATAACCGTTCAGCCCAACAGGTCGCTCAGATGTTAATTAAAAATGGGCTTCAGCCTGTTTGGAAAGATTGGGAACATTATTTAGGGCGAATTTAGCAATCTTCTTTAGCGAGCATAAAAGATTTCGAATAGGCTATGGCACAAAAGTCCATTTTTTTCCTATACTTGGATAGAATTAGAGTGATTGATAAATTTTATTAAACTACGAGGTATTATATGGATCAAACGGATGTGTCTTTACTGCAAAAAAATGGAAACGATCGACCCACAATTCACAGTTCCACACCCTCTGAAAATGTCGAAAAACACACTAAGTACAATACAGAAGGAAAATTACTTCATTCCTTTATATTTTCCTACGATGATGAAAAACAATTAAAATTTGTTCATGAAACGGTTAATCAATATGATACTCATGGTCGTTTAATAAACAATACCGAGCGTTGGTACGATAAAAACAGTCGACTACACCAAAATAAGAAAAAGAGATATGTGTATGATGCGCAGGGTAACTTGCTCATATCCAGTGATATCGACTACGGGATCGGGGCTTTCGACGACTTGCCAAGCAAAATAACCAATTCAGAGTACGATACCAACGGCCGTTTAGTCGCTCAACATATCGTTGCAAACGAGTACGATAGCAATCATAAGTTACTGACACGCCACACCACTAAGCGCCAATACGATGCTAACGGTCAATTATTACACAGTAAACAGTTTCAGCAGAGAAGACAAAACCAGCTTGACATCACAGGCTCCTCTCACGAAGCATTAGTCGCAGCAACGCACTCCTTCGAGGTTTTTAATGAACCACTCCCTGCAAATACAAAAACAAGTCCAAGCACTCAACCTAGTTTCGTCACGCTGGTTGCGAACTACTTTTCTTTTATCTGAGTAAATTACACTACCGCTAATATCACTCCTAACGAGGGATGTTAGCGGTAGCCTGTATCAATAGATTTTTTGCAAAACCTTCAAAGCAACTCTTGGTAAATATTTACCACTGGTAACCCACACCTACTGAGATGGCAAAATCATTTTGGCTATTATTACTACTCTGTAGTTTGGTTATCCACTTCCCGCTTTCAGAAATTTTAGAGACGCCGATAGCAATTGCCGATCCATCACGGTAGCTCGCAACCGCCGCACCGAATAAACTGGAATCAGGGGCATAAGCCTGTGGGATCCCTGCCATCGCTATAGATGAAGCAATACCCGCGGTCAGCTTATTTTTTACCTGATCAATACGATTATCTAATTTTTTAATGGCTCGATGGTGAGCCTTTAGTTGTTTAAGGTTAACCGCGTCATTATCAGCAATGCCATCCTTGACACCCGTCATTCTGCGATTACCCTCAACACCGCTAATATCAATGGATTTTCCTTTTTTATTTTCTCCGATTCTGATTTTTTTTCCCTCTATATCCTGCGTTATCAGTATATTTGCGCCAGATACCGGCGGTAATAACATACCATCATCAGAGATAACTTTTTTTAACTCAGTAATATCCGTACTATTTTTAGTGACCACCTTATTTAGCATTGTCAGGGCATCACCCACATTATTGAATTGCTTATTTTGAACGTTATAGTTTGGAGAGATAAATTTACTCGACGCAGTATCTATTTTCGCGCCAGCGCCGAAACTGTTAGCAACAGCCTCTACATTATTGCTGTTTTGTGAAACGCGATTATTAGTGGCAAAAAGTTGACTACCGTTAACCGCGTCAGCACTCGTTTCGCTTAATTCACCCAAGGCGACTCCATTTAACAAACGCTCTCCATTTTTACCATTAATGGAAACTTCTTCCGCTAAATGATCGGGTGCTAAGGTAATACTTCTCGTTTTCCTTTTATTTGACTGAGTTCTTGTTGATATAGCATGATCCGAGTTATCCAGTAGTAACCCGATAGAGCCTCTAATAATATCTTCCCTCAATGTATTGATATCACCTGAATTTTTTTCTACTTCTTTATTCGTCGTCAGCAATTGGCGGCCATTGATAGCATCCGTGCTATCTGCACTTAACACACCCTCTTTTAGATGACTTAATCTTCGCGATCCTGCTTTACCGGCTAGAGACACCAACTCTCCTTCACTTTCAGCCGCTACCGTAATGGTATCTGTCGATGATTGTTGTTGTACTAAACCCATGAAATTTGGGATCAGGCCGCGGCTCAATCGACTAATATCATCCGCATTTCTTGCAATACCACTGCTATTAGCGGTGATTTTATCTTCGCTTTGTGTCATTCTGCTTTCATGCTGCGCAATATTGCCGGTGTTCGACTGAATACCCGCGCTATTTTGGTTGATTTTACCGAGGTTTTGCGCAACGCCCTCGGTATTCGCCTTAATGTCGCCCATGGCTTTACTGATCTGGCCTTCGCTTTGCGTCATTCTGCTTTCATGTTGCGCAATATTGCCGGTGTTCGACTGAATACCCGCGCTATTTTGGTTGATTTTACCGAGGTTTTGCGCAACGCCCTCGGTATTCGCCTTAATGTCGCTCACCGCTTGGCTGATTTGGCTTTCGCTTTGCGTCATTCTGCTTTCATGCTGCGCAATATTGCCGGTGTTCGACTGAATACCCGCGCTATTTTGGTTGATTTTACCGAGGTTTTGCGCAACGCCCTCGGTATTCGCTTTAATGTCGCCCATGGCTTTACTGATCTGGCCTTCGCTTTGCGTCATTCTGCTTTCATGTTGCGCAATATTGCCGGCGTTCGACTGAATACCCGCGCTATTTTGGTTGATTTTACCGAGGTTTTGCGCAACGCCCTCGGTATTCGCCTTAATGTCGCTCATCGCTTGGCTGATCTGGCCTTCGCTTTGCGTGAGCCTGCTGCCCTGCTGCACAATATTGCCGGCGTTCGACTGAATATCCGTGCTATTTTGACTGATTTTACCAACCTGTTGCGCAATGCCCTCGGTATTCACTTGGATCTTACTCATCGCTTGGCTGATCTGGCCTTCGTTTTGCGTGAGCCTGCTGCCCTGCTGCGCAATATTGCCGGCGTTCGACTGAATATCCGCGCTATTTTGGTTGATTTTACCAACCTGTTGCGCAAGGCCATCGGTATTCGCCTTAATGTCGTTCATCGCTTTACTGATTTGGCCTTCGCTTTGCGTCATTCTGCTTTCATGCTGCGCAATGTTGCCGGTGTTCGACTGAATACCCGCGCTATTTTGGTTGATTTTACCGAGGTTTTGCGCAACGCCCTCGGTATTCGCCTTAATGTCGCTCATCGCTTGGCTGATTTGGCTTTCGCTTTGCGTCATTCTGCTTTCATGCTGCGCAATATTGCCGGCGTTCAACTGAATATCCCCGCTATTTTGACTGATCTTACCGGCGTTTTGTGTAATGGCCGTACTATTTTTCGCCACATTTTCATTGGTCACAAAAAGCTGGCTACCGTTAACAGCATCACTACTCGTCGCGCTTAACTCACCTGCTTTAACCCCCGTTAAGGTACGCGCACCGGCGGTGCCGGCAAAAGAAACTTGATCGCCGGCATGACGAGCAGCAACAGAAATTTCTTGACTAGCCATGTCACGCTGCATTAGACCAATTCCGCCATTATGGATTTGTGTTTTCAATATGCTAATACTGCCCGTGTTTGATTTAACTTTATTAGCATTTCCTGCGATACCTTTGCTATTCGCCGTTACCTTTTCATTAGTGGTAAAAAGCTGCTGACCATTGACTGCATCAGTGCTAGCAGCGGTTAAATCACCTTCTCTTACCCCCGTTAACTTTCGATTACCAGTAGTACCGGTAAAAGAAATCTGCTCACCCGCATCAGCAGCAGCGACGGTGATGGCGCCGTTAGCCTGATCTCTCTGCATCAAGCCAATAGCGCCCTTCTTAATATCTGTCGTCAACCCCTCAACGGCCTCTGCATTTTTTTCAATATCAGTAACAGCGAGTCGAATCTGTTTAGCATTTTCCAGCATCGTTTCACTATTGATCTTACTTCTAGCCATATTTTTAGTGATCTCGACACTATTCGCCTCAATTTTTTTAAGATTGCTATCAATAGCAGCATTAATAGCGGTATTAGCAGAAAAAAGCTGACTACCATTGATAGCATCGGTACTGCCGATATTGACTGCCCCTGCTTGGATGCCGGTCAAGGTACGTTCGCCAGCTCTACCAACCAGGGAAACTTGATTCCCTACGCTCTCCGCAGCAACCGTAATCGCCTTAGTGCCCGTATCCTGTTGTACCAGGCCAATCCGCCCATCAGTAATTTCAGAACGATGGGTTCTAATATTATTTGCATTCTTATTGACTTCTGCCTGCAAAGTAAAAATTTGGGCGGCGTTGACAGCATCCGTACCGCCATTTTTGATTTCTCCCTTCGCAACATTGACAAGTTTACGTGGCGTCGTCGGGGTACCTATCGACACCGTATTGCTCTGCGTCACTATTGAACCACTTCCAAGGGCGACAGAATCTTTGAAGCCGTCAACTTTTGCATTAAGACCAATAGCAACACTGTTCTCTGCATTATTTACACTGGCTGTATTACCAATACCAATACCTGAAGCGGAGTTTCTTACTGAACTTGCATAGCCAATAGCGATGCTCGCAGCCGCATCCTCTAGTGCCGCTGTATCACCAATAACCACACTTGAAACGGAATTTTTTGTTGAGCTTGAAGACCCCATGGCAATGCTCGCCCTCGCATTTTCTGCTCTGGCCGTACTACCAATACTGACACCTAAAGGAGATTCATTTACCTTCGACCCATGCCCAATGGCAATCCCCCTGAGTGCATTATCCACTGCCGCATTATCACCAATGGCAACACCACGATCCGCCTTATTCACCTTAGTCTCATTACCAAGACTAAGACCTGCGAACGATCCTTTCACTAATGATGAGGTTCCTATTGCAATAGAGCGTACCGATGCCCCCGCTTGTTGTCTATTGCCAAATGTCTTACCAATATCACTATCAAGGTCAGTATCGGATCTACGATCAATAAACGCATCCGAACCTATTCCGATACCATATCTAGAATTAACACTCGGGTTATCACCAATGGCAACACTACCAAAATAAGCCTTGGCTCTTGAACCAACCGCAAGCCCAGAAATAGCAGCCCCATCCCACTGTTGTTGATAAGGCCCCAGATGACCCGTTGCGTCGGTTTGTGTCTCTGTAGTTTCTTTAATCCCCCCCTCTATTACCAATGCTCCATTTGCACCCTCGATCCGCTGCCCACTATTAGCTGCACAAATATCAAATGATGGACTAAAAAGCGCAATACCTATAATCAATGTATAAATGAAGAATTTTTTTTGGCTTGTTTTTCGAGCCCCTTTTGTCATTCCTGATACAAGGCTCCAATGGCTTAAAAAGCCATTCAAAATTATCTTATATATTCTATTCATTGAACGTTATTTCACTCTATAAACATTATTTTTGGTTGAGATAACAATTAATCTTCCATATTCATAACAACAAAATAATATGTAAGGTTCACATCCGTATTGATGTAATATAAATAGATTGAAACGAGACATAACAAATAATTATACTTACTAAATAATTATTCTCTCGATTTATAAATAAGATGAAATCAATATACCCAATGAATTTCGAATTACGGCAATGCTACAATCAATCAAATCCCAGGGATGAGCGATCGCTGCCAACGCCAGCGTAACTTGAAAGGCGAAAGGTATAAACGAAGCTTAAAGATAGCTACGCCACCTCATCAAAATCATAAATATATTTAATTTAAAATACCTCGCGTTTTTATATAAAAAATACAATTACTAAATTTTATATCATGAAAATAAGAGGATAATTTTATTTTATAGTAAATATAGCAATGTCATATTAATAAGATAATCTAATACAATTTTCACTGTATTATGATTAAATTACATTAATTAAAAGCTTAGCTAGTAATATGTAAAAGGCAAATTTAATAGAAATATTTTTATTCTATTGAGGAGAAAATTTATTATTAAATACAAAAAAATCAGGTTCAAAAAATTTTGAACCTGATTCTCATATATCTATAATATTTTTTCAATAACACTAAACGATCAGTATATTACCTTGATAAACCTGTTACTCGTTTTTGTTATCAAAACCAGCATTAAGTAACTCAGCCATATTTGCTGACGCTTCATCAGGGCTCATTTTCAGCGTAACCGATTCTTCTACCAAACGACTACGCATACGCTTTTGATGATGCGCATAACCAGTACCGGCTGGAATCAAACGACCGACAATAACATTTTCTTTCAAACCACGGAGTTCATCGCGTTTACCCGCCACCGCAGCCTCAGTAAGTACTCTCGTCGTTTCTTGGAACGAAGCCGCAGAAATAAAGGACTCAGTCGCCAAAGAGGCTTTCGTGATCCCCAGTAAATCGCGTGTAAAGGTTGCTTCAGTTTTATCTTCCGCTACTAATTTACGATTGGCGATTTTCACCCGTGATATTTCTGCTTGCTCACCGGCTAAGAAGTCAGCTCCTCCCGCGTTAACAATCGTGCCTTTACGCAACATCTGACGAACGATAACTTCAATATGTTTATCGTTAATCTTTACTCCCTGCAGGCGGTACACTTCTTGCACTTCGTTAGTAATATAACGTGTCACCGCATGAACACCCCGTAGGCGTAAGATATCGTGTGGAGATTCTGGGCCATCAGAAAGCACATCACCACGTTCTACCATTTCACCTTCGAATACGTTGAGCTGACGCCATTTTGGAATCATCTCTTCATAAGCATCACTACCATCTAACGGTGAAATGACCAAACGACGCTTGCCTTTAGTTTCTTTACCAAATGAGATAATTCCACTGTGTTCAGCCAAAATTGCCGGCTCTTTGGGACGACGGGCTTCAAACAGATCAGCCACGCGGGGTAACCCACCGGTGATATCTTTGGTACCACTAGATTCTTGAGGAATACGCGCCAAGGTATCACCGACACCAATTTCAACTTCATCCTTCAATTGCACAATAGCCTTACCTGGCAAGAAGTATTGAGCAGGCATATCGGTACCTGGTATCAATACCTCATTACCTTTAGCATCCACAATTTTTAATGCTGGGCGCAAGTCTTTACCGCTACCGGTACGTTCTGCACTGTCGAGGACGACTAAAGAAGATAAACCGGTTAAATCATCAGTTTGACGGGTAATCGTCTGGCTATCAATCATGTCAGAGAAGCGAATAAAACCGGCCACTTCAGTGATAACGGGCATAATATGTGGATCCCAGTTAGCTACCGTCTCACCGGTATTAACTTCTGCTCCGTCTCCTTTCGCCATTATCGCACCATACGGAATTTTATAGCTTTCCTTAGTACGACCAAATTCATCAATCAATTTCAATTCAGTATTACGTGAAGTGATAACACATTTACCCGCACTGTTGATAACAAATTTAGCGTTGCTCAGTCTCAACTTGCCTTTGCTATTTACTGTAATACTGGACTCTGCCGCGGCTCTGGATGCCGCACCACCAATGTGGAAAGTTCTCATCGTGAGCTGTGTACCAGGCTCACCAATAGATTGTGCTGCAATAACGCCGACAGCTTCACCTTTGTTGATGATATGACCTCGTGCCAAGTCACGACCATAACAATTCGCACAGATCCCAAAATCGGTTTCACAATTCACTACTGAACGTACTTTTACCGTGTCAACCGAATTCTCTTCTAACAGATCACAACATTTTTCACTCAGTAACGAATTACGGGGCACCAAAATGTCAGCGCTACCTGGCCTAACAATATCTTCCGCTGTTACGCGACCCAAGACACGTTCACGCAATGCTTCTTTTACATTTCCTCCCTCAATAACGGGCGTCATCACGAGACCATCATTGGTACCACAATCATCTTCAGTAACAACTAAATCCTGTGCCACATCAACTAACCGACGTGTTAAATAACCGGAGTTAGCCGTTTTCAATGCGGTATCAGCTAAACCTTTACGTGCACCATGGGTCGAGATGAAATACTGAAGAACATTCAATCCTTCGCGGAAGTTAGCGGTAATGGGTGTTTCAATGATCGAACCATCAGGTTTCGCCATCAAGCCACGCATACCCGCCAATTGACGAATTTGCGCAGGGGATCCACGAGCACCAGAGTCCGCCATCATAAAGATACTATTGAAAGAAACTTGCTGTTCCTCTTTTCCATTACAGTCAATAGCATTTTCAACAGACAGATTCTTCATCATCGCTTTAGCAACCCGTTCGTTAGCCGCTGCCCAGATATCGATCACTTTGTTGTAACGTTCTCCAGCGGTAACCAGGCCAGATTTGAATTGTTCCTGGATCTCAGCAACTTCAGTTTCTGCCTCTGTAATAATCTCTATTTTTTCCTTAGGGATCACCATATCATCAATGCCGACTGACATGCCCGAACGAGCAGCATAAGTAAAACCGGTATACATAATTTGGTCAGCAAAAATCACCGTCGGTTTGAGTCCTAATATGCGGTAACAGGTATTCAGCATCTTAGAAATGGCTTTTTTACCCAGGGTTTGATTAACGACAGAGTAAGGCAGTCCTTTCGGCACAATCATCCATAAAATGGCACGACCAATGGTAGTATCGACGATACTGGTTTGACTAATTTTTTCGCCTTCAATATTACATATCTCTTCAGAGATACGGACTTTCACCCGCGCATGCAGTGAAGCTAAACCCATGCGGTAAACCCGTTCTGCTTCTTTCGGTCCCGTCAACACCATGCCTTCGCCTTTGGCGTTAACACAGTCACGCGTCATGTAATAAAGTCCCAACACCACATCCTGGGAAGGTACGATAATAGGCTCGCCGTTCGCCGGGGAGAGGATGTTATTAGTCGACATCATCAACGCACGCGCTTCTAACTGAGCTTCCAGTGTTAAAGGTACGTGCACTGCCATCTGATCACCATCGAAGTCAGCATTATAGGCAGCACAAACCAATGGATGTAGTTGAATCGCTTTACCTTCAATCAACACCGGTTCAAACGCTTGAATACCTAAACGGTGCAAAGTGGGCGCACGGTTCAATAGCACCGGATGTTCACGGATAACCTCATCCAAAATATCCCATACCACAGCCTCTTCACGTTCAACCATCTTTTTAGCCGCTTTGATGGTTGTCGCCAGCCCTTTCAATTCTAACTTGCCATAAATAAAGGGTTTGAACAGCTCCAGTGCCATTTTTTTAGGTAAACCACATTGATGCAGACGCAAACCGGGACCGACAGTGATAACCGAACGTCCTGAATAATCGACACGTTTACCCAGTAAGTTTTGCCGAAAACGACCTTGTTTTCCTTTGATCATATCCGCTAAAGACTTCAACGGACGCTTATTAGAGCCGGTAATCGCACGGCCACGACGCCCATTATCCAGCAAAGCATCCACCGCTTCTTGCAGCATGCGTTTTTCATTACGTACGATAATATCAGGGGCAGCCAGATCCAACAGACGCTTTAGTCGATTATTACGGTTAATAACACGGCGATATAAATCGTTCAAATCAGAAGTGGCAAAACGCCCACCATCTAACGGAACTAATGGCCGTAAATCAGGGGGTAATACCGGTAATACAGTTAAAATCATCCACTCTGGTTTGTTGCCAGATTGAATAAACGCTTCTAATAGTTTGATACGCTTGGTTAATTTTTTACGCTTGGTTTCAGAATTAGTTTCATTTAATTCTTCACGTTGCAATTCACATTCAACGTTGAGATCCATATTTTTTAATAGCGCTTGAATGGCTTCCGCGCCCATTTTCGCATCGAACTCATCACCAAATTCTTCTAACGCATCAAGATACTGTTCCTCGGTCAGGATTTGACGACGTTCTAAGTTAGTCATTCCACCTTCAACCACGACGTAAGATTCGAAGTAAAGCACACGTTCGATATCACGTAATGGCATATCGAGTAATAAACCGATACGCGAGGGAAGCGATTTTAAGAACCAAATATGTGCGGTAGGCGAAGCCAGCTCAATATGCCCCATACGATCACGTCGTACTTTGGTTTGAGTCACTTCAACGCCGCATTTCTCACAGATAACACCACGATGTTTTAAACGCTTATATTTGCCACACAGGCACTCGTAATCCTTTACTGGACCAAAGATACGGGCACAAAAGAGACCGTCGCGCTCTGGTTTAAAGGTACGATAATTGATGGTTTCTGGTTTTTTTACTTCACCGAACGACCATGAGCGGATCATATCTGGCGAAGCCAGAGCAATTTTTATTGCATTAAACTCATCGTTGTTCTTTGTTTGTGCTTTTAGAAATTTTAATAAATCTTTCACGGATTGGCTCCTGTCGGAGTTAGAGCTATTGAGTACCTAAACCTAAGTTTAAATACACCGGTGAGCAGTGCGAACATGACAGATTTTTGGTTTTATACCGGGTATACAACTCCTCATTTTATAGTAGAGGAGCAAGATTCCAAAAAACTGTCATCTGGAAAAAACTTATTCTTCTTCCAGCTCAATATTGATACCCAGCGAGCGAATTTCTTTCAATAGTACGTTGAAAGATTCTGGCATGCCTGGCTCCATACGGTGATCACCATCCACAATGTTTTTATACATTTTGGTACGGCCGTTGACATCATCAGATTTGACAGTCAACATTTCCTGCAACGTATAGCCGGCACCGTAGGCTTCCAATGCCCACACTTCCATTTCACCGAAACGCTGCCCACCGAACTGAGCCTTACCCCCCAGAGGTTGTTGAGTAACTAGACTGTAAGAACCAGTAGAACGGGCGTGCATTTTATCATCGACCAAATGATTCAATTTAAGCATATACATATAACCAACCGTTACCGGACGCTCAAATTGCTCACCGGTTCGGCCATCAAATAAAGTGATTTGACCTGAAGCTGGTAAGCCTGCTAGTTTTAATAGTTCTTTTATTTCTATCTCTTTTGCACCGTCAAAGACCGGTGAAGCGATGGGCATTCCTTTTTTCAAATTTTCGGCTAAATTTAACACTTCGTCATCAGAGAAAGTACTCAAATCTACCTTCTGACAAACATTATCTCCGAGATCATAAGCCTTCTGTATAAACTCGCGTAATTTAGTCACTTTTTCGTGTTTTCTCAGCATGGCATTGATCTTTTCACCAATGCCCTTCGCCGCCATCCCTAAATGGGTTTCCAAAATTTGACCGATGTTCATACGCGATGGAACACCCAAAGGATTAAGCACAATATCTACTGGCGTGCCATATTCATCATAAGGCATATCCTCGATTGGATTAATTTTCGAAATTACCCCTTTATTACCATGACGACCGGCCATTTTATCGCCAGGTTGGATCTGACGTTTAACCGCCAGATAAACTTTAACGATTTTGAGCACACCAGGTGCAAGATCATCACCTTGGATTATTTTACGCCGCTTACCTTCCAATTTCTTTTCGAATTCTGATTTCAGTTCCTCGCACTGTTCAGCTAACTGCTCCAATTGATATTGTTTTTCTTCATCAGACAAATAAAGCCCTAACCAGCGCTCAGAAGGCAATTTATCCAATTTTTCAGAATCTATACCACCAGCAACCAATACCGCGCGGATACGAGCGAGCAACCCTGCTTCCAAAATTTTCAATTCTTCTTTTAAATCTTGTTTCGCTTGCTGGAGTTGCATTCTTTCAATATCTAGTGCACGTTTATCTTTCTCTACACCATCACGAGTAAAAACTTGCACGTCAATAACCGTACCAGAAACACCGTTCGGTACTCGCAGAGAAGAATCTTTCACATCAGAAGCTTTCTCACCGAAAATTGCACGCAACAATTTTTCTTCCGGTGTCAGTTGGGTTTCACCTTTTGGTGTTACTTTACCCACCAAAATGTCACCACTAGTCACTTCTGCACCAATGTAGACAATACCGGATTCGTCTAATTTCGAAAGAGCAGCTTCCCCCACATTGGGTATATCAGCAGTGATTTCTTCAGATCCTAACTTAGTATCACGCGATACACAGGCTAATTCTTGAATATGAATAGTAGTAAAGCGATCTTCTTGCACTACGCGTTCAGAGACCAAAATAGAGTCTTCGAAGTTGTAACCATTCCAAGGCATGAAAGCAACACGCATATTCTGCCCTAATGCCAATTCACCCAGATCAGTAGAAGGACCATCTGCCAACACATCACCGCGTTCAATGGAATCGTTTAAATTCACACAAGGCATTTGATTAATGCAAGTATTTTGGTTAGAACGGGTATATTTAGTCAGGTTATAAATATCAATACCCGCTTCGTCCGACTTCATTTCTTTTTCGTTCACTTTAATCACGATACGTGAGGCATCAACATACTGAATCGTACCACCACGTCTAGCGACAGAAGTAACCCCTGAATCTACTGCCACCGCACGCTCCATCCCGGTACCGACCAATGGTTTCTCAGCCCGAAGAGTAGGCACCGCTTGGCGTTGCATGTTAGCACCCATTAAGGCGCGGTTAGCATCATCATGTTCCAGGAAGGGAATCAATGAAGCACCAACAGAAACCACCTGTTGAGTAGAAACATCCATATAATCAATCTGTTCGCTGCTAAACAAGCTGGATTCATCTTTATTACGACAGGTGATCAAATCATCTATAAAACAATTTTTTTCATCTAAATTAGAATTCGCCTGAGCGATAACGTAGTTGCCTTCTTCGATGGCAGACAGATAACGAATTTCATTGGTTACCACACCACCTTGTACACAACGATAAGGCGTTTCCAAAAAACCATATTCGTTCGTCCGTGCATACACCGATAAGGAGTTAATCAGACCAATGTTTGGGCCTTCCGGTGTTTCAACAGGGCAGACACGACCATAATGCGTGGGGTGTACATCTCGCACTTCAAAACCAGCACGTTCACGTGTCAAACCACCGGAACCTAATGCCGAAATGCGGCGCTTATGTGTAATCTCAGAAAGTGGGTTGTTTTGATCCATAAATTGGGAAAGCTGGCTGGAGCCGAAAAACTCCTTTACCGCGGCTGAAATCGGCTTAGCGTTGATCATATCCTGTGGCATCAGTGTTTCAAGATCGCCCAGTGAAAGACGTTCTTTAACTGCCCGCTCAACGCGCACCAAACCGACACGGAATTGGTTTTCAGCCATTTCACCTACGGAGCGAATACGGCGGTTACCCAAGTGATCGATATCATCCACCTCACCTTTACCGTTACGAATATCAATCAGCTTTTTCATCACATCAATGATGTCTTCTTTGCTCAAGATACCCGATCCTTCGATCTCAACACGTGACAATGAACGATTGAATTTCATTCTACCCACAGTCGACAAATCATAACGATCTTCAGAAAAAAACAAATTCTCAAATAAATTTTCTGCCGCATCACGAGTAGGTGGTTCACCAGGGCGCATCATTCGATAAATTTCAACCAAAGCACCCAGGCGATCATTGGTTGGGTCAACACGCAGGGTTTCAGAAATGTAAGCCCCGTGATCCAGACCATTGGTAAATAGCGTTTCGACGCATTTATAGCCAGACTTACTTAATTTTGCCAGTAAATCCAGTGACAATTCGGTATTGACAGCACAAATCACTTCACCTGTACTGGTATCAATATAATCCTTTGCCACTACCTTACCGACAATATATTCGACCGGGACTTCTATACTATTAACGTTATCTTTTTCTAGCTGATGAATATGACGCGCGGTAATACGCCGTCCTTTCTCAACATAAATCTTATCATTGGCTTTAATATCAAAAGAAGCGGTTTCACCACGTAAACGCTCCGGTATCAACGCCATTTGTAGCTTACTATCACAAATTTCAAACACGACTTTTTCAAAAAACAGATCCAAAATCTGTTCAGGCGTATAACTTAACGCTCGCAGCATAATAGTCGCAGGCAATTTACGCCGACGATCAATACGAACAAACAAATTATCTTTCGGATCAAATTCGAAATCTAACCATGAGCCGCGGTAAGGGATAATGCGTGCGTTATACAACACTTTGCCTGATGAATGCGTTTTACCCTTATCACTATCAAAAAATACACCGGGACTGCGGTGCAGCTGAGAAACGATAACCCTCTCAGTACCATTAATAACAAAAGTACCATTTTCAGTCATCAATGGGATTTCACCCATATAGACTTCTTGTTCTTTAATATCTTTAACCGTACCTTCAGGTGCTTCCCGTTCATAAATGACCAAACGCAATTTAACGCGTAGTGGTGCAGAATAAGTCACACCACGAATCTGACATTCTTTAACGTCAAAAACCGGTTCACCAAGGCGGTAACTAACATATTGTAATTCTGAATTGCCATTGTAGCTTTGGATCGGAAAAACAGAACGGAAAGCCGCTTCCAGACCTTGCTGCCCTTCTAGATCTTGCTCGATAAATTTTTGAAATGAATCCAGTTGGATGGAAAGAAGATAAGGTATGTCCAGTACTTGTGGACGTTTACCAAAGTCTTTACGAATACGTTTTTTCTCGGTATAGGAATAAACCATAGGGTTCCTCAGCTAGCTGTCGTAGTGACCCACACTGTACTAAAGAGTACATGTAACGCCATTTATTTCGATTGGTTTTCCAATCTTTTTTTCTATCCACTATTACGACTTGTAGTATGTGACTACTCCCCACCCTATTGGGTGAGGCTTCCCATTTCACAGGCCGCCGCTTGTGCATAACAAGTCTTATGCTAGCCTCCATGGGCAAAAACGACGAGACCCGCCGCCTGTAATTCAAATAGGCCTTGCTACTTGAAAGCCCTTCGGGCTTTTCGCCTTATACCCTTCGCCTTTCAAGTTACGGCGGCGTTGGCAGCGATCACTCATCTCAGTCATGTACCTATTCGATTGACTGCCGCCTTGCCGTAACTCGAAATTCATTGAGTATACACTCATCGGTCTCATGCCCTGGCCGCCTAGTAGCAACTTGAAGGACTGTGGTCGGTATATATCCTTGCCCGTATTGAGCTAGAGTTTACGGCGAATTTTGCTAAGAGCCTATTCGAAATCTTCTTTAGCCACTCTCAATCGATGAAAAAATAAGTTAAATGGCGCGATTATACATATCATATAAAGTAGAATCGGCAGTTTGACGCATTTTTGATGAAATAACCAGCGAGCACAAAAGATTCCGAATAGGCTCTAAACACCGCTCATTTTATTTTTTCTACCACTCTTAAATCATTTCATTGCGTTCTCTACACCGAGCTACCCGAGTGGGTCGTAGCTGAGAACCCAGTATATTAAGTCGTCGATAAAAAATAGGGATAAAATGTAGAACATAGCCAAACCAGTTTAATTTGATTCTGCGTTGTTGTCGCTTGCCGTACTATTTGTACTGTCTGTGCTCCTCCGCCTTGAATCAAATTAAACTGATTCGGCTATAAACAGTGTGGCATGTTACTAACGTCTTAATAGCGCAAAAAAGCCGATGACCCACGAGTCACCAGCCATCAGCCTATAAAATCAAACTGCAAGTCGAAAACCTGACTTATTTAAGCTCACAAGTAGCACCTGCCTCTTCAAGAGTTTTCTTCAGCGCGTCAGCCTCGTCTTTACTAATGCTTTCTTTCACCGCTTTTGGAGCAGCTTCTACTAAATCTTTCGCTTCTTTTAAGCCTAAACCAGTCACTCCACGTACCGCTTTAATAACTTGGATTTTATTGACGCCAACAGTTATCAAAATAACATCAAATTCAGTTTTCTCTTCCACAACTGCCGCCGTCGTTGCAGGACCCGCTGCAACAGCGGCCGCAGCAGAAACGCCAAATTTTTCTTCCATATCCGCAATCAACTCGACGACTTCCATTACAGTCAGAGCTGCAACGCCTTCCAAAATTTGTTCTTTAGTAATAGACATAACAAGTGTTCCTAAAATCCAAAAATAGTTTATACCCTTCGCCTTTGAAGCTGCCGCGTTGTTAGCTGCGAGCCCTCGCCCGCATCACGTAGTTGTCTACGCTCATCGGGTCTCACACCCTGGCAGCCGAAGGCAACTTCAAGGGTTGTGGGTATATACGTTAAATAAGCCGTTAAAGAAAAAACGATTAAGCCGCTTTCTCTTCTCTCTGATCACGCAGCGCAGCGAGAGTACGCACCAATTTGCCAGCAGAGGCTTCTTTCATGGTTGCCATCAGGCGTGCAATCGCCTCGCTGTAGGTTGGTAAAGTTGCCAGGCGATCAATTTGTACCCCTGGAATCAATTCACCTTCAAAAGCAGCAACTTTAACCTCAAATTTTGCATTCGCTTGCGCGAATTCTTTAAACAAACGTGCTGCTGCGCCTGGATGTTCAGAAGAAAATGCAATTAAGGTTGGACCAACAAAGCTGTCTTTGAGACATTCAAACTCAGTATCTTCAACAACACGACGCATCAAAGTGTTACGGACAACACGCATATACACGCCCGCTTCACGAGCTGATTTACGCAGTTCAGTCATTTTATCTACAGTAACACCACGCGAATCGGCAACAACAGCAGAAAGTGCATTCTTAGCTACTTCATTGATCTCAGCAACAATCGCTTTTTTGTCTTCAAGATTTAATGCCATTAGCTTTTTGCTCCTAGGATTAGCCAAGGAATATTCCCCGGAACTCACATCACCCGAAAGCCACCGTCAAAATATTTTGCATTGCGTGCTCAATTTTCAAATGGCTCGTAGACTATTAATTCACACCTAAATACAAATTAATAGACGGGCGTTTAAATACGGTGAGCAGAATCTAGCAAAAAGTATTCAGAATCTGTCACCGTCTACGCAGGAAAATTAAGTACTGCAAATACTTTTATCAGTACACCTGCGGTCTTCGACGGAGGTTTGAATATATCCAAACCCAACCGAAAAATTGGTTGCCTTAACTTATTCATCTCTAAAAACCCACCCGATATCTTTTTTGAGCTCTTTTTAACAAAGTATCAGTGAGCACAAAAGACATCAAATAGGCTCTTAGAAACTGCCATTTTTAAATACTTAAAACCACTTTTAACTAAACAAACTACTTTGGTCAATAGTAACGCCGGCACCCATAGTAGTGGATAGGCTGATTTTTTTGATATAAATACCCTTCGATGAGGCAGGTTTAGCTTTTTTCAGCGCTACAACCAAAGATTCCAAGTTTTCCTTCAGTGCATTCGCTTCAAAGTTAACTTTACCAATAGTGCTGTGGATAATCCCACCTTTATCGTTACGATAACGCACTTGACCAGCTTTAGCATTTTTCACGGCTTCTACAACATTAACAGTTACTGTACCTACTTTTGGGTTAGGCATCAAACCACGCGGGCCTAAAATTTGTCCTAATTGACCCACAACACGCATAGCATCAGGAGAAGCGATAACCACATCAAAATTCATTTCGCCTTTTTTAATCTGATCAGCTAAATCTTCCATCCCTACCAGTTCAGCACCCGCTGCTTTTGCTGCTTCCGCATTGCCACCCTGGGCAAAAACGGCAACACGCACCGAACGCCCCGTACCATGAGGCAGAACAGTAGCGCCACGAACGTTTTGATCAGATTTACGTGCATCAATACCGAGATTAACCGAAATATCCACGCTTTCTACAAATTTGGCGGTAGCCAGTTCTTTTAAAAGAACAAGCGCTTCATTGATGTCATACTGTTTTTCTTTAACAACACTACTATGGATCAGTCGCATGCGTTTGGTTAGCTTAGTCATTGGTTATTCCTCCACTACCAAGCCCATAGAACGGGCAGTACCTTCAATGGAACGCATCATGGCGTCGATATCATTCCCTGTCATATCTGGTTCTTTAGTTTCTGCGATTTCACGGATCTGAGCCTTAGTTATTGTTCCTACTTTTTCTAAATTCGGTTTACCGGAGCCAGATTTAATACCGGCGGCTTTTTTTAGCAACACTGAGGCGGGAGGTGTTTTAGTAACAAATGTGAAAGAGCGATCAGCATAAACAGTGATAACAACCGGGATAGGTAACCCCTTTTCAATATTATCAGTCCTAGCGTTAAATGCTTTGCAAAACTCCATAATGTTAACACCTTGTTGACCCAAAGCGGGACCAACCGGGGGGCTTGGATTAGCCATGCCTGCAGCAACCTGCAGTTTGACGTAAGCTTGTACTTTTTTAGCCATTTATTATTCCTCAATTCGGGTAGTATCGCCTTAGAGCCTATTCGAAATCTCTTGCACTCACTTATACTTTGTCAAAAAATGGCTCAAAATACTCATTTACGCTATGTAAACTGCACTTTTTCACCCATTTTTTCCTCGTCTGAGCTTCGTTAAATGAAGACTTCAATTAGGCTCCTATTTTTGGGCTCCCCTGATTTTATACTTGTCGTGCTCTACTAAAAATAGACGCATCCAATGAAAGACAGAGAATACGACCCTATATCGCATACTTACTGTTCTTATTATCCTTCTCGAAGTCTCTTTGGCTCACTGATATTTCGTCAAAAACGAGATCAAGATGCTCATTTACACTATGTAAACTGCGATTTTTCGCCCATTTTTCACTCATCTGAGTATCGTTCAAAAAGATTCAGAGACAGATCCTTAAAGCAACTAGCCTTTGCCAATCTGACTAAAATCAAGCTCTACTGGCGTAGCACGACCAAAAATGGAAACAGAGACCGTCAGGCGATTCTTTTCATAATCAACTTTTTCAACGGTACCATTAAAATCAGCAAAAGGGCCATCATTAACACGCACCAATTCACCGGGCTCGAACAATGTTTTCGGACGTGGCTTATCACCTACCTGTTGCAGACGAGCCATGATAGCATTCACATCTTTATCAGTAATTGGTGCCGGACGATCAGATGTACCACCGATAAATCCCATTACTCTGGGCACGCTCCGCACTAAATGCCAAGTCGTATCATTCATTAACATCTGCACTAACACATAACCTGGAAAGAATTTTCGTTCGCTTTTACGACGTTGACCAGCGCGCATTTCGTGCACTTCTTCCGTCGGAACCATGATTTCGCCAAATTGATCTTCAATTTTATTCAACTTGATATAATCACGTAACGATCGAGCTACACGACCTTCAAAACCGGAAAACGCCTGAACGACGTACCAACGTTTTTTGGGTGCTTCAGACATCTTATTAAAACCTCAAGCCAGTAATAAATGAGACTAAGCGGATAAGAATACCATCAAGCCCCCAAAGGATAAGTGACATCACGGCAGTGACCACTGCAACGATTAACGTAGTTTGCAGTGCTTCCTGACGCGTTGGCCAAATTACCTTACGCATTTCAGTACGTGCTTCACGAGCAAATGCAACACTCGCTCTACCTTTCACTGTAATTAAAGCTAACGCGCCAGCAAGAGCAATGATAATTACTACAGCCAAGGCACGCAACGGAAGAGAAACGTCACGATAATAATAATTACCAACAATAGCAGCAACCAGTAATATAGCAACGGATAGCCATTTAATAGTTTCCATCCCACTACGGCTACATTGAGCTTCTGTGTTCACACTCATTAAATCAACCTGTCAACTATGAGTAAGGTAATAAACCAAGCGCTTTTTAAAATTAAGGGTAAAAAAGCTATCAATAACTGCTTTCACAATCGGGTTTTTTCTTTGTTTTACAGACCCGACTACAGTATTTCTTTAGAAGATTTTGAATAGACTCTTAAATACGCTCCACATTGAAAAAACAATATACAAATGGACAAGTTGTGATTTCACAATGTTATAAAAGGGCATCAAATGATGCCCTTTTATAACATGCCGAGTCAAATAATACTCGATAATTCTGGAGCGGGCAGTGGGAATCGAACCCACATCATCAGCTTGGAAGGCTGAGGTAATAGCCATTATACGATGCCCGCACTACTTAATCCCTGCTATTTAGTACTATATTTATTTGTCGAAATTTTTGCTGTTTCCCACATCAACTTAGCATGACTATACAAGGTTTTTAGCCGATTTTAACAACATAAACTGACGCTTATAGTGTTCGTCAAGATATACCCTTTTGATTCGTTGCAAGCAACGTTGTTTCCTCACACCGTTCAATTCAAAACTACCCGCTCTGGGATTCAACAAAAAATACGCTGCCAGGTTAGGTAGACCTTCAAAACTGAACGTGGTGGTGGGGGAAGGATTCGAACCTTCGAAGTCGATGACGGCAGATTTACAGTCTGCTCCCTTTGGCCGCTCGGGAACCCCACCTAAACTTATAATTTTTTATGGTGCCGGCACCAAGAGTCGAACTCGGGACCTACTGATTACAAGTCAGTTGCTCTACCAACTGAGCTATGCCGGCTTCAATTGAACGGCATTCTAGCAGTACGAGCGAGCTATGCAACAAAAAAATGATCTTACTTGTTCTTTTGCTCATAAAGCAAACAAATAATGATTTATCGATTAATTAACAAACATAATCCATCTTTAGCCAATCCGAAATTTTGATCTAAGGCAATATATGAAAGTATCAATTATTATAATTTCTATCACTCCGTTTCAACAACCTTGCACTGGAATAGATATTCCCTTGAGATTGCTCAAATAATATTGTTTTATTATCCAATAAATAGAAGGTAGGACGACTAACAAATAATGTATTATTAAATAATAAGTTAAGTGCTTCATCTTCCATATTGGCGGTTGTACTAGAGGTCACTTCCTCTTTAAATATATTGTTTTTAGTATCAACAAGACTCAATGTTGAATCTCTATTAAATTTCAACACTGCTGCTTGATCGTACACTTCAGACGAAAACTTAATGACGCGCCCAATGATACTAACACGAGAATTAATATGATATTGGTCATTTTTTGTCGAAAAAAAATAATTATTTTTCCAGTAACCATTCAATTGATGCATTGGATTGTAGTACGCATAAATAATGCCTAAAAATGCACCTAATAAGTATCCTGAACCGATAGCTGTCAAATAAAAAACAATCATTTTTTTAGACATGTCAATCCACCTTTGTAAGGTTCACAAACTAAATAACTATTATCACTATTTTTTTTTAATAATAGATAAGGTGGCTTTCTATAAATGCGTAAAAAATCAGCATCTCTATGCTGATCTAAATTAATCAAAATAGGTAGATTTTGCGATTGCAGAGAAAAAATATTAATCTGATTTCTATTAAAAAAAATAGGTATGTAAAATAAAATACAAACAAAAAAATTCCAATACCGATCAGCCATGTAAAAAAAGAGAACCCTTTAGCATTTAATTTTTCTGTTGATTTTTTAACTATACTTGTAGGCTTTTCTGATATTTTTATCGAATCAAAATTGATCATTTTTGGCTCTACTGCTAGACAGTAACCTTTTTTCGGAATAGTAAGAATAAGCTCGTGTTTTTTATCATCGATAGCATTACGTAAATTACTAATTGTTTGTGTTAATGTATTTTCAGTAACGTAACTTCCAGCCCAGATAGATTGTTCTATTTTTCTGCGCGAAACGGGTTCTGGATAGTTTTCACAAAGCAGCTTAAGCATTTCTGATTCTTTATTTCTCAGTTTTATTTCTCTGCCATCTTGTTCAATCGTACGAATTTTCTGACAAAAAGAAACTTCTCCAATAAATATTTTATCCATTAGTTTTTGTCCATAAATGACAGCATAGAATACATGTATCTTTCTATACTAATTGAGCTCATTTTTTTTCTAAAAATAGAAACGGCCAACTGATTATTATGAAAATTAATATCAATAAAATCAATCATATGAACCATCCTGTATTATTTTTATACAACATTGTTTAATATGCGTTTACAATTGGGAAATAAAAACACAATAACAGTAACTTATTTAATCAATAAGAAAATACAATAATTTACTTAAAAACTAAAGGAATAATCAGTAAAAATATAACTAAAATTTATAAAATTAAAAAATAAAATAAATAAAAAAACGTTTAATAAAAATAAAAAACAAACTTAAATAATAAGTTTATTTTTTATAAAAATTTAACAATGGAAAAGTGGCTTATTTCTTAAATTATTTCTTGAAATCAGGTAAACTATTCTATATAAAACATAAATCAGTATAAAAAATAATTGAAATTTTTATGAAAAAATATAGATATTATTCCAGACATAGCCAAACAGGGACCAAATGCAATTGATTTACTTGTTTTTTTTCTAAAAAACCTTAATGAAATATATCCAATGATACCTAAAAAAGAAGAGATAAATGTTAAAAATGGAATAATCTCCCAACCAAACCATGCTCCAAGCGCAGCCATTAATTTAAAATCACCATATCCCATACCTTTTTTTCCTGTTAGTGCTTTTATTAACCAATAAGCTAACCAAAAAAATAGATATCCAACGACTGCTCCTATTACAGCTGAAGGCAAAGGTGTAAACATACTCTTTACATTTATTAACAGACCACACCAAAGCAGAGGTAATGTGATGCAATCAGGTAAAATTTTTTTATCTAAATCAATAAATGCCAGTACAATTAATGACCAAGCTAAAATTAATGCGGCGATGTTTAGCCATATACTGCCATGTTCAATCATAATAAAAACTGTAATTATGGCTGTCAGCGTCTCTACTGTAGGATAACGTAAATTAATATTATTATTACAGCATCGACTCTTTCCCTTTAAATATAACCATCCTAAAATAGGTATATTATATATGAGTAATATTTTTTCATGGCAGTGAGGACATGATGATCCGGGAATAAATAGGTTATATTTTTCTTTTTTTACATCATCGTTTTTTTCATTCCATTGATCACCTAAAATAATAGGAACTCGGTGTATTATAACATTTAAAAAGTTACCAATACATAATCCAAAAATAGATAAAAAAATAAAACACAGATAAGAATTCCATTCAATCATAATTTTTCCTTTTAAATTACAGTTATCATACTATATTATATATTCCATAGAAGATGACTAACAAAATAGAAATAATAAGTGAAAATTAATAAAACTATCAATAAAACAATACCTAACTGTTTCATGAAATCGGCTTTTAATTACCAGGATAGTTTAGCAACTTAATAAGTTTATCTTTCCTACCAAAAAATGAGTCTGTTACAATAAATTATCTGAACTGTAAGGTATCATTGTTGCATAACTAATATCCTGTTCTAAAAAATTGATGACATGCTAGATAATAACTAATTTTTTATATTTTTGTTAAAATACTTTTTTATTTTTGAATATAGTTCGCAATATTTGATAAGTCGCTATATTTATCATTGAAAAAATAGCTATTACTAGTAACATCTCCAATAGAGTAAAACTATATGAACGAGCATATCTCATCATTTTTTAACATAATCTTTTAAAGCAAAACCTAGCTCAAAATTGTCTATTTTTTAGACATTTTCACTCTAAGTAAAGAGAGATCTTCATGATTAAAATTTTCTCCACGCCAGTACCAGTACTGACTCACCATATGATCGCCTCCATTAACATGCAATATAAAAAAAGTTTTAGTATAACGAGCTATATTTATTTCAGGTTTGATTTTTAGCATGACACCAACAGATTACGAGAGATAGCATCGTATGCTTTATCAGTAGATGCTATTTGAGTTGATGTTAACACAGACTACTTTCATTAAATTCTTATCCAGCGTGACAACGCTTGGAGTTGCTATGATGTTACTTGGCATTAATTGCAAGAACCATAAATAAGCCATGCTAATTACCACAATAAAATACTGTAGCTAATCCGTTAAAAATATGTAGTGCTATTAGATATGATATTATTATTTTTGGACTGCTGTCGCTATAAAACTTGTCCATCCATTTAATGAATTTAACCACCTGATACCTAAATTAAGACTCTCACTATCATAAACTTCAACGATTATAGCTTCTACTAAAACTTATGCGCGTCTTATATCGAATTCTTCGATAATGTGTTATAAATCACACATAATATCAGTAGGAGAAGTAATAACTAAAACATCGATCTGCTCCTGAGCCTGCATTACCATTTAACTGACATAATCGCAGCACAATTTATTTAGTCAAATTATATTCCAGTGGAAAAATTTTATTTATCACCACTTAGACTTTCTTATTCATCTAAAACAATAGTAGTCGAAACTTCTATTTTTAGTCGGTATTACCTTTAATACGTTATTTGGTAACTTTAATACGATATAACTATGTATACCAAGTACGTTTAAAAAAATTGATAGTATTTATTTTTATCTAAATTTTTACTTTCTGTATTTATAATACTCTTTTATATTCGTATTTTTAAATTTTCTTGAAAACTCTTCACATAATAGCTTATTAGAATAAATATATGTTAACTCGTTAATAAAGTGCAATATAAAAATACCTAGAATCACTTTTTATAATTACTCTAGGGAAAGGAAGCAATGCGTAGTTAAAAAAGCATTGCCCCTCTTAATTATTAATAAATTAATATACGTTCGAGATAATGAAAATACTCGGTTGTATATTAATTATTTGATTGATGATATCCATTAAAACGGCCATCACATTTATTATTCATAGAAGAGCGTAATAAGCTAGTATCTAACCGTAACCCATATCTATTGATAGTTTTTATAATACCACTAGGGATGCCGAATTCATTTAATAATATTCTGAACTTATGGATTAATTGATGATAATTGTTATCTGATATACCTTTATGATTTTCGTACCATACTACCTTAATAATGTCTTGCTTTCTGTTAACATCATTAAAAAGACACATCACCAGTCTTTTTTGTTTTTCATTTATATTGATGGTTAATTTTTTACCGTGAAAATGGATTTTATTCATGCAGCAATCCACAGAAATATCGGAGCCATAATCTATGATATCTTTACCATTGATATCAATGAGCTTGCTCTCGGTGACTACAGATACAGTATCGATATACATAATTCACTCCCTAATATTAAAAAAATCAATAAATTACATTTTAAAATAGTATAATTATCGATATATAATAAATTTAACAATAATTATTATTCATATTTATAATAAAAATCAAATAAAATCACATAGTTAAATAATATTTAATTCTAAAAAATAATATCTAATATAATTATAAACATAAAAATATATTATTATATTTAGCTTAATATATAAAATAAATGAATATATAATTAAGCTTATTTATTAAAATTAATTATTAATTACTGTAAAACATACAAAAATAAAAAATCATAAAATATAAATATATTTAACTCGTCTTTAAAAAATGGCTTTACTACTTCTCATCTCTTATATCCAATCTCGCTAAAGAAGAATTTGAATAGACTCTAAGACATTAAAATAAGTAAAAATAATATTTTCTATTATTAATAAATACTCTGATTTGTCAATCATAAAATCTCAACCATGTATATTTTACATATTTAATTTATAATATAGGTCAATCTAATGTTAGAATTTTATATATTAAATTTATAATAAAAGTCGCTTGTTATAATTTTTCATGGATGGAATCGATTCACTCTCGATGAAAGTTTCAAGTAATTTTTCATCGATATCATTGTAAAAAATTTTAGTCAGCCGTCTTAAGACTATTCGATATCTTTTTAGTGAAGATAAGATGAGGAGAAAATAGGCGAAGAGGTACAGTTGTCTTTTTATAAAAAAACAAGTAAGTAAATGGGCATTTTGAGCCCTTTCTTGACAAAGCATTAACGAGCATAAGAGACTTCGAACAGACTCTTAAAAAGCTTATCGTTACTCTATTAGTTCGGGGAGAATTGTCGATAAAATCTTCGACACAGCAGTGTGATCGGAAAATTATTAATCAGAAGTGGATCCTAACCAATATTCCAACGATAAAATTTTTTTAATAAATTGAGTGACTCATTGAAATTTAAGCATACGCACGGAGCGTCTGGGATTTTAAATAACTAATTTTTTTATTTCGATATCTATAAAAAATGATCGATATTGACATCTAAAAATATCATGATGCTTTAAAAGCATGATGGGGTAGTTAATATAGATCCGCCCCTTCCTTGATTTAAATTTTCGTTTTATTATTCGTTCAAGCTTCTATTGCTAACCGCAATTTTTTCATGGCATTTTTTTCTAACTGCCTGACACGTTCAGCAGATACACCATACTTACTAGCAAGCTCTTGCAAAGTCGCTTTGTTATCATCATTTAGCCAACGCGCCCGGATGATGTGCTGACTACGTTCATCTAACTTTTCTAACGCGTATGACAATTTGTCAACGGCATGATTATCCCAATTAGCCTCTTCAATATCACCAGCAAAATCAGAGTTTCTATCTTGTAAATATAGAACAGGAGCCACTAATTGACCATCACGCGTATCATCATCCGGTGAAAGATCAAACGTCATATCCTGTGCGGACATACGTGATTCCATTTCATGAACGTCTTTTTTCGACACGCCTAACTCTTTGGCAACCATTTCTACTTCATCCTGATTAAACCAGCCTAAGCGTTGCTTAGATTTACGTAAATTGAAAAATAATTTTCGTTGAGCTTTAGTCGTCGCGACCTTTACGATTCGCCAATTGCGTAGAACATATTCATGAATTTCCGCTTTGATCCAATGCACTGCAAAAGACACAAGACGTACGCCAATGGCGGGGTTAAAACGGCGCACCGCTTTCATTAAACCAATATTACCTTCTTGAATTAAATCAGCTTGCGGTAAACCATAGCCAGAATAATTACGAGCAACGTGCGTAACAAAGCGCAAATGAGATAATATCAATTTCTTAGCAGCACTTAGATCACCGTGATAATGCAACCGTTCTGCTAATTCCTGTTCCTCTTCTGCCGTCAGCATCGGATAAGTATTACTTGTCCTAATATAAGCGTCCAGACCACCTTGTGGTATTAAGGCTAAAGTTCGTATTTCTTTGCTCATTTGAACCCCTCATAGCAATAACATGTGCACATTTCACGTGTATATTAAGCTTTTACACTGTCGGTCATATTAGCATGCTTAAAATCAAATTCAAGCGTTGAACAATATTAACCCAAATATCGAAAATTAAGGAAATCGATGTAGCTTAGCTACCTATTAGAGATCGCCAAAATTCACTAAAGAAAATTTCGCAGAGGGCTTTAAAAAATGTTTTCTATTTATTTTATCGGTATAAGCCTGACTAGAAGGGATAACTAACTCTATTTTCTATTTTTGCCGATATATTTTTTCATCATCGAATACTAGAAGTAAGAGAAGCTACTGTAAATAGCGTATTCCATGATTCATTGTGGTGTAAATTTGCGTAAATGCTCAATCGTAGCCAACCATGCTGCCAACCAACCAATCATACTAGCAACAAGCAGAAATAAAAGATTTTCATCCCAACTCAGGCCTTGTAAATTAAAGTTTGTTCCAAAGACACTCGCGGCCTGCATAACTACCCCGCCTAACTGAAAAACGAGAGTTTCAGACAGAATCAATGATAATAAGGCGCCAGCGGATCCTAGTACAACTCCCTCATTGAGAAAAGGGCGCAGGATAAATCCATCAGTAGCCCCCATTAATTTCATGACATTAATTGTGTCTCGACGGCTAAAAATACTTAAGCGAACATTGTTACCAATCACTAAAAATACAGCTACCACCATCAATAAACCAATTATCGTGACTATTTGGCCTATGAGTTTAGTTAGCGCACTGAGACGAGCGAACCAACTGTCATCCATACGAACTTCCGCCACTCCTGCTATTTTATTGATTTTTTCACCTAGGGTATTCAACATTTCTAAATGTTGAAAATTAGATTTTGGTGTAATTATCGCCACAGCAGGTAATGGATTTTCTTCCAACATGTCTAGTGCGCCGCCAAAACCAGACCAATGGCGAAACTCATTTACCGCCTCTTCTCGTGATAAATAATTAACTTTTTCAATTTCAGGGATGGATTTTAATAACCTAACTACTTTTTCAGTCGCATTATCATCTAGCGTTTGATCTAAATAGAGAGTAAGTTGCGGTATCGGATACCACTGAGTAGCGGCTTGATTGATATTTTTCCAGACGATATAACACACACTCGGTAACGTAAGTGAAATAGTGATCACCGTCACTGTTAACAGGGTTGCTAGTGGTTGGCGCAACATATCCGTTAATACATTTTTCCAAGCATATCGCCACTGTACAGACCAACCGCCTTGTAGGATTTTAGTTTTTTTCGATTTACTTGCCATGATGTACTCCCGACATTCTGCCTTGGCTTAATGTCAGAACCTGATATCGTTGTTTGATGATCAGTGAAGTATCATGAGTAGCTACTAATACAGTGACTCCTACACGGTTAAATTCTTCGAATAGTCGCAAAATCTCTTGCGACAAAGTTTCATCTAAATTACCTGTCGGCTCATCAGCCAATAATACCGCTGGTTTATTAACTACAGCACGCGCAATACCCACTCGCTGTTGTTCACCACCAGAAATCTGGAGAGGAAAATTTTTGGCTTTATCTAGCAAACCTACTTTATCTAAAGCTGCTGACACCCGGCGCCGGATGTCCTCAGTGCTGGCACCAACGATAATGAGAGGCATGGCTACATTGTCATATACTGTTCGATCTAGCAATAAATGGTGATCCTGAAAAATCATGCCAATCTGACGACGAAGAAAAGGGATTTCGCGGTTTTCCAGGCGGCTAATATCATGACCATCAAACCAAATATGACCAGCACTGGGTCTTTCTATCCCGCAAATGAGTTTCAGTAAAGTGCTTTTACCTGCACCAGAATGGCCGGTCAAAAATGCCATTTGTGCTCGGGGTAGATGAAAATCGATTCCTTGCAGTGCCTGTTTTCCGCCAAGGTAAGCTTTACTAACTTGTTCAAAACGAATCATGGCTATTAATCCTCTCGGGCAAAAAGAGCCTCAATAAAATCATCAGCCTTGAATAGCCGTAGATCTTCAATAGCTTCCCCCACACCAATGTAACGAATGGGTATACCGAACTGATCGGCGATGGCAAAAATCACTCCACCTTTAGCGCTCCCATCAAGTTTAGTCAAGTTAATCCCAGTCAGCCCAACCGCTTCATGAAATAATTTTGCTTGATTAACCGCATTTTGTCCGGTGCTTGCATCCAGTGTTAGCATAATTTCATGGGGCGCTTTCTCATCTATTTTTTTCATTACCCGGACTATCTTTTGTAGCTCAATCATCAGATCAGTTTTATTTTGTAAACGTCCCGCCGTATCAGCCAGCAGCACATCAATGTTACGTGCTTTAGCCGCTTGAAATGCATCGAAAATGACCGAAGCAGAATCGGCGCCAGTGTGTTGAGCAATGACCGGAATATTGTTACGTTCGCCCCATACTTGTAATTGTTCAACGGCAGCGGCACGAAAAGTGTCACCCGCAGCTAGCATGACGGATTTACCTTGTGCTTGAAACTGATAGGCCAATTTACCGATCGTGGTCGTTTTACCCACCCCGTTAACACCAACCATTAAGATAACACATGGATTTTTGCCATTAGTCTCTAGCGGTTTATCAACTTTAGCTAAAATTTCAGCCATGGTTTCTTTTAATTTTTCGTATAACACTTCAGCATCTTTGAGTTGTTTACGATTAGCATGCTCAGTCAAAGACTTGATAATTTTATGGGTTGTTTCTACGCCAATATCAGCAATGAGCAGCTTTTCTTCCAATTGCTCAAAAAAATCATCATCAATTTTCTTACCACGGAACAAGTTCAGCAGACCGAAACCAATGTTTTGTTTTGTTTTCAATAAACTTTTTTTTAGACGGGTAAAAAAATTCTCTTTATTTGGCTGTTTTTGTACGTTGCTATTTTCAACTATTGGTTTAGCTTTTTGTTCAAGGGTTTCGTTTAACCTTGTTACTACAGCGGATTCAGTATGAGATTCAGCTAATTTTTCATGATCGGCTACAATGGGGCTGTTAGTTTTTTCATCATCTTGAGTAGATATGGTCGATTTTTTATCACCGGCGCCAATCTTTTGAGATGGTTCGGTTGTTTGCTCTTTGCTCTGATGCTGATTTCCAAAGCTGAACCAAGAAAGAAGCCCCCGTTTTTTTTCTTTTGCCATTTACAACTACACTCCCAGCGATCAAATGATAATTTAGCTAAATTAAGGTTATAGCCTGGCAGTCTAACATTTTCCGTGTTAAAGCAACTAGAGCCTGATGACTGTTTTCATTGTTAACATTCCTTCGGTCATATACCCTTCGTCTTTGAAGCCGTGTTGGCTGCGGGTGTTCGCCCTCATGGTATGTCCACGCTCATCGCTCGCCCGCCCTGGCAGCCGAAGGCAACTTCAAAGGCGAAGGGTATAAATGACGAGAATTTCTAGGAGCCTATTCGAAGTCTTCTTTAACGAAACTCAGATCAAGATCTAACGCGCCTTCAATGCGTTCCTGCTTCATAAAAGCGGCTCAACTGAGCCGCATTTTAACATATCCTGCCCTATTACCCGGATTGAAGACTGAAGTTTTACGGCACATCGGATAAATTATAAATTGGCTTAATTTAAATCTTCTCTCCACACCTCATCCATAGCTAAAATGGATTCTTTACAAAATCTACTTTGTAATATTAACGCTAGAATGATAAAAAAATCTCAACATCATACGCTCGGGCAAGTTCGTATTATTGGTGGTCAATGGCGGGGTCGTAAACTTCCCGTGCTCACTAGCCCCGGTTTACGCCCCACACCTGATCGAGTGCGAGAAACACTCTTTAATTGGTTGGATCCGATGATCCAAAATGCCCGCTGTCTAGACTGTTTTGCCGGCAGTGGAGCCTTAGGGTTAGAAGCTTTGTCGCGTTATGCAAAGTCAGCTACTTTGTTAGAATTAGAAAATAATGTTGCACAACAATTAATAAATAATTTGGCTCTATTAAAAGCAGAAGATGGATGTGTGATCAATACCAACACTTTGAACTGGTTAGCGCAAACAGGCCAACCTTACGATGTGATATTTTTAGATCCGCCCTTTCAGCAGGAATTGCTAACAAAAACAATTCATTTACTTGAAAAAAGAAACTGGTTAGCCGATGAAGCATGGATTTATGTTGAAACTGCAGTAAAAGACACAAGGGTAGCTTTCCCTAGCCACTGGCAGCTACATCGGGAAAAAACCGCTGGGCAGATTGTTTACAGATTGTATATTCGTCGCACTTAAAACAGGAGTAAATAAAATGTGGCTTAATCTTGGTCGATTATGCATGCTAGGCATATGGAGTTTCTTACTGCTTAACCTTTTTCACCCACTTCCTAAACCTTTACAGTATTTTATCAATGTAGCTATGATATTGATGGTCTTAGTGCATGGATTACAATTGGCACTGCTTAAATCAACACAGCCAAAAGATCAGCCCATTAGCAAATGGCAACAGGCTAAAATTTTTATATTTGGCATTTTTGAATTTTTAATATGGCAAAAAAAACAACCCTCACCAGAGCAAAAATAACGACTTTTTCCATTAGAGTTATTCGGAAGTCTCTTGTGCTTTATTGCTTAACCACGTACTAATCCGTTGTTTTTGCATATCATCAAGATACATACCCAATTTAGTACGGCGCCAAATCACATCGTCAAGTTTAACCACCCATTCTTTTTCTATTAAATAACATAGCTCAGCTTCATACAGATCATGACCAAAATGTTCGCCTAAATCAGCAAGGCTATACGCATTGTTTAAGATCAATTCACTATGACTACCATAGGTACTGGTATAACGATATGCTAATGTTTCTGGTAACCAATTGAAACGAGAATGTAATTTCATAGCATAACTCTTTCGATCGCCTTCAATATTACCCCCTGGTAATTCAGCATACTTAGTCCAGGCTGAACCCATTTTAGGGTAATAGCGGCGCAGTTTTTCCAATGAATGTTCTGCCAATTTACGATAAGTCGTCAGCTTACCACCAAATACTGATAGCAGTGGGAGACATCCTCCTTCATCAGCAATATCCAGAGTATAATCACGTGTAATAGCTTGAGGTGAATCAGATTCATCGTCACATAAGGGACGAACACCAGAATAAGTCCAGACGATATCAGCACGTCCCAATTGTTTGATAAAATGATGGTTATAGACATTTAATAAATAGTCGATTTCATGATCATCAATCGCGACTTCTTTAGCATCTCCATGATACTCCACATCCGTAGTACCGATGATTGAGTATTTATCCAACCACGGAATAACAAAGACTATTCTATTGTCTTCGTTTTGCAGAATATAAGCTTCGGATTGCTCATGAACACGTGGCAGCACAATGTGACTACCTTTAATCAGTCGAATACCATAAGGCGATTTTAACGCTAGAGCATCATCAAAAAATTGTTTTATCCAAGGACCGGTCGCATTAACAAGGCCTTTAGCATACCAGGTACGACTTTTACCACTTTTTTCGTCCATGGCTTCGACTTTCCACAGACCTTGTTCACGCCGTGCACAGGTGACTCTCGTCTGAGTACGGACTTCTCCATGATGTTTTACTACTGTTTGAGCATTAAGTACCACTAAGCGCGCATCATCAACCCAACAGTCGGAATATTCGAATCCGCGTACCAGTTCTGGTTTCAGTACTGATTCTGAGCCAAACCGCAGACTCTTACTGGCCGGTAAGCTAGAACGTTTACCTAAATGATCATAGAGGAATAGACCAGCACGTATCATCCAGGCTGGACGTAGATGGGCTTGATGTGGTAAACGAAAACGCATTGGAGAAACGATATGAGGTGCTAATTTCAATAATATTTCACGTTCCGCTAGTGCTTCACTGACTAGACGAAATTCATAATGTTCTAAATAACGTAAACCACCATGAATAAGTTTAGAACTAGCAGAAGAGGTAGCACAAGCTAAGTCTTGCGCTTCAAGTAACAGTACTGACAGACCCCGCCCAGCAGCGTCAGCAGCGATACCTGCTCCGTTGATGCCCCCACCTATCACGATCAAGTCTTTGCTTTCCACGTTATCTTCCTCCAGATGTTCAAAACAGTTCGTTAATGTCAGCTCACTTTCATTTAGTGTAAACAAAAATCAACAGACAAACCAAAAAATCACCCAGATAAGTGGTTATACACGATATTAATGTTCTTTGTGTTTGACTTCAGAAGATAAGGCGCTAGCCGTTATCGATAGTAATATTCTTTAAATACCTTTTACTCCAAGCATCAAAACCACCTTCAATGCTATAGGTTTCAGTAAAACCTTGCTCCAATAAATATTGAGCTACTTTCTTACTGCTATTGCCATGGTAGCACATCACCATCAACAGCTCGGTAAAGTCTGTCTGTTGGAGAAAACTTGACAAATTGTCATTCGTTAGATGGATTGCCCTAGGTATGTGGTTTGAGATATAACTTCGTGAATCACGGATATCAACGAGTAATCCATCATTTTTTATCCAATACGAATAGGCCTGTTCAACACTGATTATTTTAAACTTTTTTATATTTTGACTGTTTTTTATGAATGAATTGGCTTGCTTGACATTCTTCTCCACTGAAATTCACCTGAGTAACAGAATCATCTTTTTTACCTTGTATCCTACAGTAAAATAAATTTTTTCATCGTGGGTTCTTAATTTTGTTGCTTAGTAGGAGCAATAGCAATTTCACGAATACAGACACCTTGGGGCAATTGGTAACAAAAAACGACAGCTTTTGCTACATCCTGGGCTGAAATTACACCGCCAATGCTCGATTTCCACTCAGCATAACCCTGTTTAATATCCTGTTGAGATGTATGCTCTAGCAACTCTGTTTCCGCCGCACCTGGTGAAACAGTTATCACCCTTACATTGTAAGGTGCCACCTCCCAGCGTACGGTTTCACTGATACCATGTACCGCAAATTTAGTACCAGAATAAGCAGCATGATGTTCAAATGTTTTCCTCCCCGCAAGAGAGCTGATGTTGATTATTGTCCCTGATTGATTCTTTTTCATTTTTTTCAGAACGAGTTGCATCCCATGTAATAATCCCAATACATTGGTTGAAAACATATTTTTCCATTCTTCCGGGTTTTGTTGCTCTATATTTCCAAGCAACATGACACCTGCGTTGTTAACCAAACAATCCACATCACCAAATTGAGACTCTGCGTCTTTAATAGCTTGTTCAAAACTACCAGGATCCGTTATGTCTACTTGGCGACAAAGCGTTTGTGGCAACTCCAGCGCCTTAAGACGTTCAATGCGACGAGCGAGAAGTAAAAGAGGGTATTCTAATTCGCTTAATTGTTTAGCAATTTCAGCACCGAATCCAGAGCTTGCACCAGTAATAACCACTAATTTCTTTTCCATTAAAAACCTCATTACTCGCTATAAAATCTGGTAGAGAATAACCGGATTAAAGATTCTCTATAACATATCGTTTCAACTACCTTTGATGACGCTCTCCACCATACCAACACTTTATTTTAGATTCCCATCTAATTGCTTCTTCACTATATAGAGTATAGTTACAGTAAGGAAAAATAATCCATTAAAAACAAATAAATAAAATATTCTTGCTTATATAATAGGCAACAAAGCACGACAAAACACAACTTTTCAGTCATTATTTATCAATAAGTTACCCATTCATTTCGACCTGTTATTTGTGCCATTGTACGTCAATATTATCCTGTGTTTTCATTTCCACCCAACAGTGATCGCTGATTTTACGCATAGTGAATGCAGCTGGCTCTCCTTCTGCTAGTCTTTTTATTTGATGCCAAATAAGAACTAGACTCATCTCAGTACAAAAACCAGTTTTGATGAGTTTGCTTACTGTCGTAGTTGGAGCGGCGGTGATCGTCGATGTAGAAAGTGATCAAGCAGATATAGCGGGAGCTGTGTCATAAAAGGAGTGTCATCATCGTGGATAGAACTAATGTAATGAATACTATGGAAGAGCCGGATAACACGATATCCGATGTAGGTTTAACAACATCTACAGAGCAAAAGCTGGCGATACGGCAGTCTGTTGCTGATGAAGAGCTAGCAATACAACTCATACAGTACATGATAGAAATGGAATTAATCATGAATAGAACTAATTCAATGAATACTATGGAAGAACCGGGTAACAGGATATCCGATGTAGGTTTAACAACGTCCACAGAGCAAAAACAGGCGATACCGCAGTCTGTGCTTGATGAAGAACTGGCAACACAACTCATACATAAAATGATAGCAGCACAAGTCATCGCTGGATTACAGCCGGATAAACTGGCGGATAAAGAAGAGGAACTGACCTTTCGCTATCTCGCACCTCGTTATCATGATGTCGTACAGCAAATCAAAAAACCGATATTCCATACGGGATTGACCACCTTTAACGTGCTACAACGCGAGATAACCCAGTCTGTTCTTGATGAAATTGCAGAGAAAACCGGTCTGGAGTTCCGCCAAGTTGAAGGTGATGAACCCGCTGATCTGGTCTTTGGTAATTTCCATGCTCCAACGAATAGCCTTGGCGGTTTTGTTAATTTAACCACTGTCCCTTATGAAAGCAGCGAAATCTGGGTGAATGCCAGGCCGGAGTCCCTCCGAGCTCCAGAGATGTTTAAATATATTCTTGTTCATGAAATGGGGCATGCGCTTGGGTTGAATCACAGCCTTAGCCTGAATCCTGGCACGGTAATGTCGTATAACCGGAGCCCGAGAGGGTTACAGGTTGCTGATTTTTTGGCTTTATGGAGTCTGCATGGTCGCGACAGCAATCCGCAATCAGAGGAACGAATAAGGGCAGGGGAACAGGCCAGGGCAAAGATGTGGGTAAGGATAAGGGAAGAAATAATGCCAGGAGGCTATTGGGACAACTATTGGGCAAAGTTATTTTTGAGTGCGAGGTTTACCGATATTGCTTACGTTGCTATTGATGAAATACACAGCATGCTATACGTTGATGTATACGGTGGAGCAACAGGGATCCATGATTATTTCAAGGATAAAACCTATGCGGAGATCAGGATCAGGAATAATGAAGGCAAGGTTATTTTTGAAAAAGAAATAAAAGGCACAGAGATGGTGTCTTCACGTGAAGATATCCCATTTACTGAAGGCTATCAACTGGAAATTTATCATGCTGAGGCAGAAACCGGTTTAATGCCAACCTCAGGTGTCCTGGATGGATCAGTGCCCAATGCCAAAACAAACCGTTTCGTCATGACAAAAACCGGGCTGAAAAGGCTAATACCGGCTCATCAGGTGACCCTGCTGGACAGGAATAATTATGCATTTGCTTCCCTTTCTGTGGATGCCGTTGCCAGGCAGCTGGAGATTGATATCAGTAAACCCCTGGTGGATGAGCATGCTCAGGACTCCGTTTACGCAAGCATTAAAGTGATCAATAAAAAAGGCCGGGTGTTTTTTAAAAAAGAGATCAAAGGCAGTGATACCGGCATGTTACGTACCCGGGTTTTGTTTTCTGAGGGCGATAAACTGGAGATATATCATGCGCAGGCAGAAGAATGCTTAAAAATTTTCTCTTCTGGTGTCAAGGTTGATGTTGCCGTAGCTGCAAAAACCACGACCTTTATCATGACACCGAGAGGTCTGGAAAAATGTCTGTTTTCACCTCAGCCAACACAGGGTGACACAACAGATAAGATGGCTCAGGCCATGTCTGGTTTTACTCCTCCCCCTTTAGGCGCCGTTTCCTGTCAGCAAGATAACAGGCTAACGCCATCCGAATTCTTCAGTGCTTTGGTCAGCGCAGGGTCATACAACGGCTTTTGGTAGCATGGAAACTAACCCAAACCCCAGGACGAGAGAGTGAACATTTTTTGTATAATAAATAGGTTACATAGCGGGAGCTGTGTCATAAAAGGAGTGTCATCATCATGGATAGAACCAATTTAATCAATACCGTGGAAGAACCGGATAACAGGATATCCGATGTAGATTTAACAACGTCCACAGAGCAAAAACAGGTGATACCGCAGTCTGTTGTTGATGAAGAGCTAGCAACACAACTCATACAGTACCTGATAGAAGCACAAGTCATCCCTGGATTACAGCCAGATAAACTGGCGGATAAAGAAAAGGAACTGACCTTTCACTATCTTACCCCCCGTTATCATGATGTTGTCATACGGCAAAACAAAAAGCCGTCGGTATCGGGTTTGACCACCTTTACCGCACTACAACGAGAGATAACCCAGTCTGTTCTTAATGAAATTGCAGAGAAAACCGGTCTGGAGTTCCGCCAGGTTGAGGATGATGAACTCGCTGATCTGGTCTTTGGTAATTTCCATCTTTCAACGGGTACCCTTCTCGGTTTTGTTAATTTCGATGCTGCAACGAGTAGCCTTCTCGGTTTTGTTGATTCCACTACTGTCCCTTCTAAAAGCAACGAAATCTGGATGAATACCAGGCGGAAGGCTCGCCTAGCTCCAGAGTATTTTAAATTTTTTCTTGTTCATGAAATCGGGCATGCGCTTAGACTGGATCACAGCGATGACCTGAAGGATCCTCGCACGATAATGTCGTATAACCCGGGTTCGACGGGATTACAGATTGCTGATTTTTTGGCTTTATGGAGTCTGCATGGTCGTGACAGCAATCCGCAGTCAGAGGAACGAATAAGGGCTGGGGAACAAGCCAGGGCAAAGATGTGGGCAAGGATAAAGGAAGGGATAACGCCAGGAAGCTATTGGAAAAAGTCACTTTTACGTGCGGGGGATACCGATATTGCTCTCGTTTCTATTGATAAAGTACACAGCATGCTATGTGTTGATGTGTTCGATGAAGCAACAGAGGCAGATGATTATTTCAGAGATAAAACCTATGCTGAGATTAGAATCAAAAATCATGCAGGCAAGATTATTTTTGAAAAAAAAATAAAAAGCACAGGTAGGGTGTCTCCACGTGAAGAGATCCCATTTACTGAGGGCTATCAACTGGAAATTTATCATGCTGAGGCAGAAACCAGTTTACTGTTCGCCTCAGATATCCAGGGTGCATCGGTGCCCAATGCCAAAACAAACCGTTTTGTCATGACAAAAACCGGGCTGAAAAGGCTAATACCGGCTCATCAAATGACCCTGCTGGACAGAAATAATTATGCATTTGCTTCTCTTTCTGTGGATGCCGTTGCCAGGCAGCTGGAGATTGATATCAGTAAACCCCTGGTGGATGAGCATGCTCAGGACTCCGTTTATGCAAGCATGTCAGCGCTAATGATAAAAGACCGTAAATTGCTAATTTAATTTGTCCACTCAAGCCAGAATGCAGTTTCCTTTGTGGTGACAAAGCCATGAGGGAAATAAGCATGCTAAGAAGAGAGGACCACTACATGATAAAACAACGCCATCAACAGGGGGCATTTATTGTTGATATTGCCCATCAGATAGGGTGTTCAGAAAAAACGGTGAGACGGCACATTAGCTATCCTGCGCCGCCAACAGCAAAACGCGGTAAAAAACAGGTTGCTAAACTCGAGCCCTTTAAAGACTACATCGATTCAAGGTTGAGTGAACAGGTTTGGAATGCGGCGGTTATTTTTGAGGAAATCCGTGAAAAAGGCTACCGGGGTGGGAGTGCGATGCTCCGACGTTATATACATCCCAAACGTCCGCTCAGGGCCTCGAAAAACACGGTACGCTTTGAAACCCTCCCCGGTTATCAACTTCAACACGATTGGGGAGAAATCATCGTTGAGGTGGCAGGCTCTGCCTGTACGGTTAATTTTGCCGTTAATACGCTCGGTTTTTCGCGTCGCTTTCATGTCTTTGCTGCCCCTAAGCAAGATGCTGAGCACACGTATGAATCGCTGGTTCGCAGCTTCAATTACTTCGGTGGCAGCGTAAAAAATGTCTTGGTAGATAACCAAAAAGCCGCTGTTATCAAACATGGACAAAATGGCCACATCGAGTTCAATGCGGGCTTCCTGCAACTGGCTAATCACTATGGGTTTAGCCCTCGCGCCTGTAAGCCTTATCGACCGCAAACGAAAGGCAAAACCGAACGGATGGTGGGCTATGTTAAACACAATTTTTTCACTCGCTACCGTCAGTTTGAGAGTTTCGCTCATGTTAATCAACTGCTAGCGATGTGGCTGGCGAAAGTGGCAGACCAGCGTCATCTTCGTCAATTCAAGCAGACACCGGAAAATCGTTTTGCTGAGGAAAAAATAGCCTTGATGCCACTCCCTGCGACTGATTTCGATACCAGCTACTTCGACCTACGACAAGTGGCATGGGACAGCTATATCGATGTCAGAGGTAATCGCTATAGCGTGCCTTCATTCTGGTGTGGTCGTGCGGTTAATATTCGTATCGGTTTAGATAATACGCTACGTATTTACGGCGATGAGCAACTGCTCGCGACGCATCTCTTGCAGGAGGTAACGCAGGGCTGGCAAAAGGTGCCAGAACATCATCAAGCCCTTTGGCAACAGGTCAATCGAGTAGCGTCTCGTTCGCTCAGTGTGTATGAGGAGCTACTCTGATGGAAATGGAAAACTTGTTGATACGGTTAAAAATGGATTACCTGGGCGATGCGTTGGAGAGTTTATGTGAAGAAGCCACCAAGAAAGCACTGAACTACCGTGAATTTCTCCAGCAGGCATTAGCCCAGGAATGGAACGGGCGTCACCAAAAAGGCTTGGAATCGCGGTTAAAACAAGCACGTTTGCCGTGGATAAAAACCTTGGAGCAATTTGACTTTACTTTCCAACCAAGTATAGACAGGAAAATTATCCGCGAGCTGGCGGGGCTGAGGTTTGTCGAACATCATGAAAACGTCATTTTGTTAGGCCCACCTGGGGTAGGGAAAACGCATTTGGCGATAGCGCTGGCTGTCAAGGCAGCTACAGCTGGGCATCGGGTATTGTTTATGCCTCTGGATAGACTCTGCTGTACCTTAATGAAGGCAAAGCAAGAAAACCGTCTGGAACGCCAACTTCAGCAACTGTGCTATGCCAGGGTATTAATACTGGATGAAATCGGGTATTTACCGATGAATCGCGAAGAAGCTAGCCTATTTTTCAGGTTATTGAGCCGTCGTTATGAAAAGGCGAGCATCATTCTCACATCAAATAAAAGTTTTACTGATTGGGGGGACGTATTCGGTGATCACATTTTAGCAACTGCGATTTTAGACAGGCTTTTACATCATTCAACCACATTGAATATTAAAGGAGAAAGCTATCGACTCAAAAATAAACGCAAAGCAGGCATGTTGCCTATAAAAACGACTGATATTATCCAGGCGCCTGGAATAGAAACCCAACAGGAAAATTAGCAAAAACTGGACATTTTAAAGTAGCAAAAAGTGGTCAATCTAAAGTAGCGTTGACACACTGTAATAAATCAAGCTTGGTAGCCAAGCAACAGCAGAAAATTACTCAAAAAAAGCAAAAGGTAATAGAACGGCAACATCAATTAGCTGTTGCTGAACAAACGGATGATACTGATAATATACTCAAAAAACGGAAAAAATTAAGTAAGGCAGAAGAAGAGCTAAGCGCTCATTCAAAAGCGCCTTAGCGAAGCTAATATTACCCTTCGCCTTTGAAGCCGCCGCGTTGTTGACTGCGGGTGTTCGCCCTCATGGTATGTCCACGCTCATCGGCCTCACACCTTGGCAGCCGAAGGCAACTTCAAAGGCGAAGGGTATATAAAGAAAATTATCTAAAAAATAGGTTAATAAAAACCCTGTATCGCAGAGCGATACAGGGTTTAATGATTAAGGAGTTGACCGATAAGCCGGGTTCTGTCGTGGACAACCATTCATCTAGGCCAGCAATCGCTCACTGGCTCAAGCAGCCTACCCGGGTTCAGTACGAGCCGCACTTTGTGAACCTCTATTTGGCCTTGCTCCAGGTGGAGTTTACCTTGCCACAAACTGTTACCAGCTGCGCGGTGCGCTCTTACCGCACCCTTTCACCCTTACCTGATCTCGATTACACCCTTCGTCTTTCAAGTTACGGCGGCGTTGGCGCGGCAACTTAAAGGACTGTGGGTATACACGAGCCATCGGCGGTTTGCTCTCTGCTGCACTTGTCGTAGGCTCGCGCCTCCCAGGAATTACCTGGCACCCTGCCCTGTGGAGCCCGGACTTTCCTCCCCTTTGACTGTCTTCCCCAGAGGGGATAGCAGAAAAGCGGCGGTTGTCTAGTCAACTCTAGCCCAATTATAGCCACATCAAAGTAAAATGCTATGATTCTCTTATCAGGAGCCGTTTATTTGATCTTGCTTGGAATTGAGGGCATGACGATAAAGACTGTTTTTGTTCACATTATGAATTTCAGCAGTTAACTTGGCGGCGGTTTTTAACGGCAATGTTTGCCGCAATAATGCTAAAGTATGCAACGCTACCTTAGGAAGAGCATCGTCAAACAACGCTTGATATCCCTCAACAATTAAGACCATTTCACCTCGCTGACGATATTCATTTTGCTGCACCCAATCTAACAATTCGCCCACTGGGGCACCATAAATAGATTCCCACTTTTTAGTTAACTCTCGCGCCAGCACGACATAACGTTGTGCACCAAATACACTGATCATATCTTGTAGGCTTTCTATCAGCCGATGGGGAGCCTCGAAAAAGATTAGAGTGCGAGGCTCTTCAAGCAGCGACTGCAGTGTATCCTGACGTCCTTTTTTTTTGGCGGGTAAAAAACCTTCGTAACAAAAGCGATTAGATGCAACCCCTGCCGCTGACAGCGCGGTAATAGCAGCACAGGCTCCTGGCAGCGGTATCACTCTAATAGCGCTTTCACGACAACGCCGCACTAAATAATAACCAGGATCATTAATTAAGGGAGTACCAGCATCAGAAACCAAGGCTATACTTTGACCATCTTGTAATTTTTTTAGTAAATAATCCGTTTTTTGTTTTTCATTATGATCATGGAACGCCGATAATCGCTGGGTATTAATAGCGAAATGTTTCAAAAGTTGCCTTGTATTGCGCGTATCTTCTGCTGCAATCACATCAACGTTTTTCAATACTTCTAACGCCCGATAGGTTATATCATCAAGATTACCAATAGGGGTGGGTACTACATACAAGGTTGATGCAGTAACCACTGTGTCGGGCTCATTCATTGGACCTCTGAAAGCATAGGGATGGGTCTGTAGTTAAAGTGCGCTCGCGAAGCGCCGCACATAGAGTTTACAAAGAAGTACATTAGGGATTAAAAGGTGAAAAATGCTCATTTACCTTATGTAAACTGCGCTTTTTTTCCCATTTTTTTTCATCTTTGCATTTTTTAACACAAAAAAATTAGAGCGGGCTCTCAGAAATTTTATCCTGCATGGCCATTATAAAAGGCGCTATTGTTTCATTCGTATTATCGCTTTAATATTAGCCGTCTTGAAAAAACATTACTGGATACAGTTATGCTTTCCTCAAAATTTGTTCGCACTTTCGTTTATATTGATAGTCAGTCTAAAATTTTTGTTACCGTTATCGGGATGGTTTTTATCTTGGTAGGTTGTACTGGCTATGCCCCACAAATGCCGCCCCCATCAACGCTACAGAACAAAATAATTACTGATACCGGACAACAAAAGAAAAACAACCAAGATAATAACAAATCAGACAGACAATTACGCCTCATTCGTGGTTACATTTCTCAAGAACCGCTACTTAAAGATAGAACAGATCATCAAGATAATATCGATAGTACCTGGTTGGCTCTGACGAAATTTACTCCCCAATCACTCAACGATTTAATAATCAATCCTGATGAGGTAGTGTTACAGGGCTGGCTTGATTTAACTCGCCTCTATCACGATAGACAACAATATGAAAATCGACTAAAAATAGAGGTCGAAAACTGGCAAACCCTTCATCCGCATCATCCAGCGGCGAAAAAGCTTCCAACCTCATTAAAAAGGAAGGTTGGTTCTGTTCAGGCTTCAACAACTAAAATTGCGCTATTACTACCATTGAGTGGTTCAACCAAAATCTTTGGTGAGGCTATTAAACAAGGTTTTTTCGCCGCCCAGAGTGAATCATTGTCAATACCGATTCCAGACAGTGATCATGCGAATCTAGACAATTTAGACAAAGAAGAGAAACCAATAATCGCCTCTGAATTAAGCGTTACACCACCGCTCTCCTCGCCTATAAAAGTGTATGATACTAAAAAACAATCTATTTCATCATTACTGATTCAAGCGCAGCAAGACGGGGCTACATTAGTGGTCGGGCCATTACTTAAACCAGAGGTAGCACAATTATCAAAAATTCCGACAACATTGAATATATTGGCGTTAAATCAAACTGAAAAAAATGAAAGTCATCCCAATATTTGTTATTTTTCTTTATCACCAACAGATGAGGCAAGTGATGCGGCACACCATCTGTGGCAGCGAAAAATGAGAAAGCCATTACTGATTATTCCACGGGGAAACTTTGGTGATCGTATTGCTAAAGCTTTTATCCAAGAATGGCAAAAAATAGGCGGTGGATCTGTTTTGCAACAGCGATTTGGGTCGGTTGATGAGCTGAAAAAAGCGATAAACCGTGGCCAAACTAAACCTTTTAATAATGCTATGCCGCTCTCAACAGAGTTGCAATCATCTCGCACTACTGAATCCAAGGGTGCTCAGCGAGGGATCCCTGCTACTATCGCCAATAATTATGTCGATGCCGTTTATATTGTGGCAAAACCAGAAGAAATAATATTAATTAAATCTATAATTGATATTATGAATGAATCATCTGCTAAACCTGCGTTGTTCGCTAGCTCACGTAGCAATCAGGCTAATATTAATTACGATAATCGTTTAGAAATGGAAGGCGTGCAATTTAGTGAAATTCCATTGATAGCGGGGTCAAATCCTTCATTAATGAAGCAAGTAGCGGCTAAATATGACCATGATTATTCTTTGATACGTTTGTACGCTATGGGAATGGATGCTTGGGTATTAGCCCAGTATTTTGATGAAATACGCCAAATTCCTAGCTTTCAACTGCCAGGAACGACTGGCCATTTAAGTATTACAAGTGACTGTGTGATTAACCGTAAGTTGCCATGGCTACAGTACTGTCAGGGCAAGTTTATCCCTGTAAAAAATGGAGAGGGACTTTAAAAAATTTTGGGGTGTGAATCCGCCTAGAAGCCCAAAACAGAGTGTGCAGCGTACAAGAGGTGAGAGCCATGAAGATAGTGGGCTCCGTGTAATGTGGAATTTATACCCACAGCCCTTGAAGTTGCCTTCGGCTGCCAGGGCGGGCGACCGATGAGCGTATACCCAATGAATTTCGAGTTTACGACAAGGCGGCAATCAATCGAATCCCAGGAGTGTACAGATAGTAAATGACCGGGATGAGTGACGCTGCCTCCGCAGCCGTAACTTGAAAGGCGAAGGGTATAGGCTCTTAGTTGATTTTCAGTAAGTCTATGAGTTTGGGTGGGACAAAAAATCATGGATAAACATTCTAATCAAAGAAACAAGGGCAGTGGTTATGAAATATTAGCGCGTCGATATCTTGAACAAGCGGGATTACTATTTCATTCTTCCAACGTTGTTTTGCGCGGTGGTGAAATAGACATTGTGATGCGTGATGGAGGAATTTGGGTGTTTGTTGAAGTACGTTTTCGGAATGATGCCGCTTTTGGTGGTGCCGCTGCTAGCATCATTTACACTAAACGACGGCGGTTATGTCATGCTGCTGCAGTTTGGCTAGCAAGGCATGGAGCTAGTTTTGATACCTCACTTTGCCGTTTTGATGTTATTGCTATTACCGGCCATCAAATAGAATGGTTCCCTAATGCGTTTAATACAGAATTCACACCAGGCAGTAGGTTTTACAAAAAACCTAATCAATGAGCATTTTGAGCTAACTTTTTGATCAAATATTAGTGAGCACTAAGGGACTATTCAAAATCTTTTTTGATAAAAGACTTCTTGCAAAACCGTCGCGCGTGGTGTGAAGTCAAGGCATCTGGCTCACAGCAATCGCTGTGTATACGAGTAAATGAAGACTGCGAGCACCGGTAACGTAGAAATTCACAGCAAGAAGTCTAAAACATCAGTGAGCATAGGAAATTTCGAACAGGCTCTAAGGTATTTCGGGTGGGTGCTCGTAGCACGAGCCCATAATTAATTTACTAAATGGATGAAATGAATGACTGTGTGGGACGAGAGAATTAAAATTGCCTTTACTGAAAGTATTCAAACTAAAATTCAAGCAGCAGAAACGCTACCTGCTAATATATCCATTGCAGCCAATATATTAGTTAATGCACTGCTGAATGATAATAAAATTCTCTGTTGCGGTGATAGTGCATCGGCAACACATGCTCAATACTTTGCCAGCAATATGATAAATCGTTTCGAAGCAGAACGACCAAGCTTACCTGTAATAGCCTTAAATGGAAACATGGGCATGCTCACGGAAGAAGTTTACGCCAAACAAATAAAGGCTATTGGACGGGAAGATGATGTTTTGTTAGTTATTTCTACGCGATGCAACAGCAATGATATAGTGAAAGCAATGGCAGAGGCAGTCACGCGGAGTATGAAAATTGTTGCGCTTACCGGTTGTGATGGTGGTAAATTATGTGGTCTACTCATTTCACAACAAAGTGTAGAAATTCGTGTGCCTTCCTCACACAGTGCTCATATACATGAAATACATACGTTGGTGATAAATTGTTTGTCTGATTTAATTGATCACGCTTTATTTTCCCCTCAATTTCCCTCTCAAGATACTTGAAGGAGTAACAATGAAAATTGCGGTCTTTTTGGGTGCATTATGCGGTGCACTACTGTTACAAGGTTGTGTTAGCGCCGTCTTTGTGGGGGGGGTGGCAGTGGCCACAAAATCGGCTAAAGATCCACGCACTCTTGGTACTCAAATTGATGACGGCAAGTTAGAAATTTTTATCACTAAAGCATTAAATAAAGATCCAAAGTTAAAAAAGTTGAAAAAAAAGGCGCGTGTGATTGCCACCGTTTATCAAAAAAAAGTTCTACTCACCGGTCAAGTACCTGACCGTACGTCATCTGATCGTGCTAAAGAAATTGCGATGAGTGTAGAAGGGACTAATGAAATATATAATGAAATTCGGCAGGGAAACATAATAGATCTGGCAACAATTACAAATGATACTTGGATCACCACCCAAATACGTTCCTTGCTCTTAGCCAGTGATTCAGTTAAATTCTCTAACGTTAAGGTTATTACCGAGAACAGTGAGGTGTTTCTATTAGGCTTAGTAACTCAACAAGAAGAACAGGCCGCAGCAGATATAGCCAGTAAAGTTAATGGAGTGAAGCGTGTAATTACCGTTTTTACTCGTGTAAAATAGTTTCTCCGTCGTTGGTTTTTTATCTTCTTATTCATTTAGCCTGTATAACTAAAAAATAGCAATCTCCATCACATATTTGAATCATTTTTATAACAATCAGACTGATGATTTGCTATCTTGTTTATGACGATGGATTTAATGGTCTATTCAAAATTATTTCTAGCAAGTACAAAAGATTTCGAATAGCCTTCAAGGCCTATCAGAATTTCCCTGGTGATTAGCGCAATCTTCGCGCACCCCGGCTCCGGTCGGGGTTATTTTTTCAGCATTGACAAGCCATTCACGTAAAGCCTGAACATCGTTGTGCCATTCCAGTTTTAGTTCATCAATCCAATCCTGCACATTATCTGACCATGCGGGCAATGAGGGTGTCTGTATCTGTTGTGCTAGTTGATATAGATGGCGTAAACCGACTGATCCAGCAGCCCCTTTAATTTTGTGTGCTTCTTGTGCGATACCATTTTGATCTCGTGCAATCATATTCGAATCTAATACTTCCAAATATCCTGGCATCATCTGCTCAAAGAGTTTCAGGCTCTGCTTGATTAACTCCGGTCCAATTAATTGCATATATTGTTCTAATATTTCAATATCAAGTAAGGATCCATTATTCTGCATTGATTTATCTTCCTGTTGTATCGCAGGAATAGCGGCGGAGTGGAGCCAAAATCGTCTAATCATTACCGTAAGAGCGACAATAGATAGCGGTTTACTCAGCACATCATCCATTCCTGCATCCAAATATTCTTTTCTGTCTTTTAAGACATTAGCTGTTAATGCCACTAATGAAGGCAACTTGTGTTGCACATACTTCTCTCTGATCCGGCGAGCAATATCCAAGCCGCTCATATCAGGAAGTTGAATATCCAATAATACTAAATCGAAATCATCTGGACTAAACACCAGCAAGGCATCATGTCCATTCATTGCCACTTCAACACTGCTACCCAACTTTTCTAACGCCGAACGGGCAACGATGACATTGAGTTCAATATCCTCAACCAACAAAACACGTAGGGAAGGCAAAAGCACATTATCGTTACTCTGTGTGATGGTTTTCACTGCTTCAACTCTAATTGATAGGGTGAAACATGAGCCTACTCCCAGTATGCTTTTTACTTTAATCGCTCCGCCCATACTTTCGGCTAAACGCTTAGATACTGCCAGTCCAATTCCTGTACCTGTTGCCGGGCGCCGCCCATTACCGTCTTTCACTTGATAATACATCGCAAAAATTTTGTCCTGTTCTTCTTCAGCAATCCCCATACCAGAATCTTCTACTACAAAAATCAAGCGGCCATCAGTTTCATAGCGTACTTGCAACCTGATCTTTCCCTGCTGAGTAAATTTGACAGCATTGCCAATCAGATTCCACAATATTTGGCGCAAGCGGGTACCATCGGTGATCACTTGTTTGGGTAAATCGCCTTGGGGCTCCATTATGAATTGCAAATTTTTAGGCTGCACCAATAAACCAGACAAATACTCTAAATCTAAAATAAAACTAGTTAAATCAATAGATTGATTGTTTAAGCACATTTTGCGCTGTTCGAGTTTATCCAACTCAATAATATCATTAAATATATTGCCTAATGTAATAGCACTTATATGAATCGTTTTAAGATATTTTAGTTGCTCAGCATTTAATTGAGTATCAAGCAAAATGTGGCTTAACCCGACAATACCATTAAGCGGTGTGCGTAATTCATGACTGATAGTTGAAATAAAAGTGGTTTTCTCTCTACTGGCATTTTCAAGCGCTTCTTGGTAGCGTTTACGTTCAGTGATATCACGGCCAAAACCCATCAATCCATGCTGTTTTCCTACCCGATCATAAAATGGTACTTTTCGCAATTCAAAACAGGCTTTGCGACCATCAGGATAAACCAGCCAAAGTTCATAGGTTAGAGAAACATTATGTCGTAATACTTCTTCATCGGTTGCTAATACTTTTTTTGCAATATCAGATGGGTAGACATCATTTGGTGTTAAACCAACCAATTGTTTTTCACTTTTTCCCAGCAACAGTTCTATCGCCCGATTGCAGCCGGAGAATTCATTATTTTCATTACGGTAATAGACTAAATCGGGTGAGGCATTAAGAAACGAACGCAATAAAGAAGATTGTTGCGCAAGTTCAATCTGGGCTTGCTCACGTTGCTGCATTTCTTTTTTCAGCTTAGCGACTATTTTCTGACGTGCTTTTTCGGCTTTCTCACGTTCGACAATTTCTTGGTTAAGCTGAGTAATATTTTGTGTGAGTTGTTGATTAAGTTCTAAATCTCGAAAACGCATAATTGCTAATATATCCACTAAACGAGCCAGCTGTTGTCTTGATTCTTCCAATTGTTCAACCACCACAGACAGAAAATAAACGGCCCAAGGCGTAATCAACAGACCAAAAAAAACAGAACGGATAATATCAACACTTTCGACTGAACCACGCAATAATAATGTGACTGCCGTTTGAACTAATATCGCTAAAATTACCAATATCGATGCCAGCAACAACGAAAAGCGCACTAATCCTAATTTAACCATTAAATCAACATAGCATTGCGCTAATACTCTGATTTTATTCATAACAACTCCTGTTAGTATTGCTATGGTAAATCATTTGGTTAATGAAAAAATGTTTTTATTATTACCATCATTGCTCCGAAAGGGAATTCCGCCGATATAAAGCGGGAGTGTCTGGAATGCTTTATTGCATATTTCTGCATTGCATTTTACCCTTTTCAAGGTGTATGTCTTAACCTGTACTTTACTCTATCAAGAGAGCAAAATTTATTTATTATAAAAATCAATAAATTAAAATACATAAATCACAATCAATCGAAATCAGGTCAAAATGCCGAGCAAAGTATTTCGTATATCTTACTTGATAAGCTAAAAATCATGAATTGATATCAGATTTCGTCCCACTCACTCCCTCTGCTATCACGATATTTATCTGTCATGGCAGAGGATTTATGCCCCAGCAATTTTTGTGCAAAATCCTTACCTCTGGCTTCACTGTGTAGCCTCGCGGATAAACTTCTGATTTCGTGAAATGAGGGCGGTGTACCCTGCCATTGCAAACCAGATTTTTCTCTTGATCCTGTAAAACCTTGAGACAAGCTTCTAGGATTGAAGTGAGTTTTTTTCTTCCCTATAAATACGTACTCTTCATCCCTTATTTGTTGCCGACAATCATTGAGAATACCTTCAAGGTTCTTATCAATCACTTCCAGACTCAAGGTTAAGGGTATCGCCAATTTCATTCCTGTTTTCTGTTGCTTTACCCACCATTTACCATCATAAATATCGTGCCACCGCATCCGTTGGATATCTCCCACTCTTTGACCTGTGAGCAAGGCTAAATCCATACTCAGCGCTACCCATGGCTGCCGTTTGTTTGCCACCCCTCTAATTACCAGAAAATCTTCCAGTGATAAGCGTTCACGCTGTACCTGTACACGAGGGCTTTTTGTCGCTGTAGCCGGATTGGTCGCCAAATGCCCTTCTGCAATGGCTTCGTTAAACATATCGATCAACAAACTGCGGATTAATTTGGCGGTGGTGGTTTTACCTTGATTGCTGTAACTGTTTATAAATTCAGCAATCTCTTTGGTGGTAAGGGTATTCAGCGTTTTATCAGCAAAAGCATGGGTAATGGCTGCTAATCTTGATTGGTAGTCTGCGAGTGTCTTATAGCATAGGTGGTATATGACACCAGAGCGTACCCATCGGCGTACTTGTTCCATGCAACGCGGGCGGGGTTGGTTTCCATTCCATTGCTTAAGGCTGACTTCCATTGTCGTTTTCTCTTTGTTAAGGTTAAAAATGTCATCACGTCGTCCGTGTTTTAAACGGAAAAGTTACAGAAGGTAATTTGAATAAATTTATTTCAACAATAAAAAATAATGACGGCTCCTCTTTAATAAAAAGAAGTCCGTCAGTGATGAAAAAATAAGAGGGTGAATGACGATCAATCAACAAAAATAATAGTATTGACAATTTTCAGGTATTATTACCCTTCATCCTCCTCCTTATTTTTAGCAAAAAAATGGCGTTAAATATCTATCCGATAAAAATAACCGAAATCAAAAGAGCGATTATTTTTCTTTTATTCTTTCATGATATTTTTTTAATTTTCCAGCGCAGCAATAATATTATCGCTAGCGCTTTCAGCATAATGCTGGATCAGGTAATGAATAAAATTATCTGGTGTGACCGTACATTCACAATGAACGCTCACCGAAGCGGCGTATTTTTCCAGTGTTTGGTAGAGTGGGGTGGAAATAGTTATTTTCTTTTCAGTCTCAGTAGATAACATGCGTTTTCTCCTGCTTAAATAAACACATTAATCGAGTAAACCAGGTTTTATTTTTTTCTCTCCGTTTGGCAGCTAATAGCTTATTCCTTAATGCGCGTTTTCTGATTCTGCTTTGTTTGTTACTCATAATGATCCGCTCCTTTTTTTTCAAAAAATTGGATGCCAAGTAAGAGGCATTCTTGGAAAAAATAACGATCAAAACCGGTTTGATGGTAAAATATTTTAAATTCCCGCAATGAATTTACTTTTGCCTTTGGGTCGATAATACGTATTCTATTTTTTATTTATCGTGATTTCCCTGGTGATCAAAGTGTGTAATAAATAAAAGATAATCTGCCATTCAGATAGCGTAAAAATATCTGATGGGAGGTAATGAAAAAGTATCGGGCTTTTTGCCATAAAAAACCGTGCCCACACAGCGGCCTTCTTGATTATACAGCGGGAAGATTTCGTATAAATAAGGGTGGCGTTTTTGCTTATGCCTCAATAAATGCGCTTTTATCAGCGTCGTTCTTTGTCCTCTTTTAATGACGTTTTTTTCTTCCTGTCGTAAATTAGCCAAAAATTCTGCCACGCAGGAGGGCAGTTCATCATGCCGTTTGCCGACAATATCGACTCCCGGTGGTAAATTAAAACAATCCAGAAAAGCACGGTTGGTATAAATAAAACGCGAGTGCCTGTCTTTGATTCCCCAGCTATCTAGACTCTTGTCCATCAGCGCGGTTAGGGGGAAGGTGTTTAATTCCAGTGCTATTGTCTCATCGGCGGTTCTTCACCTCTTCACGCCCTCTCCTCAATAGAAGAGGGTCAGTTACTTAGCCCGTGCCCAGTTTAGGCAGAAAAATAAAAATGGCTAGTCTCCTCAGTGGAGACTGTCTTTTTTGCGCTCATCGCTCTCGGGGCAGGCGTTTGCGGCATCCCTGCAAGGCAAACAGTGTTAGGCGGATATGAAATATCGTGAACAAACCGTGCAGTGAACGGGGTTCAAATTTAAGTTTGGCACTGGTTAACGCTTGTTTCACCGCGGGATAAGAGACGGCAGGTAATAAAGCAATTTCTTTTTGTGGCACGCCCAAGGAAAACAGCATCGCCGTTTCAAATTGCACCGCCGTTAACTCAGGAAAGACGTTGCGTAATTCAGAAAATTGGGTAATATCGATGTTAGCCATGATGACCTCTTGTTCAGGTTGTGATGGTGAGCTGACAGGGGTGGCTGTGAACCACCGCTGTTAGCGCTAAGGTTAATTGATATCAACGGTGATGGTGTCGCCGTTATTGTTTGTGTATGTTTATGTTTTCATGGTCTAGAACTCCGTGGGTTGATGATGCGATATTAAATTCGTTGCCGTGAGTGAAATGCTCGTCCCAAGGGTAAATTTTGCATGCAGAAATTCTCCACAAATATATTGTGATTAATAAATCCCTAAAATAGTTATCTGGGGAGAGATCAATTAATAACTAGAATGATGCGCTACACGATAGTGGCTACGTTGAGCGAATAAGTTAATTTCACGTTCTTCCCACTGTGCCAGTGTTGAGTTGAGCGTAGAAACGTTCGATTGTGCTGCCCCCTCGAGTGATTGCTGCATTTCGCTGATGACCCTTTCTGCATTCTCACGCTTGCGGAGGCAACGCCGGATAACTTGTTTTTCCGCTTCAAATATAACTGCTTTAAATTGATTGGTGATCGTATAAATCCGGCGGCATTCTTCTGCTAGCAGCGGGATTTTTTGCACCTCGAACCGCTGTGGTGAGGGAATGCCCGTGACCTGACGCAGTGCATACCAAATGGCGTTACTCCAAGACTGATTAAAATGAAAGCCGTTGCTCATACACCACACTAAGCGGGTGAGATGGCTTAAATCGTCATGGCTGAGCAGTTCGGGAGACTGCGGGTGGTATTTTGGTTGTTGAGGAGCCTGATAACTGCCTGTTTTACGGATCTGTGGCAACAGCTCGTTAGTGACCCATTTACGAAAACGGTGAGGAACTGTGCCTTGCTTTACTGCATCGCGGCTACGCAGGACTAAAATGTACATACCGGATTCAGAGATAATGTTAGCTTTTTCATTGCCACGACTTAAGCCCTGAATTGAAGTTAGGGCTTTTTCGTCACAATCTAAATTTAAGATTGCTTTAGTAGGATTGGATAATCCTAGCGCACTACAAACATCTACTACGATAAACCAAGGATCACCGTTAACAACGACTATGCGAATAACATGGGATTCAAATGTAAAAGGGATAACAGATGTATTGTTCATAGCATCATACTCACGGTTAGTTTCTAAAATCATCACCTTTGAGGCTAATCTTGGGTGATGAACTGAACAGGGTTAGCCTTACCGGAACCGTGTACCGGCCAACCTTTCGGTTGCCCCATCCAGTCCACCATTAGATGTTCGGATGCTATGACAATAAAAAACACGCTCGCGGCGTGTCTATTGTCGCGGTATTTGGCAGGAGGCTAATCCCGACACCCGATTTTGCAGGTGCAAGTAAAATATAGCCCAAGGATACTCCTATCGTCAACCGCTTAAACCAAGGCATGTTCTTTCGCCTCTTGCTCAGCAATAAGAATGTGTCTGAATGTGTTGAGGGCATGGTTGTTATAGCGAAAGGCTTGCACTTGTTTATCGCTGTGCCGAGATTTATCCAGATGATACTCGCCATATTGCTCGGTTTTCATGTCATTATCATTTGCGATCCGCCCAATTTTATTCGCTGAGACATCAAACAATTTGCCAATTTCACTTGCGCGATACAGTTTTTCAACAAGTAGCGGCAGGGGAACGACCTCACACCCGGCTAATGGGTTGATCAGTCCAGCAATAACCCCTTGTCGGGATAGCGGAGAAAGTAAGGTTGCCCAGGCAAAGGTTTTTTCTGCTACTTCCATCACTATCTGCATCGCTTTGGCCTTCCGAAATTCCGGTAATCCGCTGCCCTCATCACGGTGTGGCTGTCTTTTTGGCGTCTCTTTCGTGATTTTTCCACGGCGGTAATCAATAAACGTCTGATTAACCCTAATACGGAAATCAGGTCGAATCCAGCCGGCATATTCGACTGCGAGCGCGGTGGTAAAACCCTGGTCATTTAAGGTGTGAGTGGCAGTCGTGAGTATCCAGTTGGCCTGATCGATTTCCGCTTTAAATCCGCTGACGTTGATCGGGGTTTCGGGGATGAGGTCAGCCCAGCCTTGGGCAAGCTGAAGAGAGAATTTCGCCACGCCCCGTTGCAGTTGTTGCCATTTTGCCTGTGCCGCCCGCTCTGCATTGGTTTTTGTCGCATAGGTATGACGCAGCAGTGTAATGGTCTAATGTTTCCGGCCACTTTTGAAGAGCTGTAATAAACTGCAAATCAGAGGTGTATAAAATGAAAAGTAAAAAGAAGCCATTGACATTTACGCTGGAGTTTAAACAAGACGCAGCAAAGTGAGTTTTATGAGAGGGCATGAAAATCACATCAGGTAATCGCTTCTGCCTTGACGGCGCTGGAGCAAGAGGCGGTTAGACTATTTATAGACCATAAAAAGACGCTGGGTTCTAGAAGGTTAAAGGTAAAAATTAATGAATTAGGATTTTCAGTGGGTCGCTACAAAGTACGAAGCCTCATGAAAAAATTAGCGTTATTTGCCCGTTATCCAAAACGCCATAAGATAACAACGGACAGCGCTCATAATCATTCTATCGTACCCAACCTGTTGGCGCGGGAATTTACTGTTACTCAGAGAGAGGAGGTATGGACAACGGATATCACCTATGTTTGGACTTATGAAGGCTGGATGTATTTAGCGGTGGTGATGGACTTATACTCGCGCCAAATAATCGGTTGGGCAATGGCAGCCCACATGAAGACAGCACTGTGTGTACAAGCTCTCCAGATGGCTTACTGGCGCAGAAAACCTCCAAAAGGGTTGCTCCATCACTCAGATAGAGGCAGCCAATATACCCGCCATCAGTATCGTGCCCATTTGCAAGTGATGGGTGTGCAAGCCAGTATGAGTGGTAAAGGGCAAGGTTGGGATAACGCACCAACAGAACGTTTTTTTCGGAGCTTGAAATATGAATACTTGAATTATGAAATACTTAAAACCCGTAATGATGCCAAGTTAGGGGGGCTGGATTATTTAGCCTATTACAATAGTAGAAGACCACATAGTCTACTCGCTTATTTTTCACCCATCGAATTTGAGCTTATACCTGTAATCAATTTGTCTTAAAAATGTGTCTGGGTTTACTTGACCACTACAAACCGCTTTCATCCACGTAAACTATCGGGGTATCACAGGCTTCATAGGCCTGGAGCTTGTTTTGGAAATCTTTTCGCGCTTGGACGTCGATTTTGGGATGATAAAATGTTTTTTTTATAGCTAAACCCGGCACGTTTTAACGCATCGCAGATACCTCGAGCACTAACCCCCATACGTTGAGCGCGTTCGTATTGAGACGCGTCAGGATAGGTTTCTACGTCAAGGATTAACGCCGCTTGGTTTATTTTGGTAGCGGGTTTATCTCGAGTCAGGCAAGGTTCTATGCGTTTAGCCCAGCGCATCAGGCTCGCTGTCCCCACACAAAAACGTGTCGCTGTTTGGGCATAAGTGAGCTTTTCTTGCGTTTTAATAGCCAAGACATGTTGGCGAAATTTTAATGGATAGGTCATCTCAGTATTATACATCAATTTATACCACCTATGCCATATGGAAGCCCTGAAAAACCGCTAAAAGTAGTCTATTCTGTTAGCAATAATTTTTTTAGGTTAATAGTGAAATGAAAACGAAATCGACGAGACGAGCCGACTTTTAAGCGCAAATGAATAGGATAGTTCCCCGGGAAAAGATTCTGGCCAAATTCAGTCGTCATTACCCCAAGTGAAGCGCTGTTTGAAGAAGTTAATACGCATTTAGCTTCGCTTCAGCTATTTATCAAACGGGGTAGCATTGTCGATGCTACGATTATTCATGCACCCAGTTCAACTCAAAACCGGCAAAATACTCGTGAGCCAGACATGAAAGCCACCCGTAAAGGCAATCAGTGCTACTTTGGCATGAAAGCGCATATTGGCGTGAATGCACAGACGGGGCTGGTGCATTCCCTGGTGGGAACCTCGGCGAATGTAGCCGATGTGACGCAAGTTCATCACCTTCTTCACGGCCAAGAAGAGGTTGTTCATGGTGATGCCGGTTAGCGTGGTCACCTGGCACATCCTCCGACGGAGGGTATTGGCCTTGCCCGGGCAGGAGCAGCAGGTATGGGAAAAACATCGGCATCAGCAAAGTCTCAACGCGAAAATCCGGGCTAAAGTAGAACACCCCTTCCGTGTATTAAAATGCCAGTTCAACTTTAGAAAAGTGCGTTACAAAGGCTTAGCTCAAAATATAGCATTCATTTCGGTTTTTCAGGGCTTCCATATCAACGGTTTTCACCCCGATAAAAGGGTGCATAAATATGCATACATTAGCCAAAGCGCGGGGGCGTGGCGGGGAGCGCACGCTTGAGGTACTGAAGGGCGTTTTTTGATCCGCTCCTGGCAGCCATAAGCGCTACGGTTGTGACGATATGTTGAAAAACGATCCGGGGATTCAATGAAATTCGCATAGCAGAGAATAGCGCAGAGAGAACCTAACGAGGAGTAGGTAGCGGGTGTTAATTGCAGATTATGCCAATAAACTGCATAAATATTGATTTTAATCACAGGAAAAAAAAGGACAGTGTATGGGATGGATAGGGGTAGATTTTGATGGCACCTTAGCCGATTACTTACCGAGTCAAGGCAATCAATTGGGGCGCCCCTTGGCTCCGATGGTGCAGCAGATAAAAACGTGGTTGAGTGCAGGAAAAGAGGTACGTATTTTTACCGCTCGTGCCGAAACCCCCAGCGGGGTGAGTGCAGTACAGCATTGGCTGTTAGCCCATGGGCTGCCCAAACTGGCCGTCACTAATGTTAAAGACAGCCAAATGACAGCGCTCTGGGATGATAAAGCCATTCGGGTAATCAAAAATACCGGCAAGCCTTGTTATGCCTGTGCGGGTGTTAATTGTTTTTCGGCACAGGAAGGGAAGGTATTGACCGATTGTTAACTTGTATTCCGTAAAAAATAGATTTATCAATGTTGGTTTACTCTGTACATTTGTTAAATCGTTCAAAATATACGCTGAAAGCGTATGTAAAAGAACTGTATAGAAGTTACCCTCTACAGGAGAATAGATGGATTCTTGACGCGGCAGGCACGAGCATAGCGTGTCAACGTCTCAATGCTGGCCTTCGTGATATTATTTTCCAGACGAGAAACAACAGGTGGCTTAACCCCCCATTCTTTTTGCAACCTCCGCTTTCGTCAAATTGTCAAGTTTCCGCCATTCGGCAAGAGTACTTTTCAGTCTTTCTTTGCGTTCTTCTTCTGCGTAGGCAGCCTCATATTCTGTGTCTTGCATCCATTCTTTATGCAGTTCTTTATGGTTGATTAATTTCATCTAAAACCTCTTGCAATCGCATTTTTGCTAGTTACGATAAGTAGTTATGCCAGGGAAAATGATTTATCCGGCGTATTACCATGCTACCAAAAGCCGCTGTATGACCCTGCACTGACCAAAGCACTGAAGAATTCGGATGGTGTTAGCCTGTTATCTTGCTGACAGGAAACGGCGCCTAAAGGGAAAAGGGTAAAACCAGACATGGCCTGAGCCATCTTGTCTGCTGTATCGCCCTGTGTTGGCCGAGGTGAAAACAGAATTTTTTCCAGACCTCTCGGTGTCATGATAAAGGTCGTGGTTTTTGCATCCACGGTAAAATCAGCCTTGACACCAGAAGACAGCATTTTTAAACGTTCTTCTGCCTGTGCATGATATATCTCCAGTTTATCGCCCTCAGAAAACAAAACCCGGGTACGTAACATGCCGGTATCACTGCCTTTGATCTCTTTTTTAAAAAACCCCCGGCCTTTTTTATTGATCACTTTAATGCTTGTCAACGCTACTTTAGATTGACCACTTTTTGCTACTTTAAAATGTCCAGTTTTTGCTAATTTTCCTGTTGGGTTTCTATTCCAGGCGCCTGGATAATATCAGTCGTTTTTATAGGCAACATGCCTGCTTTGCGTTTATTTTTGAGTCGATAGCTTTCTCCTTTAATATTCAATGTGGTTGAATGATGTAAAAGCCTGTCTAAAATCGCAGTTGCTAAAATGTGATCACCGAATACGTCCCCCCAATCAGTAAAACTTTTATTTGATGTGAGAATGATGCTCGCCTTTTCATAACGACGGCTCAATAACCTGAAAAATAGGCTAGCTTCTTCGCGATTCATCGGTAAATACCCGATTTCATCCAGTATTAATACCCTGGCATAGCACAGTTGCTGAAGTTGGCGTTCCAGACGGTTTTCTTGCTTTGCCTTCATTAAGGTACAGCAGAGTCTATCCAGAGGCATAAACAATACCCGATGCCCAGCTGTAGCTGCCTTGACAGCCAGCGCTATCGCCAAATGCGTTTTCCCTACCCCAGGTGGGCCTAACAAAATGACGTTTTCATGATGTTCGACAAACCTCAGCCCCGCCAGCTCGCGGATAATTTTCCTGTCTATACTTGGTTGGAAAGTAAAGTCAAATTGCTCCAAGGTTTTTATCCACGGCAAACGTGCTTGTTTTAACCGCGATTCCAAGCCTTTTTGGTGACGCCCGTTCCATTCCTGGGCTAATGCCTGCTGGAGAAATTCACGGTAGTTCAGTGCTTTCTTGGTGGCTTCTTCACATAAACTCTCCAACGCATCGCCCAGGTAATCCATTTTTAACCGTATCAACAAGTTTTCCATTTCCATCAGAGTAGCTCCTCATACACACTGAGCGAACGAGACGCTACTCGATTGACCTGTTGCCAAAGGGCTTGATGATGTTCTGGCACCTTTTGCCAGCCCTGCGTTACCTCCTGCAAGAGATGCGTCGCGAGCAGTTGCTCATCGCCGTAAATACGTAGCGTATTATCTAAACCGATACGAATATTAACCGCACGACCACACCAGAATGAAGGCACGCTATAGCGATTACCTCTGACATCGATATAGCTGTCCCATGCCACTTGTCGTAGGTCGAAGTAGCTGGTATCGAAATCAGTCGCAGGGAGTGGCATCAAGGCTATTTTTTCCTCAGCAAAACGATTTTCCGGTGTCTGCTTGAATTGACGAAGATGACGCTGGTCTGCCACTTTCGCCAGCCACATCGCTAGCAGTTGATTAACATGAGCGAAACTCTCAAACTGACGGTAGCGAGTGAAAAAATTGTGTTTAACATAGCCCACCATCCGTTCGGTTTTGCCTTTCGTTTGCGGTCGATAAGGCTTACAGGCGCGAGGGCTAAACCCATAGTGATTAGCCAGTTGCAGGAAGCCCGCATTGAACTCGATGTGGCCATTTTGTCCATGTTTGATAACAGCGGCTTTTTGGTTATCTACCAAGACATTTTTTACGCTGCCACCGAAGTAATTGAAGCTGCGAACCAGCGATTCATACGTGTGCTCAGCATCTTGCTTAGGGGCAGCAAAGACATGAAAGCGACGCGAAAAACCGAGCGTATTAACGGCAAAATTAACCGTACAGGCAGAGCCTGCCACCTCAACGATGATTTCTCCCCAATCGTGTTGAAGTTGATAACCGGGGAGGGTTTCAAAGCGTACCGTGTTTTTCGAGGCCCTGAGCGGACGTTTGGGATGTATATAACGTCGGAGCATCGCACTCCCACCCCGGTAGCCTTTTTCACGGATTTCCTCAAAAATAACCGCCGCATTCCAAACCTGTTCACTCAACCTTGAATCGATGTAGTCTTTAAAGGGCTCGAGTTTAGCAACCTGTTTTTTACCGCGTTTTGCTGTTGGCGGCGCAGGATAGCTAATGTGCCGTCTCACCGTTTTTTCTGAACACCCTATCTGATGGGCAATATCAACAATAAATGCCCCCTGTTGATGGCGTTGTTTTATCATGTAGTGGTCCTCTCTTCTTAGCATGCTTATTTCCCTCATGGCTTTGTCACCACAAAGGAAACTGCATTCTGGCTTGAGTGGACAAATTAAATTAGCAATTTACGGTCTTTTATCATTAGCGCTGACACAGTGCGCTGTTATTTCTTTTTGGGCAGTTATCAACCCAGTGACACGGTGAGTATTGTTGTGTTTTTTGGCATAGTCTATCTGCTTCTGTATATTATTTATTTTGCTTTCACAGCTATCCGCCATTGCGACATGTGTAAACATAAAAATAAAAAACACAGGCCATATCAGCAGCAAAGAAGGACGTATTAACATAATGGTTTTATCCTGATGCGACGAATAGAGCTCTATACTATTATCTAGACAATCTAGATTATCTATCAAAGCAAAGGAGCACATTCAACAATCGTTCAAACCTAAGCGTAGCGTTAAATACAGCAATACCCCAAATTAACTTGGCGTATTTTTATGCAAAAATTAAAGGGAAGATTGTAACATCCGCCAATGAGTTTCATTTTAAAACCTGTTAAAAATCTTGGCTATTTGTATTCTGAGGTTGGATTGTTGAAATCAGTGTAGATCACAATCCAGCCCGTTTTGTGCAAAAAGTGGTTGGAGCCCAAAACGGCAAATTTCGCAGGTTCGACTGCATCGCAAGCCGATTTTAATTTGAAAGAATGCTAAAGATTTTTGGGGCGACTTTAAACACACAGATTTTGGCAAGATCATCTTGCCATTCACTTTGCAGCGTCGATTGGAATGTGCTTTGGAGCCAACACAGGATGCAGTCAGAGAAACCTACCGCACTTTTAAAAACTCAGGTATTGAGCTTGATACAATCCTTCGGCAAACCGCTGCCAGTAAGAGCCAAGTGAAAACTCGTCTCTTGAAGCATCAAAGCTACTTACAGGTAGCTTTGAGTAGGTATGAAAAATAGTATTAGCGTGCCGGCAGTTATTGATGCCGAACAAATCCTGAAGGCACCAATCCATCGGGTTGTAATGCCGGACGAAACGGCGCTGAACCGCTTGATGACACCTGAGGGTGGTTATCAACAAAATTGTGCATCGAGCCGATTAAGTTCGCCATCCCCTGCCCTGACTGTGAGCGATACGCTTGAGGCGATAACGATGATTGATCGCGCTGTGGCGCGTGATCACTTGCTCCCTCACTCTCCGCCGCCTCGGCTGACGCCGCATTTATCAAGGATCCGCCATCGGCCGGCATCTGGTGAATATCGGCCAGGCGATCAGGCATCCCTTCAGCCGCATTGCGCTGCACCCACTGCGAAAAACCATCGCCCTGCTGTATTTTATTCGCTTCACTGGCGTAGATATCTTCCATCATCTGTTTAAAATAAACGCGGCCTTGGTCTGTTTTTCTATCTTCTGTCGCCGCATACAGCAAATTATCCATAAAATTAGGATAGCTTTCTTCAAGATAAGCCACCGCCGCCGCCCCAGTTCGGTAAGGGTCGATCTTTCCTTTAATGATTTGTTCTAAAGAATAGTCTTTATACTCATCACCCACCCGCTTGGCAAAATCAGTCACGCTGTCACCATCGGTTAAGTGCACTACGTATTCGGCTAAGCCTTCCATGAGTACTTTGCCAAGATCCAATTTTGAGGTGAGATAAAAGGTTAACGCCTGGACAAATTCATGGCGGATAACATAGTTGTAACTTTTATGGTTTAAGTGACTGGGCGCATCAGACTGCGTATTGTCATAATACGAATACATATTGCTAATATAATTGTTATCTGAATTTTCTGCTGCCCTGCCACCTGGTATATTTTTACCGCGGCTCTGCGATAAATATTTTTGGTAACTGGCAACATCGTCAAAAAGAAAGAGACGGAAGCTCGCTGTATTGCCATTAGCTTTTAGTGGATTATTGTCTTTTTTGATACCAAACACGTGGTTAAAGGTGGCTAAGGTGCTTTCTAACGAACGCAGAATATTTTGCTTATTGGCAATGCCGTCGTTATTTTTGTCTTGCGCATCTTCAAAAGAGCGCGCTTGAAATAAATCAACATTTAACTCAAAACCATCCCCCTCTGCCGAAGGCGCCGGTTGTTTATCCTGCATGTTAATCTTGATGCGACCTTGAAAATTCAACCCCGTGTTTTCATAAAAATTATCCGTGGAGCGCGTTTGTTTTTGTTTAGTGATTAACTCTTCAATTTCTTCTTGCATGGGGGGGGAGATACCACATTCAGCATATTTTTCCATAATTTCATCAATACTAAGGCGGGTATGGATCAATTCTTCAGAAATGCGCTCATATAAAATATTGTATTGGCTATAGGTATATTCACTATTACACAATTTTTTATAAATAAATTTATAAAACACATCAGCGTCGATAATATAATCTTGCTGGCTCTCTTGCGGCATTGCATTTTTTTCTATATAGGAGGCGTTAATATCGACGCTAGCGGATAAATAATCATGCTGTGGAGCCCCTCCCCTGTTAGCAGCATATTCTACATAAACAGGGCGTTCTTTTTTAGGCACTAAACTTAATAGCTCATCGCTAGAAAAAAGCGAAATATCATTTTGCTGACAAAAATCATTAATTTCTTTTATGGTAAACGGTTTTTTGATCATAACTTCAGAAATATTAAAATAGAGTAAATTAAATTGTTTGACTGAATAGTCATAATGAGACGCCTTCTCACAAATCAATTTATAAAAAGCATGATCATTGGTGATTTTTACCGCCAAAACAGATTCATTCCGACGTTGAATTTGATCTGTTTCACTGAATTGTTCTTTCTCAACTTGCTCCACCTCTTGTAGCCTGCTCTGTTCATCCTGTTTTTGTCTCCTTGCCAATTCTTCTGCATATTCTTGTTCTATCTGTTGTTGTTGTTTTTGTCTCCTTACCGATTCTTCATGATGCTCTCGTTCCATTTGTGCATCTTCTTCTTCTCGTGCCTTGTCGAGTGCCCGGATCCTTTCTTCTTCTTGTCTGCGTCTGTGTATTCGTTCCTGCTCTTGTTTCTGGGCGAGTTCTTCTCTTTTCTGTAATTCTTCTTTTTGCTTCCGTTCTATTTGCTGTATTTGTTGCACTTCTCGTTCTTGTTGCTGCTTCCATGCCTGTTCTCGAGCCTGCGACTCCCGCATAAATTCTTGTCTGCTCCGCTCTATCGTTTGCTGCCGCTGTTCTATTTCTTTTGCCTGTCGCAATTCTTGTGCTTGCTGCTCTCGTATTCTTATTTGTTCCTTTTCCTGCAAACGTCTTTGTATCCGTTCCTCTGCTATCGGATCGCTATCACGCTCGTACAACTGGCGTAAAGCTAAAATATCAGCAGCTTGTAACTCATCTATATTATCGTCATACGACATAACACTGTTAGGATTTGCCAAATCCTCGGTGTGTCTCAATCCAAGAGCATGCCCGATTTCATGAGTAACTATTTTTTTGAAATTAGGTAAAAAATGCGTATTTATCCATATGGCACTAGATTCAGAAGAATTAGGATAATAAGCATAGCCAGCAATAGTACTGGTTGTAGAATTGTAATTACCAAAGGTTAAATTACTTGCTTCATCGCTGCCAACCATGCGGAATTTTAAACCCGTTAGATCTGCAATTTCATCGAGAATAGATTGAGTGATCTCTCGTTGTTGAACGGTAAATGGGCTTAAATTAGTATAGTATTGACCATTATCATAATATGCACTGTCATGATAATCCGGTGTCAGGTATTTAAATGTGAGTTCACGTTCTTGACCAAAAGATTTCTTCCATTGAACGCTCTCTTTTAGTAGCTCTTTTGCTAAGGAATCGACATGATTCATAATGACCTCGTTTTTTATTTTATCTTTAATTCATCGTTTATTTATGATGCGAGAAATCCTAAAAATAAAAGTATTCAATCGTATAATTCATTAATTAAATACATTTAAAACACAAACATGATTTAATAAAATAAATATTTTTATAAATTTATTAAATGTCAACGCTATTTAAAAAAGCAATGTAAAAACATTAAGTATTCTGACCTAATAATTTTTACATAAACACAGTCAGAAATTTTACTGAATAGAGATAGCGAATCAGTTTAATTTGATTTAAGGAGGAGCACAGAATAAAATTAAACTGATTCGGCTATAGATTAGTTTAAGAAGATGTCTAGCCAAAAATAAAATAATATAAATTATGATATTTTATATTTAATTAAAGATTTTTATAAAAATAAAATTAGATCAATTTTAATTTTTCAGGGCGCTTCCTACGATAAATTTATTGGAAATAGTAGACCTCTTTCAAAACCGTAGAAGTCAATTCCCCCGTGACCGATTAGTGTCATTGAAGGGATACAATATGGCGTGGTTATAGGCGGCGTTGACAGCGATCACTCATCTCAGTCATGTACTACCTGTACACTCCTGGGATTTGATTGATTGCCGCCTTGCTGTAACTCGAAATTCATTAGGTATATATAATTCTTTACCACTTTTGTTTAAAAAATTATTATCGGCTCCATCGAATGTAACCTCTTAATAAGAGCCTTATTTTTCGAGTGATACTCGTTCTGCTACCTCTTGATCCAATTGTTTTACTTTTTCTAACATTAAATGATGACAATGTTGCGTTAATTGATGAAGCTGCTCTTTGTTATAAGCGCGGGTATCAATAGGCGGCAACATTTCAATAATCACCCAACCGTTCGAAAAACGATTTAAATTAATCTTGCCATGAGTGGTAGAAACACAGATCGGCACAATAGGGACACCTGCTGCCATAGCGGCACGAAAAGCACCGCTTTTAAAAGGCAGTAAACCCCGGCCACGACTGCGAGTGCCTTCAGGAAACATTAAAACAGAAAGTTTTCTTTTTTTAATTTGCTCAACTAGCTGTGTGATCGTGCTATGGGCTTTGGTTTTATTGTCACGATCAATTAATAAATTACCGGTTAACCAATAGAGAGAACCAAATAACGGGATCCACAATAAACTTTTTTTGCCCACGGTCACCGCCCCCAGGGGCGTTATTTTTGCCGTGGTGACCATATCGTAATTATTTTGATGATTGGCAATATAAATACAATTGCCATAGTGTTGATATCCCGTTGGCATCCGTTGTTCAACCTTCAGACCAAATAACGTTGATAGACGTCCAAATAAACGGCCAAAACGAGCAACATGTTGCGGATCACGCGGGTTAAATAAACAATACATTCCGCCGAAAATACACACCAAGAGACAATATAAAACAGCTAAGATCACACGTAGCACTAGTAACATAACAGTCACACCATGATAAAATAATATATTAAAAACAAATGAATAAAATTTTTTGCTTATATAATAGGCGACAAAACACAACTACACACAACTTTTAAATCACTACTTATCAATACATTACCTCTTCATTTCGACCTGTTACCTGTTATTTGTGTCATTGTACATCAATATTATCCTTCATTTGCGTGACTGCTCACCGCCCTATTGGACGAGGCTTCCCACTTCACAGGTCGCCGCTTGTGCATGACAAGTCTTAGAGCCTATTCGAAATCTCTTGTGCTCGCTGATACTTCGTCAAAAACGGGCTCAAAATGCTCATTTACTGCCTTGTTTTGTACAAGTGTCAACAGCCATCGAATTTTGGGTCTTCCGCAAATTGTGTGGTAAGTTTCAATCATGCCATAGGCCTTAGAACACGACGTCGTAATAACAATGTTAAAATAAGGAGGTGGAAAACAAAGTATCGACATCACATCTGTATTTCCTACGACGTGCTTTAGCTTGAGCCCATAAAAGCACAGTTTATACCCCCTTCGCCTTTCAAGTTACGGCGGCGTTGGCAGCTCGCACTCATCACAGTCATGTACTACCTGTACACTCCTGAGATTCGCTTGATTGCCGCCTTGTCGTAACTCGAAATTCATTGGGTATACATAGCATAAATGAGAATTTTGAGTGCGGTTTTAACAAAAGACTGATTGCAAGATCGTAGCGAAGGGGATGAAGTCACGGTGCACAACAACCTTAACGTACAGATACATGAGAATTGCGAGTAGCGGGTAACGCAGAATTCATACCAAGCAGTAGATTATGCAAACAGTCTAAAGTATTAGCGAGCACAGGAAATTTCGAACAAACCCTTAGATTGGCTTGGTACAATATCATAGCCTATAGGTAGAATACTCTGCATGACTTCCATTGCTTGTTGCTGATATTCTGTGGATCCAAAGCTTATCACTAGAGCGTCATTTTCGTATGTAATGCTTTTAATACGGATTTTTTGCTCATCGAGATATTGGTACACTGCAAAACCATCAGGTAGTTTGAATCCTGGTTTATTAGCGATAATTTGTAACGTATTTTTTGTTGGTAACATGATAAAGATAAAAAATACCACAAGAGCGGCTAAAGCAAATGCCGTTAACCACCAATACTGCCTAGTAGCCAGACGAAAACCCGCTTTACGATGGATCACGATTGGTTATCTTCTTTGACCGGATTAACATATTTTTTTCGCCACAAAAAATATATGGAGCCAAATAGCCCAATGACCAATAGTGCTAATGGTAGCAATATTAAGACAAACATGAGTTCATCTTCGTATCGGATAAAAACAGGCGTTCTGCCTAGAAAAAATCCTAGGGAAGTGAGAATCAGTACCCAAAGCAAGCCGCTCATCCAGTTAAAAAATTGAAAGCGGGCGTTATTCAGGCCAGTAATTCCAGCAATAGTAGGTAATAGGGTGCGAATAAAAGCTAAAAATCGACCGACTAGCAGCGCAGACAAGCCATGACGGTGAAATAGTTGATGAGAACGTTGATGATAATGCGCCGGAAGATAAGCCAGCCATTTTTGCACAATTTTAGTATTGCCTAACCATCGTCCCTGAAGATAACTTAACCAACAGCCTAGGCTAGCTGCCGTTGTTAATACAATGAGTGTGATGGAAAAATTCATTGCTTCTTTTGAGATCAACACGCCAACAAGCAGCAGCAGGCTATCACCGGGTAAAAATGCGGCGGGAAGTAAACCATTTTCCAAAAAAATTATTACAAATAATAAAATATATATCGCCCAAACTAAAGATGGATTGGCCAGCGTTTCATAATCTTGCTGCCATAGAGCGTCAATAATTTTTAACATAATATCCATCTGGCGCTGTTCCCAAAATGTAATTAGACTTCCGTTGCCACTATTTGCAATTTAGCTGCTGGATAGCAGGCTAGCACTTGCACATTGTTATACCCTTCGCCTTTGAATCCGCCGCGTTGTTAGCTGCGGGTGTTCGCCGAATCACGTAGTATGACTACGCTCATCGGTCGGTCGCCCTGGCAGCCGAAGGCAACTTCAAAGGCGAAGGGTATATGTGCCTCGGTATTTTTTAAGGTGTAGAACTGCAAGGCGGCTCATTTTAACAAAATCATGGGATATGAAACAGGGAAATTTGGCATCCTCCACGCCCTAAATGGCGAGGATTCCTACCGCGTTCAGACTGAAGCCTGACTCGCCTCAGTGGATTCCTGCTTCATCGAACGGCCTAACTGCACCGACTCTCCACAGGAGAAAATCCCGCAAGCCCTGCGGTACTGATTGCCGTCATAGCTATGCCAAAGCTTTCGCTGTTAGCCATGGCATTTTAACACAGGTTAGTTGGAAAACCATTCCTTATATCCCCACAGCCTAAAGGCCGAGATTTTACGACACACTGGATAAATTTCTACACAATCTTTATTGATCTCTTAACAAGAACCGCCGTAGACTCTTGCTCAATACGAATAGAAACGAAAAAATGGTTTCAAATCAGCGCTAAAAAATACGTCTTTACTCATTCCGAACAAAAAAGAGTCTAATGCTGTCGATTAGGAAGCTGCAAACTCTAAAATAGGCATTTAAGCTATGTTAAATCAAGGGACATCTCTAAAAAATCTCAATACGTTTGCTTTATCTATGTATGCCACTAAAGTCGCCTACGCTGATTCAATTTCAACACTCACCAATACGTGGCACGAAGCTAAAAAGGCACATCAACCTGTTTTGCTACTTGGCGCAGGCAGTAATGTATTATTTGTCGAAGATTTTTCTGGGACTGTGTTGTTGAATCGGATTAAAGGGATCAGTTATACCGATGACAGTACGACTTGGTATTTACATGTTGGCGCCGGTGAAAATTGGCATCAATTAGTGTGTTATTCATTACAGAACAATATGGCCGGATTAGAAAATTTAGCACTGATCCCTGGCTGTGTTGGCGCAGCTCCTATTCAAAATATCGGTGCTTACGGAGTTGAGTTAGAAAACCTATGTGAATATGTCGATGTTTTGGATCTCAATACCGGTATTAACCAACGTATTACGGCAAAAGATTGTCAATTTGGTTATCGTGATAGCATTTTTAAACATCGTTACAGAGAAGGTTTTGCTATTGTTGCCGTGGGGATTAAATTGGCTAAAGTATGGCGCCCAACACTAAACTATGGTGAATTAAATCGTTTGGATCCCCTCACCGTCACTGCCAAAGAAATTTTTAATCTAGTTTGTACTTTGCGTCGTAATAAATTGCCTGATCCGATAGTGAATGGTAATGCCGGAAGCTTTTTTAAAAACCCGCTAGTAAGTAAAAAAAGGGCAATACAGCTCCTAAAACAATATCCCAATATGCCTTATTACCAACAATCAGATAATAGTGTGAAATTGGCAGCAGGTTGGTTGATCGAGCAATGTTCTTTAAAAGGCTACCGTATAGGCGGAGCAGCCGTCCATCAACAACAAGCTTTAGTATTGGTGAATATTGATCGAGCCGTGCCTCAGGATATACTTGATTTAGCTAATTATGTGCGTAGACAAGTAGCATCAAAATTTGCCGTTTGGTTGGAGCCGGAAGTGCGTTACATTGCTGCGAATGGAGAAATTAATCCCAAGGAGTATTTTTCGTGAAAAAGAGTAAAGTCCCTCTACGGTTAATTAATATATTAGCTGACGGTATGTTTCATTCTGGTGAGAAATTAGGCGAAATCATGGGGATCAGCCGTACTGCAATTAATAAGCACATTCGCACAATAAAAAGTTGGGGGCTGGATGTATTTAGTCTATCTGGCAGAGGTTATTGTTTAACTTGCCCTCTCCAGCTGCTCGATGAGAAAAAAATACGCAGTTATATACCCACAGCCCTTGAAGTTGCCGCTAGGCGACCAGGGTGTGAGACCGATGAGCGTAGACAACTACGTGATTCGGCGAACACTTGCAGCCAACAACGCGGCGGCTTCAAAGGCGAAGGGTATATGCCATCGGCCTCAGGGAACATAGAGGTTCTGTCCATAATAGACTCAACGAATCAATATTTATTAGAGCGTATGAACGAGCTCCAATCGGGTGATGCTTGTGTTGCTGAATATCAATACTCTGGCCGTGGCAGACGTGGTCGCCAATGGGTATCCCCCTTTGGTAGCAATATTTATTTCTCTATGTTTTGGCGATTGGAGCAAGGACCTGAATCTGTTATGGGACTCAGCTTGGTCATAGGTACCGCTATTGCGGAAGTACTCAAACAAATGGGTGTGGAAGATATCCGAGTAAAATGGCCGAATGATCTTTATCTACATGGTAAAAAATTGGCTGGGATCCTAGTGGAATTAACCGGAAAGATGGGTGATGCAGTGCAATTAGTGATGGGGGTAGGTATTAATATTTTGATGCCAATAACCGCACAAAAAGAATCAATCAACCAGGATTGGACGACGTTACAAGAAGCAGGGATTACTATTGATCGTAATGAATTAACGGCAGAATTATTTGCTACATTAAAGCGTGACATGATGCAATTTGAAAAAGAAGGATTAACCGCTTTTATTGATCGCTGGCGTCAGTTAGATAATTATTGTGATTGTCCGGTAAAATTGATTGTCGGGAAAAAAGAAATCAGGGGTATCGCCCGCGGGATTGATTCGCAAGGAGCATTATTATTAGAGCAAAACGGGACTGTCAAAGCTTACAACGGTGGTGAAATATCACTACGGGGTGTGTAAGGATCTGACACACCTAATTCAATCATTAGCTACTTTCTCAGCCGAACAAGCTCCACCTCATGATTAACACTTTTGGTCATAATGAGGCTAGCACGTTCACGTGTTGGCAAGATATTTTGCTTCAAATTCAAACCATTTATCTCATTCCATAATTGGCTAGCGATGCAACGTGATTCTGTTTCTGACAGTTGGGCATAATGGTGAAAGTAAGAATTAAGATGAGAAAACGCCCCCGCTCTAAATTTAAGGAATCGATCGATGTACCATTCTTGCAATAAATTCTCAGGAGCATCAACATAGATTGAAAAATCAACAAAATCAGAAACAAATACATGACGTGGATCATGCAAATAATCCATGCTGCTTTGTAATACATTTAATCCTTCTAAGATAAGAATATCCGGCTGTTCTATGATTTTTTTTTCATTAGGTACAATATCGTATTTCAGGTGTGAATAAACCGGAGCACAAACTTGGCTAGCGCCTGATTTTATTTCCGCAATAAAATTCACTAAACTGCGCATATCGTAGGATTCCGGGAATCCTTTTTTTTTCATCAAACCTCGTTCTTCAAGTACCCTATTAGGATAAAGAAAACTGTCGGTAGTTATGAGCTCAACCTGCCGATGCTCTGGCCAACGACTCAATAACGCTTGTAACAACCGTGCGGTAGTGCTTTTACCCACCGCCACACTTCCCGCTATACCAATAACATAAGGAATGTTTTGTCTATTGTTATTACCTAAAAATTGCTTAAGTATCATTTGACGACGCAAATCAGAGCTAATATAGAAATTCAGCAAACGTGATAAGGGCAGATAAATCTGCGCCACTTCTTCTACTGATAAGCTTTCATTAATCCCTTTTAGCTTAACAATTTCCTCTTCTGTTAGCGTCATTGGCACACAATCGCGCAGCGCAGCCCATTGCAGACGATTAAAGGCTAAGTAGGGTGTTGACAATGGCCGATGTTTTTTTTTCATAAACCCGATTTGCTTGTTGAGTCAGGCTAAAACTTAGCCTATCGCCAACGCCAAATAAAAACTAGGCGGCATATTACAGGATGCCGGGTTTTTGTTGTAGATTTTTTGATGAATTGAAAGCGAGGGAGAATAACCGGTACTTGATGGAGACATGCATCATTTCGTTTTCGGAAATGATGCAGGGTGGGGTAGGTTTATAATTCTTCTTTTGAAGGCGTATCTGTGGAAGCACTTCCTGATCCACAAAGAAGCGTCAATATATTCTCTGTGTTAATAAGATCACGGCCTATAAATGCCAAAAGAAGGCTAATCATAAAGGATATGTTAACATTAGCACCTGGATTAAACCGTCCTGCAATCAAGAGAAAAGAAAAAAAACCGATATTATGATCACTAATGAACTTGCCTTCCTTCATGATTCTGTCTGGTATATGTTGAATTAGTTGATCACACCATGAAGTTTCCGACACTTTATCTTTTTTAGGCGAAATAACAGGTAATGAACCATCTGGTAGATTTGAAACCCCAGTAACCTGAGACTCCAAAGAAAAAGGATCTTTTGACTGATGCCCAGCCTGAGAACTAACATGTGGATTTGGTACAAGACTCAACGGATCAATCATATTCATCTATTCCTTATAAATTTTTAATACATTATCGATCATCGATTAATTCTTACTATGAAATTCAGCTGTGGCATTAATCAACTCTAATTTAAAGCATTTCTACAAATCAAAAGCATAGATCAATCATTTAATAACGTCGTTGAGTATTAAATACTAAAATTACGTTAAGCTATTTCAGAAAATAATCATAATTTATGTAATTTTACCCTAGTTTCCATAAAGCACATGCAATCGATATCAACATAAGTTCCCCCACTGCTAGTTTAGTAGTCACAGTCGCGCAGTTTCGGTATGCTGGCGCATTATTGTTTTTCAGAGCGGGAGGTCAATTTGATCCCGGATGTATCACAAATGCTTTCCTGGTTGGAAGCCAATCCAAACGTATTACAAGGGATCCGCCGCGGTATTGAGCGGGAAACATTAAGGATCACTGCCGATGGCAGTTTAGCCATGACCGAGCATCCCAAATCGCTTGGGGCGGCACTGACACATCAATGGATCACCACCGACTTTGCCGAAGCGATGTTGGAGTTTATCACTCCGGTGAATACGAATATCGATCATCTTCTCGATTTTTTACGCGATCTTCACCATTACAGCGCGCGACAATTGGGAGAGGAAACATTCTGGCCCCTTAGCATGCCCAGTGATCTTCAAACACAACACAACATTGAACCGGCTAAATATGGCGCTTCCAATCTTGGGCGCTTTAAAAACGTATACCGTGCAGGATTAAAAAACCGTTACGGCGCATTAATGCAAATCATTTCTGGCGTTCACTATAACTTTTCGTTACCCACCGCATTTTGGCAACACCGAACCGATTATATCGATGAAAAAAACAGCAATGCAGAGATTTCCGCCGGATATTTTCGTTTGATCCGTAATTACCATCGTTTTGGTTGGCTGATCCCCTATTTATTTGGCGCATCTCCAGCAATCTGCTCTTCATTCCTCAACGATAAAAAAACTTCATTGGTTTTTGAACGTAAAAATGGCAGCTGTTATTTACCCTATGCCACCTCTTTACGTTTAAGCGATTTAGGCTATAGCAATAAATCACAACATAATTTAGCCATTTCTTTTAACGATCTAACCAGCTATGTTGACAGTATAAAACGGGCTGTCTGCCTGCCTTCAAAAGAATTTTCCGCCCTCGGTTTAAAAAAAGGAGAGGATTATTTACAGCTCAATACTAATCTATTGCAAACAGAAAATGAGTTATATGCGCCCATCCGACCTAAAAGGGTGAGCAAAGCCGGTGAAGCCCCCTCTGATGCTTTATTGCGTGGCGGGGTTGAATACATTGAAGTACGTTCGCTAGATATTAATCCTTTTTCGCCCATAGGAATTGACGCAACACAGGTTCGTTTTCTAGATTTATTTTTAATTTGGTGCGCATTAGCCGATGCCCCGACAATGAACAATAATCAGTTGGTGTATACAGGTAAAAATTGGCAGCGCGTGATCCTAGCAGGACGTAAACCAGGACAAACCCTTTTTGTCGGATGGGACAGTGATACTAAAGAAGCACCACTGAGTGAAATCGGTAAAGCGCTATTTAATGATCTGCGCCGAATAGCAAGCCTATTCGATCACAAGCAACAACAAGAATACCAACAAGTTTGTGATGAATTGGTCAGCTATTTCGATGATCCAAAATTGACTTTTTCTGCTCGTGTGCTGCAAGAAATACAACAAAAAGGAATGAATGAATTCGCTTTATCGTTAGCAGAGCGTCATCGGCATACATTAAAAAATGAATCTTTTCGAGTGATGAGTGAAAAACAGCTATCTGATGAAAGGGAAGCCTCATGGCAAAGACAATATGAACTAGAGCGTACTGATACACTTTCATTTGCTCAGTATCTTTCTCTGCATGGAGGAGGCCGTTAAAATAAAAAAAGGCCACTATTATGTGGCCAAAAAAACATCTGTATAACCTAAGGATGATAACAAATGCGCGTCTTGCATATATTAAGATATGCCGGCGGGCAAGAAGTTCCCTAGATTGAAAAAAATAGACACATTTTGTGGTTAATTTTCTTTTGTTTCATGTTAAATCAGCGCGCGCAGCAATTGTCAGTCTGTCGATGGTGGTGATGGTGATGCTCACAATGAACATGACCGTGCTGTAACTCCTGCTCGGTTGCTTGGCGAATGGCGACAACCTCAATGTTAAAGTGTAAATTTTGCCCCGATAATAGGTGATTGCCATCGACCACCACATGTTGATCTTCTACTGCTGTTATTGTTACTGGCATCTGGCCTTGATCGGTGTCCACTAAAAAACACATCCCCACTTCTAATGTCGGATCATCATCATCGACAAAGAGCGCCTTTTCGACACGTTGAACCAGATTTTCATCACGACAACCATAAGCGTCATCGGCGTCAAGATGCAGCTCAAAACGCTCCTCTACCTCACGACCCTCTAATGCCTTTTCCAGTGCGGGAATAAATGTATCCTGTCCATGTAAATACTGCAATGGCGAGTCCAGATCGTATTCCTCCAACAAGCGATTTTCTTCTGTACGAACTTGGTAAACCAAGCTAACTACCCTATGCTTTGCTATTTTCATCAATACTTTTCCTTAGAGCCTGTTCGACATCTCTTGTGCTCGTTTCTATAAAAAAGCAACTGCGCTTTTTCGCCCGTTTTTTCATCAATTAAGCGCAGCTCAAGAAGATTTAGAACAGGCGTTTGCAATAGAAAGTCGGGGGTTTATAAATACGTGTGTTTATAAATAAATGTTGTTAGAAATAGTCGAGGGGAGGCACTTTTACCTGAGGCTTATCGCCATCAGATTCATTATTACGATTATGAGAATGCAATGAATTGTCTTGCAAGGGTAAATCTGGTAGCAAATTATTCGAATTTTTCGCAATATGCTGATACAGCTGACGATAATCACGCGCCATGTTATCAAGCAATTCAGCATTACGCGCAAAATGGCCAACCAATTCTTGACGATATTCTTCAAAATCTATGCTTCTTCTATCCAATTCATTTTTTAATTTTTGTTGCTGACGTAAGTCACGGTTACCAAAACGCATGGCTAGTGCACCAATTAACATACCAACAATTAATCCAATCAACCCATATTCCCAAGTCATAGTGACTCCTTATGTTAAAACGGTATAACATCAATAGACTTCTTGCATAAGCTACTGCGTGGTGTGCATTCGGCGTTACACGGTGCTCGCAATCCTCATGTACTTATATGTAACTGCGGTTGCTGTGCGCCGGGCACCTTGACTGCCTCCCACTCCCGACGGTTTTGCAAGGAGTCTAATTAAATAACGACTACTATAACTCCTAATCTTACTTAAGAGGAATCCTGATCTTTGAGAAAAATACAACCGAACACCTTCACATCACTTTATCAACGTGCTTTGAACGAAAACGGCTTTCAAGCGGATGATGCACAATGCACTGCTGTCTCTCGTCTGGAGGAGGTTTATCAAGAGATGAGCCAACCCCGAAGTTTACCACAAGAGAGTATTACTCTATGCCGGTATTGGCGCCAATTTTTGGGTAAACAAAAACCGATGCTACCAACCAACCCGGTCAAAGGACTATATATGTGGGGCGGTGTCGGGCGCGGAAAAACCTGGTTGCTGGACTTGTTTTTTCAGGCCTTACCGAGTGAACGTAAGCTACGGCTCCATTTTCACCATTTTATGTTAAGAGTGCATCAAGATCTTGCCGAACTTCAAGGAAATGAAAATCCATTAGAGATCGTCGCCGATAGATTTAAAATACAAACTGATGTGCTTTGCTTTGATGAATTCTTTGTTTCAGATATTACTGACGCTATGCTGCTCGCAACCACATTGGAAGCGCTCTTTACACGAGGAATTACCTTGGTTGCCACATCCAACATCCCCCCCGATAACCTCTATCATAATGGCTTGCAAAGAGCACGTTTTCTCCCTGCGATTACCTTAATAAAACAGTATTGTGATGTAATAAAAATCGATGCAGGTATTGATTATCGACTGAGTACACTAACGCAAACGGGCTTATATCTGACACCGCTCAATCAGCAAACAGAAAAAACCATAACCCAGATGTTTGTCAACTTAGCAGGCACAGAAGGGGAAATCGCACCGGTGTTACAAATTAATTGCCGAGCTCTAGTCACGATTCGAGTAACCAAAGAAATACTGGCCGTTGATTTTCACGTTTTATGTGAACAAGCCCGCAGTCATTTAGATTACATTGTACTTGCTAAACAATATAATACCGTACTACTACACAATGTTCGCTCCATGGGCATCGATTATCCATCCGGTGCCGATGAAAGCACCGCGCGGCGTTTTTTAGCACTGATTGATGAATTTTATGAACGTAAAGTCAAATTAATTATCAGCGCGCAAGTACCCATGGCCGAGCTTTACCAAGGAGAACAACTTAAATTTGAATATCAACGCTGTTTATCACGTTTGCAAGAAATGCAAAGTAAAACCTATTTACAATTACTTCATTTACCTTAAATAATCGCTATGCCAGCAAAAATTTATCCATTTTTTGCCTCTGTTTAATTTATGTTCTCAATATACCCTTCGCCTTTGAAGTTGCAGCTAGGCGTCCAGGGCGTGAGACCGATGAGCGTAGATAGACTACGTGATTCGGCGAACACCCGCAGCCAACAACACGGCGGCTTCAAAGGCGAAGGGCATATTAAAAAACAGTTCGATCTTTAAGGTAGACTTCTCTATAATCACAGCATCCCAGGTTACAGCAAATTTTTCCCAAAAATAATATATACCCACAGCCCTTGAAGTTGCCGCTAGGCGGCCAGGGGGTGAGACCGATGAGCGTAGACATACTACGTGATTCGGCGAACACCCGCAGCCAACAACGCGGCGGCTTCAAAGGCGAAGGGTATAGCCCACAGTCCTTCAAGTTGCCGCTAGGCGGCCATGGGTGAGACCGATGAGCGTAGACATACTACGTGATTCGGGCGAACGCCCGCAGCCAAAAACGCGGCAGCTTCAAAGGCGGAGGGTATATTAAACGCTGGCAAGGCTATTCGAAGGGATAGATTTGCTAGATTGAGTGATCCTGTGAATCTTAAATTTTTTGTAAATTTGAGCCTTCACTAACATGTAACTTTTGAATTGGGTAAGCACTTAATGAAAACTTTTACAGCCACACCAGAATCTATAAAACGTGACTGGTACGTTGTTGATGCAAGCGGTAAAACGTTAGGGCGTCTCGCAACTGAACTGGCTCACCGCCTCCGCGGCAAGCATAAGGCGGAGTATACTCCGCATATTGATACCGGTGATTATATTATCGTATTGAATGCCGAAAAAATTGCCGTAACAGGTAAGAAGCGGACAGACAAAATTTATTACCGTTACACTGGCTACATCGGTGGACTAAAACAAACCACCTTTGAAGAAATGATTGCGCGCCACCCTGAGCGTGTAATTGAAAACGCGGTTAAAGGTATGCTGCCGAAGGGTTCCTTGGGGCGCGCAATGTACCGTAAACTTAAAGTTTACGCCGGCGATAAGCACAACCATGTGGCACAACAACCGCAAGTTCTTGACATTTAATCGGGATTATTATGGCAATGGCTGAAAATCAATACTACGGCACCGGGCGCCGCAAAAGTTCTGCCGCGCGCGTCTTTATCAAGCCTGGCTGCGGTAAAATATTAATTAATCAACGCAGTCTAGAAGAATACTTCGGGCGCGAAACGGCTCGTATGGTCGTACTGCAACCGTTAAAACTACTAGACATGATGGAGAGATTTGACCTATACATTACAGTCAAAGGGGGCGGTATCTCGGGTCAGGCCGGTGCTATCCGTCACGGTATGACCCGTGCGCTTATGCAATATGACGAGTCACTACGCCCTAACTTACGTAAAGCAGGCTTCGTAACACGTGATTCACGCAAAGTTGAACGCAAAAAAGTAGGTTTACGTAAAGCACGTCGTCGACCACAATTTTCCAAGCGTTAATTTTTACCGTATAAGAGCCTATTCGAAATCTTTTTTAGCGATAAAAAATGAGACAAGAAAACATAGTCTAAACGACATCATTAAATACTTCTTAACTGTTTATGACAAAGTCTTAGCGAGCACAAGAGATTTCGAACAGGCTCTTAGTGAACACAAAAGATCCCGAATAGGCTCTTAGATAAATGGCAAAACCTGGTTGTATACCCTTCGTCTTTGAAGTTGCCGCTGGCGGCCAGAGTGTGAGGCCGATGAGCATATACCCAATGAATTTCAAGTTACGGCAAGGCGGCAATCAATCGAATCCCAGGAGTGTATAGCCTTCCTCTTTGAAGTTGCCGCTAGGCGGCCAGGGCGGGCGACCGATGAACGTAGACATACTACGTGATTCGGCGAGCACCCGCAGCCAACAACGCGGCGGCTTCAAAGGCGAAGGCTATACAGGTAGTACATGACAGAGGATGAGTGATCGCTGCCAACGCCGCCGTAACTTGAAAGGCAAAAGGTATAGACATACTGCGTGATTCGGCGAACACCCGCAGCCAACAGCACGGCGGCTTCAAAGACGAAGGATATATACCAGGTTTTTTCTTGTTTTTAATCGATTTCTTAGAGCCTGTTCCAAATTTTCTTGAACAACGCTCAATTGATGAAGCATCAGCGAACATAAGAAATTTCGAACAGGCTCTTACAAAACGCACTATGTGACTACTCTTACAGCCCGACAAGGCTAGTAAAATCTGATAAACTGCCTTCTCGTTTCTGTCTATTCGTTGCACCTTCCGCAAAAGGTTTATTAAATTATTTAATCAATTGATTTTTTTCTGTTAAATTTTATATAACAGCATGGTGATTACAAAATGATAATCAACAATCTTTTCGCAATACTGTGTAACGGTAAGAAATTTTTAAGATTGCGGCTTAAGTAATTAAATATTTTTATCTTTTTTAAATTAATTTGGAGGTTTTCATGGCTATCGCTGCCAGCAAACGTTCGGTGATGACGTTATTTTCCTGTTCTACCGACATGCTTAGCCACCAAGTACGTATCGTACTGGCAGAGAAAGGTGTTGGTGTCGAAATCGAGTCTATTGATCCAGCAAATCCGCCACAAGAACTGAAGGAACTCAATACCTCTTGCTCAGTACCAACCTTGCTTGATCGAGATCTATCACTCGATTCAGCACGTATCATTATTGAGTATTTAGATGAACGTTTTCCTCATCCACCGTTAATGCCTGTTTATCCAGTAGCTCGTGCTCACAGTCGCTCGATGATGGATCACATAGAAAAGAACTGGTATTCTTTATTAAAAAAGATTGAAAAAGGAAATGAGCAAGACGCCGACTCTGCACGCAAAGATTTACATACACAATTATTAGCAAGTGCCGCTTTAATTACGCCAAAGAGATATTTTATGAGTGAGGAATTTAGCCTAATTGATTGTCAATTAGCCCCTTTGTTATGGCGTTTACCTAAACTGGGGATTGTACTAAGCGGTGAAGATTCTAAACAAATAAATGGCTATATGAGCCGTGTTTTCCAGCGCTCCAGCTTTCTAGCTTCATTGAGTGAAGCGGAACGTGAAATGCGTCCTGAAGAACATAAAATTCATACTGTCACAGGTTAAATACTATGGAAACACCAGATAATTCTCCACGTCGGCCTTATTTATTGCGGGCATTTTATGATGAGTTGATTGTTCGTAAATTAACACCTTATCTGCTGGTTGATAGCACAGAGCCCAATGTAAAGCTTCCTCCAGGACAAGGTTGTGATGGACGTATTGTTTTGAATTTGGGTCCCTACGCAGTGGAAAATTTGCAACTCGGCAATCACGAGGTAAGTTTTAATGCCAGCTTTAACTATATTCCATACCATGTCATCGTGCCGATGAAGGCTGTACTTGCTATCTATGCCAAAGAAGATGGAGAAGGCATAGTCTTTGAGAAAGAAGCCGCCTATGATATAGAACACAAAACGATTTCTGGCACTCATAATGAAAATCCAGTAGCAACATCTAGCAATTTGACACTGGTCGTTAATAAAGATGGGAAGCAGCAGGATGATAAAAGCCTATCAGATAATAATAACCAGCAACCACCACCACGGGGCAGTCGCCCTACCTTACGAATAGTAAAATGACCGCCAGAAAGATTCTTTTCACCACAAGCTTGACTACTGACTTACTAAATTAGCGGGCTGAACTGCTTAGAGCCTATTCGAAATCTTCTTTGCACTATGCTCAATTGATGAAAAAAGTGGGCGAAAGATCGCAGTTTACATAGCATAAACGAGCATTTCGAGCTCGTTTTTGATGAAAAACTTGTTTGCAGAGCCGTCGCGAGGGGTGTGAAGTCAAGGCGCACGGCGCACAGCAACCGCTGTATACTGTACATATGAGTATATGAGGATTGCAAGCAACCGCGCAACGCAGAAACTCACACCACACCACACCGTAAGTTATGCAAACAGTCCTAAAGTATCAGCGAACACAAAAGATTTCGAACAGGCTCTAGTAGCTAATCACTTAACCGCATAGTCAAAGCAATACGCTTGCGTTGTAAATCGATAGTGACAACCTTAACCCTAACCACATCACCGGTTTTAACTATTTTATGGGGATCATCAACAAATTTATCTGCCAGTGACGAAATGTGCACTAAACCATCCTGATGTACACCAACATCAACAAAGGCACCAAAATTAGTGACATTGGTCACAGTACCTTCTAATGTCATACCCACTAGCAAGTCGTTAATCGTTTCAACACCTTCAATAAAAGTCACCGTTTTGAATTCAGGTCGCGGATCACGGCCTGGTTTTTCTAACTCTTTCAAAATATCGGTGATAGTGGGAACCCCGAATCGGGCAGTGATAAAGTTTTCAGCATGTAAATTACGCAGAGCACAGGTATTCCCCATAATGTCTTGTAGCGATTTTTCGGTCACTGCCAAAATATGTTGCACGACTGGATAGGTTTCTGGATGCACGGTTGAAGCGTCTAGAGGATTATCGCCATGATTAATACGAAGAAAACCAGCACACTGCTCAAAGGATTTTGCTCCTAGGCGATTAACCGTCAGTAACTGCTGCCGATTCTGGAAACGACCATGCTCATCACGCCAATTGACAATATTCTGTGCCATCATTTTCGTCAGACCGGCTACACGAGTCAGCAATGGAACTGAGGCAGTATTTAAATCAACTCCAACAGCATTTACGCAGTCCTCTACCACAGTATCAAGTTTTTTAGCAAGTTGACTTTGGCTAACATCATGCTGATATTGGCCAACACCAATAGATTTTGGGTCAATTTTGACTAATTCGGCCAGGGGATCTTGCAAACGACGAGCAATAGATACGGCACCACGGATAGCAACATCAAGATGTGGAAATTCAAGGCTCGCTAGCTCTGACGCCGAATACACCGAAGCACCCGCTTCACTGACAATCACTTTTGGCGCAGTGACCTCTGGGTAATCTTTTTGCAATTGGTCATAAAACCGTGCTGTCTCGCGTGAAGCGGTGCCGTTGCCAATGGTGACCAATTCAACTTGGTATTTAATACATAAAGCCGCTACGCTGGCAGCCGCTTTAGCGGCTTGGCCTGTGTGTGGATAGATAGTATCAGTCGCAACCAATTTGCCGGTAGCATCGACCACCGCCACTTTAACTCCAGTACGTAAACCAGGATCAAGCCCCATAGTAACGCGCATTCCAGCCGGCGCTGCCATCAATAAATCTTGCAGATTACGAGCAAATACCTGGATGGCTTCCTCTTCCGCCCGCTCTCGTACCGTATTCATTAACTCAGTTTCTAGATGGGGAAATATTTTAAGCCGCCAAGTCCAATTGACGACTGCTGTACGCCAACTATCAGCAGGCGCGTTATGCAAACGTAAATTCAGATGGTCGACAATAATTTGTTCTCCCCGACTCATTTTAACCGTTTGCCCAACTAATTTGCTGCTAGATTGAAGATCAGCATTCAATCCCAATTGTAACCACCCCTCATTACGCCCCCTAAGCATTGCCAGAGCACGATGGGATGGCACGCTAGCAATCGGCTCATGGTGATCGAAATAATCACGAAATTTAGCGCCTTCTTGCTCTTTACCCTCAATGACTTTAGCCACCAGATGTGCGTTTTTCCACAAATACTGACGTACCTTTGTCAGCAAGCCGGCATCTTGGGCAAAACGCTCCATCAGAATATAACGCGCACCATCCAACGCTGCTTTACTATCGAGCACACCCTTGTCAATATCCACATAATCACTAGCAAGTTGCTCTGGATGCTGTTGAGGATCGCTCCACAAACTGTCAGCCAAGGGTTCTAAACCCGCTTCAAGTGCAAGCTTCCCACGAGTATGACGTTTCGGTTTATAGGGCAGATACAAGTCTTCTAATTCAGTTTTACTTATCGCCAGGTTAATATTCGAGGCCAGTTGTGTGTTAAGCTTACCTTGTTCTTCAATCGACTTTAAAATGATTTGACGGCGCTCTTCTAATTCACGTAAATAACCAAGACGATGCTCTAACTGACGTAATTGGCTATCATCCAAACTACCCGTTACTTCTTTACGATATCGAGCAATAAAAGGCACAGTATTACCTTCATCAAGCAAATGAATCGCGGAGATAACTTGCTCTGATCTGGCCTTTATTTCGTTTGCAATAATAGGGATAAAAGGGTTATTCATAGGATCAACTATTAGTTTTTATCAGTGATAAGAAAAAATGACTAAAAAACTATTCAAAATCTTTTGTACGTGCTAAAGAAAATTTAGAATAAGTGCTAAGGGCGATTAAAAGCGATGTAAATTTTAATTATTTAGGCAAGTTATCTGATCTTAGATTTTCAAACTCCCATAAACAAATAATACTTTATCTGAATCATTTATTTTTTCAAAATCTTTAATCTAATTTTCAAAACACTTGACGTTTTTGCATTAAAAAGTCGGTATTATGTTTCGATCCTCAGATTTAATCAGTATTAAAACAATTTTTGTAACAATTTAGTTTGAGAGATATAGTATAAACAGTTGTCTGTTAGATGGGTTTTTCTAACAATACAACACCAGTGATAAGTTTTGGGAATCATACAAAATGCAAGAGAATCACAAAATCTTAGTTATCGATGATGATATGCGTCTACGAGCGCTTTTGGAACGTTATCTGACTGAGCAAGGTTTCCAAGTTCGCAGTGTCGCCAATGCTGAACAAATGGATCGCTTGCTGGCTCGAGAATCATTTCATTTGCTGGTACTGGATTTAATGCTACCAGGAGAAGATGGTTTATCTATTTGTAGGCGTTTACATAATCAAAATAATCCGATACCCATTATTATGGTTACCGCTAAGGGAGAAGATGTGGATCGTGTCGTTGGCTTAGAGATTGGTGCCGATGACTATATGCCAAAACCTTTTAACCCTCGTGAATTATTAGCTCGCATCCGAGCGGTATTGCGCCGCCAAATGAATGAGCTACCAGGCGCACCATCACAAGAAGAAGCCATTATCAGCTTTGGCCAGTTCAAGCTTAATCTTGGAACCCGTGAGATGTTTCGTGACGACGATCTCATGTCACTAACGAGTGGTGAGTTTGCCGTATTGAAAGCACTTGTTAGTCATCCCCGAGATCCCCTGTCTCGTGATAAATTAATGAACTTAGCACGAGGGCGTGAATACAGTGCAATGGAACGTTCGATCGATGTACAAATCTCACGTCTACGCCGTATGATAGAAGTTGAGCCTGCACGCCCACGTTATCTTCAAACAGTTTGGGGATTAGGCTACGTATTTGTGCCGGACGGCAACAGTGTATGAAGCGATGGTGCTTTTCTCCACGCAGTTCATTTGCACGTACTTTATTACTGATTGTGATCCTGCTACTTGTTAGCATGGCTACAACCTACTGGGTAATCTTGAATTTTGCTATTTTACCTAGCTTGCAACAATTTAATAAAGTATTAGCCTATGAAATTCGGATGCTCATGACCGATCGGCTGCAACTGGAAGATGGTACGCTCATTGAAGTTCCAGCGGATTTTCGGCGTGAAGTTTATCGTGAATTAGGCATCTCTCTTTATACCAATATTGCTGCAGAGGAAAATGGCTTGCGCTGGGCGCAATACTATCAATTTCTTAGCGACCAAATGACTCAACAATTGAGAGGCTCCACAGAAGTAAGGATTGAACTTGATAAAAATTCTCCTGTGGTTTGGCTTAAAACCTGGTTAGCGCCCGATATTTGGATAAGAGTACCCTTAACTGAGATACATCAGAGTAATTTTTCACCTCTTTTCCGCTATACATTGGTCATTATATTACTGGCCGTTGGTGGAGCCTGGTTATTTATCCATCTACAAAACCGCCCACTGGTAGAATTGGAGCATGCTGCGTTTCAAGTAGGAAAAGGAATCATCCCCCCCCCATTACGCGAATATGGTGCATCAGAGGTGCGCTCTGTTACCCGTGCTTTTAATCAAATGGTAGCGAACGTTAAACTGTTATCAGGGGATAGAACATTACTGATAGCAGGTGTTAGCCATGATTTGTGTACGCCTTTAACACGTATCCGATTGGCCACAGAAATGATGAGTCAGCAAGATGCTTCTCTTGCTGACTCGATCAATAAAGATATCGAAGAATGCAACGCTATCATTGAACAATTTATTGATTACCTCCGCACCGGACAAGAAATATTAACAGAAACTACTGATCTTAATTTTATTCTAGCTGAAGTGATTGCAGCTGAAAGTGGCTATGAACAGGTGATAGAAACCAAGCTATCAAATGATAAATTGAGAGTAAATGTCGATCCGCTGTCTATCAAGCGCGCTCTAGCAAATATGATCACCAACGCCGCACACTATGGTAATGGTTGGATAAAGGTAAGCAGTGGCGATGAACCACAGCACGTTTGGTTTCAAGTTGAAGATGATGGCCCTGGTATTGAAGCGAATGACTTACCTAATTTACTTCAACCTTTCGTTCGAGGAAATAGCGCCCGCACTAACAGCGGTAGCGGACTAGGATTGTCTATTATACAGCGAATTATTAACTCTCATGATGGATCATTAGCTATCAACAAGAGTGAACGGGGAGGTTTAAAAATTCGTGCCTATATCCCTAAAACTACTACGAAATTGTCATGAGTAGGATCACAGACCCATTATTTTTTAAAGGTTAGATTCTTATAAAATAGCTTTGTATGGAGTACCAGGATGTTTCATCTCGATATCTATGGGACGTTAGTCTCCGCTACACTCGTCCTCTTATTAGGGCGAAAGCTCGTTAAATCGGTTCCTTTACTACAAAGATACACTATCCCGGAACCCGTAGCCGGGGGCTTATTAATAGCATTATTACTATTATTGATACAGCAAGTCTGGGGTTGGGAAATCCGTTTTGATATGTCATTGAAAGATCCTCTCATGCTAACGTTTTTTGCCACCATTGGTTTAAATGCCAATCTTGCCAGTTTACGTCATGGCGGTAGCTCATTAATTTACTTTATTTTTATCGTTATTGGGCTATTGTTCATGCAAAATGCTATTGGGATCGCACTGGCTAAAATGATGGGATTAGATCCATTAATGGGATTATTAGCAGGATCCATCACGTTATCTGGAGGGCATGGAACAGGAGCCGCATGGAGTAAATTATTTATCGAACGTTATGGATTTGAAAATGCGACCGAAGTTGCTATGGCATGTGCTACTTTCGGTCTCATATTAGGTGGATTGGTAGGAGGTCCCGTCGCTCGTTATTTAGTTAAAAATTCATCGTCTCCTGAAGGTAGCCCTGATGATAGTCAATTACCATCCGCATTTGAAAAACCCTACACCGGTCGTCTCATTACCCCCTTAGTGATGTTAGAAACCATCGCCATGATCGCTATTTGCTTAACAGCCGGTAATTTTATTGCAGACCTATTAAAAAAATCAGCGTTTGAGTTACCAACTTTTGTTTGTGTATTATTTGTCGGTGTTATTTTAAGTAATAGCCTCGCGGTGCTCGGATTTTATAAGGTGTTTGATCGCGCGGTATCCGTATTAGGAAATGTTAGCTTATCGTTGTTTCTAGCAATGGCATTAATGAGCTTAAAATTATGGGAATTGGTCTCACTTGCTTTACCCATGTTAACTATTTTGATAGTACAAACTTTAGCCATGGCGCTTTATGCCATTTTTGTCACCTATCGGGTAATGGGAAAAAATTATGATGCCGCAGTATTAGCAGCTGGACACTGCGGCTTTGGTTTAGGCGCCACACCGACGGCTATTGCCAACATGCAGGCCATTACTGATCGTTTCGGCCCTTCTCATCTTGCTTTCTTGGTGGTTCCCATGGTTGGCGCTTTCTTTATTGATATCGCCAATGCACTTGTTATTAAGCTTTATTTATTGTTACTACTGTTTCCACAGACAGTATAGCCTTTGCCTTTGATGTTGGCTGCGAGCCCTCGCTCTCATGGTATGTCCACGCTCATCGGTCGGTCGCCCTGGCCGCTTAGCGGCAACTTCAAAGACGAAGGGTATATATGATCACCGTTAACAATTTATTCAAGCGTTAGTGTATCGCCTTTTCTCTGGCAACCAACGCTCAATTAACGCGGCGGCTTGCTCAGGGTATTTCTGATGCAAATGGCGAGCAATACGTTGTACTTCAGGTAAGATATCTTGATCTCTTAGTAAATCAGCAACTTTAAATTCTGTGCCACCCGTTTGCCGGGTACCCAGTAATTCACCAGGCCCCCGTATTTCCAAATCTCGCTGAGCGATAACAAAACCATCATTACTCTCACGCAGTACTTGTAAACGCATCTGTACCGTTTTAGTTAACGGTGTCTTATACAACAATACACAGTGTGATGCTGTGCTTCCTCGCCCTACCCTTCCCCGTAACTGATGCAATTGCGCCAAACCGAGACGCTCTGGATTATCAATAATCATCAAGCTCGCATTCGGAACGTCTACCCCAACTTCAATCACCGTAGTTGCGATTAATAATTGCAATTCACCTTGTTTAAACGCCTGCATAACAGCCTGCTTTTCTTGTGCTGTCATTCGGCCATGTATCAAACCCAATTTCACATCCACCAGCGTAACCTGTAACTCTGCATAGGTTACTGCTGCAGCTTGAGCTTCTAGTAGTTCTGATTCTTCAATTAAAGTACATACCCAATATACCTGACGACCTTCTTCAAGACAGGCATGTTTGATGCGCTGCATAACATCATCACGGCGGGTATCTGGAATAGCAACTGTGCTAATCGGTGTTCTCCCCGGGGGGAGTTCATCAATGATTGAAATATCTAAATCAGCGTAGGCAGTCATGGCCAATGTTCGTGGAATAGGCGTAGCCGTCATAATGAGTTGATGGGGATGAAAACCTTGCTGTTTACCTTTTTCCCATAATGCCAAGCGTTGATGGACACCAAATCGGTGTTGTTCATCAATAATCACCAGAGCCAATTTAGAAAATCGTACCTGTTGCTGAAAAATAGCGTGGGTTCCCACCACCATTGAAACCTGCCCTTTTGCTACTGCTTCCTGTTGAATTAAGCGTATTTTGCCTTTCTGCTTACCCGCTAACCAACCGACAGAGATGCTAAGAGGCTCAAACCATTGCCGAAAAGTTTCTAAATGTTGCTCTGCTAGCAATTCAGTCGGCGCCATTAAAGCAACTTGTTTACCCTGAGCAATAGCACGTAATGCAGCTAACGCCGCGACCAATGTTTTTCCCGATCCAACATCACCTTGAATCAATCGCATCATAGGGAAAGTACGCAGCAAATCTTGCTCAATTTCATCAACTACTCGTTGCTGTGCATGGGTAGGATGAAAAGGAAGTGCCGCCAAAAAACGGGCTTTTAAAGTATCATGAGATACTGTGGAAGGAGGCAAAGGTTGCGCCTGATAATTTTTCGCTCCTGCTCGAGCAGCTAACATACTGAGATTATGGGCTAATAATTCTTCTAAAATCAAACGGCGCTGTGCTGGATGTTGTCCCTTTTCTAAATCAATTAATGAAATATCAGCAGAAGGTCGATGAAGTGTATGTATCGCCGTAGACAAACTGACGAAAGAATCACACACTTCAACAGGTAACAATTCAGCGATAGTAGAAGTATCCAGCAAATTAAGCGCCTGATTAATAAGATTACGTAACGTGCTCTGGCGCAAACCCTCAGTGCTAGTGTAAACCGGAGTCAACGAATATTGTAACCTGATCCCCTTGTCTTCATCATAAGTACGATATTCTGGATGAATAATCTCTAATCCATTTCTGCCTTGCTTCACTTCACCATAAGCAACGATATGCTTACCAGCGGATAAACTATTCTTCATCGGAGTGTTAAAGTTGAAAAAGCGTAGAATAACGACACCACTACCATCATCAAGTTGAGATGTCAGCATGGCTCGCCGTCCTGAACTGATTTCAGAAGATAATATTTTACCCGCAATGGTTACCGTTAAACCAGGAAGCAAGTCAGTAATGCGATACAGATGGGTGCGATCTTCATAGCGAAGTGGTAAATGCAGTAGCAGATCTTGGACGGTTTCCAGCCCTATTTTGGTTAGCTTGGCGGCCTGACTTGCGCCAACGCCGGTAAGTGAACTCAGTGGCACGGTATCGAGCAAACGGCCTTTCATAGTTGAGCCTCCGCGGCCGACAGGGCAATATTTTACGAAAATTTAAACATATGGCCGAATCAGTGTAATTTGATTCAAGGGAAGGAGCACAAATAGTACAAATAGTACGGTAAGCGGCGACAACACAGAATCAAATTAAAATGATTTGACTATATACCCTTCGCCTTTGAAGCCGCCGCGTTGTTGGCTGCGAGCCCTCGCCCTCATAGTATGTCCACGCTCGTCGGGTCTCACGCCCTGGCCTCCTAGCGGCAACTTCACAGACAAAGGCCATAGCATCGCCAAGTCAATAATATCAATCAATAACAATTAATTACGATTCCGACTTACTTTAACGACATCAGGCATAATACGAATTTTACGCATAATATTGGCCAAATGAACACGATTACGAATGGTCAAACGAATAAATGCACTGTAAATTCGTCCATCTTTTTCTTCAGTATTCAAGCCCTGAATATTAGATTGTGCAGCATTAATCACACTGGTCAAATTAGCCCACACGCCTTGTTGATTAAACATTTCAACCTTAATCTCAGTAATAAATTCCTGCTCACTGTATTTATCCCATTCTACCGCCATAAACTTTTCGGGTTCTTTCTGGTAACCACGAATATTACGACATGATTCATGATGGATCACTAAACCTTTACCAGGACTAATATGTGCAATAATGGGATCACCTGGAATAGGGCGGCAACATTTCGCAAAGGTAACAAGCACACCATTAGCATTTTTGATGGGCAATTTTCGGTTACCTGACACGCCAATATTAACAGCGTCACCTTCCAAATTTTTAGCTATTACCACGCTCATGGCGTTACCCAAACCAATTTCTGCCAGCAGATCATCTATCGATGCCAATTTCATCCTATCCAATTCTTTCTGTATATTTTTAGCTGGAATATCAACCAATTTACGCCCACAACCTAACGCATGATGGAGTAAACGACGGCCAAGGCAAATAGATTCATCACGTTTAAGATTTTTTAGTAATTGGCGAATTTTGGCTCGCGCTTTTGAACTAACGACAAAATTGAGCCAAGCTGCATTAGGACGCGCACCAGGAGCAGTAATAATTTCGACTGTTTGACCACTATTAAGCGATTGAGATAATGGATAAGGTTGACGATCAACCCTTGAGCCTACGCAAGCATTACCAATATCCGTATGCACTGCGTAGGCAAAATCTACTGGAGTAGCGTTGGCAGGTAACTCTACGATTTTACCTTCAGGAGTGAAGACATAAATTTCATCAGGAAACAAATCAGATTTAACGCTTTCAATAAATTCAAATGAGCTACCAGCACTTTGCTGTAATTCGAGCAGACTTTGCATCCAACGTTGGGCACGAATTTGAGCGGTAGTACCTAATCCATTTTGGGTTCTTGCCTTATATGCCCAATGGGCAGCAACCCCCATTTCTGCCATTTGATCCATATCTTCAGTGCGAATTTGTACTTCAACAGGAACACCGTGAGGACCAATTAAAGAAGAATGCAAAGATTGATAACCATTAGCTTTCGGTATCGCAATATAATCTTTTATCCTGCCAGGCCGAGGTTTATACAAGCTATGCATCTGCCCCAAAACCCGATAGCAAGTATCAATCTCTTTTACTGTGATACGAAAAGCATAAATATCCATGATAGAGTGAAAGCGCTGCTCTTTTAGATTCATCTTACAGTAGATCGAATAGAGATGTTTTTCACGCCCTATGACTCGGCAAGGAATATTGACCTCGGTCAAACGCCCTTTAATTTCTGAAAGAATTTTCTGAATCATTTCTTTACGATTACCACGAGCCGCTTTCACGACTTCTTTAATAACGCGATAACGATTCGGATAAAGCGCTTCAAAACCTAATTCTTCCAACTCTATTTTTAAATGATGTATTCCCAACCTATGCGCTAACGGACTATAAATTTCGAGCGTTTCACGGGCAATTCGTCGCCGTTTATCCGGGCGCAAAGAATGTAAAGTACGCATATTGTGTGTACGATCAGCCAATTTAATTAAAATGACACGGATATCCTGCACCATCGCCATAATCATTTTACGAAAATTTTCTGCCTGAGCCTCTCTTCTATCACGAAAAGTCAGCTTATCCAGTTTTGAAACACCTTCAACTAACTCAGCTACGCTTTTACCAAATAGTTGTTCCATATCATGATATGTTACTGAAGTATCTTCAATGACATCATGTAACAATGCCGCCATCAGCGTTTCGTAATCAAGACGCATCTCCGCTAAAATACAAGCCACCGCAACAGGATGAGTAATATAAGGCTCTCCACTAGAGCGAGCTTGACCCTGATGAGCATCACGCGCAACACAATACGCCTGTTTGAGACGTTTAATTTGTTCTTCCGGTAAATAACGTTGAATCAATGGATCCAAACTTGCGAACAAATCCAAAACAAACTCACATTAAAGGCTAGTATTATAATTTTCATTGAAAGAAATCATTTGACTCCCTTCGCGTTCCTGACGTTCTAAACCATCAAGAATGGCATTATTAATCAGCCCCGCTTCAATTTCACGCAAAGCCGTCACAGTAACTTTATCGTTTTCTTCCGGTACCAGTGATCCCCTTCCCCTAGCCTGTTGAAGTTGACGCGCACGGCGAGCAGCGACTAATACTAAATCAAAACGATTACCAATTTTTTCTACAGCGTCTTGAACAGTAACTCGTGCCATAATGTGTTGCTCCATATAAAAGTAATTAGATAACAGGACATGATATACCCTTCGCCTTTCAAGTTACGGCTTTGTTGTCTGCGGGTGCTCGCCTCATCAGGTAGCATATCTACGTTCATCGGTCAGTCGCCCTTGCCGCCTTGCCGTAACTCGAAATTCATTGGGTATATACTGCTTGCTGTCCGAGAAAGTGAAAGCGCCGGCTTTAAAAGCGGGTACTTTTTCGTAATGAAATTATACAATTCCCACGTTAGAGATAATAAATTACACCGTTAGTGTTGAAAAATACCTTGTCTTTTACCACATTAAAGCTTTTCGACGTACCGCTTATCTTCACAACGCTACACTAAAATACTAAATCAATTTCGTTAATATTTCATTTTTAAAGAATTTACTACTTTACGGGCGCTTATGCTCAACCTGAACTAGCCGATTTTATTGTCTTGGCTCTCTGCCCGTTAATTTCTCTATCAAAGTAGCATAATGTTCTTTTTGTCGATTTAAATGCAATCTCTCAGCACAAATAATCGCCCGTAAATCAGATAATGCTACGTCAAATTTATCATTTATAATTAAATAATCATATTCCACACAGTGACTCATCTCAGAGACAGCTTGTGCCATACGTTTAGCGATAATTTCTTCGCTATCCTGAGCACGCTGACGTAATCGGCGATACAATTCCTCTTCTGAAGGAGGCAAGATAAAAATACTGCGCGCATCCGGCTTCTTCAAGCGAACGTTCCGAGCACCTTGCCAATCAATATCTAAAAAAACATCGATCCCATTTGACAAATTTTGCTCGACTACAGCAGCTGCAGTACCATAATAATTTCCAAATACCTTTGCCCATTCGAGAAAAGCATCGTTATCGATCATCTGAGAAAAATCTTTTTCAGAAATGAAGAAATAATGCTCCCCATGCTTTTCCTCCGCACGTTTTGCACGTGTCGTGTGCGAAATAGAAACCTGCATATTACATAACGAACGGCTGCCATCAACAGCAATTTTAGCTGAAGTTTGTGCTCTTTGTTGTTCGTCATCTGATTGCGCTACCCCAAGATCTCTAGCAACAGTATCTAAAGATTGGGTTTGTAATAACGCCTCAATCAGGCTTGATTTACCCGCGCCACTCGGCGCTGAAACAATATAAAGCGTACCTTGAGTCATGATGATTTTTCAATTAATTTATTAAAATACAGTAATTTATCTATATAAAGCAGAGAGAATACTGCTTATCACTAAAAGATATCAATACTATAACGCCTTATTAGTCTATTTTGCGAACTGTGTTCAATAATGAAAATTTGTTGCTGAGTTACTCAAAGGATCCCTGTTAATCTGCAAAATTGATCATCATCAAGTTACCACCACTAAAATTAACAAGGTATTATATAATCAAAAAATTATTTCCATTCATCTTTTTACCTAGGAAAATCGCATTATGAAAAATATTAACCCAAGTAAAACCAAAGCTTGGAAAGCATTACAGCAACATCTTGAAGAAATGAAAAAAATTCATATCCGTGATCTCTTTAAAGAAAATCCGAAACGGTTTACCCAATTTTCTATCACCATAGACGATAATATGTTGGTAGATTATTCGAAAAATCGCATTAACGCTGAAACCATGGAAAAATTACAGGCATTAGCAACAGAAATACATCTGAAAGATGCAATCAACTCAATGTTTAGCGGCGAAAAAATCAATCGTACAGAAAATCGGGCGGTCTTACATATCGCTTTGCGCAACCGTGGTAATCGTCCTGTTTTACTGGATGGCAAAGATGTAATGCCAGAAGTGAATAAAGTACTGGAGAGAATGGAAGAGTTCTGTAAGTGTGTTATCGAAGGAGAGTGGAAAGGCTATAGTGGCAAGGCGATTACGGATGTAGTCAATATTGGCATCGGCGGCTCAGATCTGGGTCCTTATATGGTAACCGAAGCATTAGCACACGATAAAAATCATCTACACATGCATTTTGTTTCTAATATTGATGGCACTCATATTATCGAGACATTAAAAAAGCTTAACCCTGAAACCACTTTATTTTTAATCGCATCGAAAACATTCACCACGCAAGAAACCATGACCAACGCTCATAGTGCTCGCGAGTGGTTACTAAAAACTGCCAAAGAAAAAAGCGATATCGCCAAACATTTCGTCGCATTATCGACTAATAGCGAAGCTGTCAGTAAATTTGGTATTGATACAAAAAATATGTTCGAGTTTTGGGATTGGGTTGGCGGACGCTACTCCCTATGGTCAGCTGTTGGTTTATCTATCGCACTGTCAATCGGTTTTGAGAATTTCAAAAATTTACTGGAAGGCGCCCATGCAATGGATAAGCATTTTAAAGACGCTCCAGCAGAAAAAAACGCACCCGTTCTACTGGCATTAATCGGCATCTGGTACAACAATTTTTTTGGCGCGGAAACTGAAGCTATTTTGCCATACGATCAATATATGCATCGTTTTCCTGCCTATTGCCAGCAGGGAAATATGGAATCTAATGGCAAATGTGTTGATCGGGACGGTAAAAGGGTAACTTATCAGACCGGCCCGATTATATGGGGAGAGCCGGGGACTAATGGTCAACATGCCTTTTACCAGCTGATTCATCAAGGTACTAAAATGATCCCTTGTGATTTTATTGCCCCTGCTATCAGCCATAATCCATTAAATAATCATCATGATATATTATTATCAAATTTCTTTGCTCAAACTGAAGCACTCGCATTTGGTAAAACCCGCTCCGAAGAAATCGAAGTAGAAAAAAAAACGACCTCTACAGATAAAAAACCAGAACAAATTACAGAGGTCATACCATGCAAGGAATTCGAAGGAAATAAGCCGACTAACTCAATCTTACTACGTGAGATCAACCCCTTTAACCTAGGAATGTTAATCGCACTATACGAGCATAAAATTTTTACCCAGGGAGCAATTTTAAATATTTTTAGTTTTGATCAATGGGGAGTAGAACTCGGTAAACAGCTTGCGAATAATATCTTACCTGAATTGCGGAATACTGAAGAAATATCCACCCATGACAGCTCAACAAATGCTTTAATCAACCAATTTAAAAAATGGCGCAAAAATTAATATCTACCAATCTCAAACATAAATCACTTCAATATCATGCACAGATCGGCTCTCAATTGACAGAGCCGAAACATCGAAGATCTCACTTACATTTAAAAAAACAAATTTGAAATTTTCATTTGTGCACGCTAACAAAAATAAAAAAATCGTTAACGAAAAGAAAAGTCTATATACGAATAATTGAGCATAAGGAAGGAAGAAATTTAGGTGGCGGTGCGGACGGGGTTCGAACCCGCGACCCCCGGCGTGACAGGCCGGTATTCTAACCAGCTGAACTACCGCACCACCGATTTTTTGATTTTCGAGAAAAAGGCCTCTGGCATTGAACAAGAGGCTTGTGGTATTGGGTGCCTGGCGGTGACCGACTCTCACATGGGGAGACCCCACACTACCATAGGCGCAACGGTGTTTCACTGCTGAGTTCGGAATGGGCTCAGGTGGTGCCACCGCGCTATAGCCGCCAGGCAAATTCTGTATGCTGCGTACACAGCTAATCTGTTAACAAGCGCGTAAACCAAAACACTTTCGGTGTTGTGAAGTTAAGCCTATCGGGTCATTAGTACTGGTCAGCTCAATGTGTCACCACACTTACACACCCAGCCTATCAACGTCTTAGTCTTAAACGTCCCTCAAGGGAAGACTCATCTCGGGGCAAGTTTCCCGCTTAGATGCTTTCAGCGGTTATCTCTTCCGCATGTAGCTACCGGGCAATGCCATTGGCATGACAACCCAAACACCAGTGATGCGTCCACTCCGGTCCTCTCGTACTAGGAGCAGCCCCCCTCAATCTTCCTACGCCCACGGCAGATAGGGACCGAACTGTCTCACGACGTTCTAAACCCAGCTCGCGTACCACTTTAAATGGCGAACAGCCATACCCTTGGGACCTACTTCAGCCCCAGGATGTGATGAGCCGACATCGAGGTGCCAAACACCGCCGTCGATATGAACTCTTGGGCGGTATCAGCCTGTTATCCCCGGAGTACCTTTTATCCGTTGAGCGATGGCCCTTCCATTCAGAACCACCGGATCACTAAGACCTACTTTCGTACCTGCTCGAGCCGTCACTCTCGCAGTCAAGCTAGCTTATGCCTTTGCACTAACCTCACGATGTCCGACCGTGATTAGCTAACCTTCGTGCTCCTCCGTTACGCTTTAGGAGGAGACCGCCCCAGTCAAACTACCCACCAGACACTGTCCTCGCACCGGATTACGGCGCTGAGTTAGAAAACCAAAACTCACAGGGTGGTATTTCAACGGCGACTCCACAACAACTGGCGTCATCGCTTCAACGTCTCCCACCTATCCTACACAGTCAGTTTCAACTCCCAGTGTCAAGCTATAGTAAAGGTTCACGGGGTCTTTCCGTCTTGCCGCGGGTACACTGCATCTTCACAGCCATTTCAATTTCACTGAGTCTCGGGTGGAGACAGCCTGGCCATCATTACGCCATTCGTGCAGGTCGGAACTTACCCGACAAGGAATTTCGCTACCTTAGGACCGTTATAGTTACGGCCGCCGTTTACCGGGGCTTCGATCAAGAGCTTCGTATCTCTACTAACCCCATCAATTAACCTTCCGGCACCGGGCAGGCGTCACACCGTATACCTCCACTTACGTGTTTGCACAGTGCTGTGTTTTTAATAAACAGTTGCAGCCAGCTGGTCTCTGCGACTGACTTCAGCTACAGGGAGCAAGTCCCCTCACCTAATGCCAGCGTGCCTTCTCCCGAAGTTACGGCACCATTTTGCCTAGTTCCTTCACCCGAGTTCTCTCAAGCGCCTTAGTATGCTCTACCTGACCACCTGTGTCGGTTTCGGGTACGATTGACTGTAACCTAAGCTTAGAGGCTTTTCCTGGAAGCCGGGCATCAACTACTTCTGCACCTAAGTGCTTCGTCATCACGCCTCAGTGTCTATGAAAAAGCGGATTTGCCTACTCTTTCCACCTACACGCTTAAACCGGGATTACCGTCACCCGGATAGCCTAGCCTTCTCCGTCCCCCCTTCGCAGTCACAACCAGTACGGGAATATTAACCCGTTTCCCATCGACTACGCTTTTCAGCCTCGCCTTAGGGGTCGACTCACCCTGCCTCGATTAACGTGGGACAGGAACCCTTGGTCTTTCGGCGAGCGGGCCTTTCACCCGCTTTATCGTTACTTATGTCAGCATTCGCACTTCTGATACCTCCAGCTCGCCTCTCAGCTCACCTTCTACGGCTTACAGAACGCTCCCCTACCCAATAACGTCGTCTCCAACGCTACTGCCGCAGCTTCGGTGGAGGGTTTAGCCCCGTTACATCTTCCGCGCAGGCCGACTCGACCAGTGAGCTATTACGCTTTCTTTCAATGATGGCTGCTTCTAAGCCAACATCCTGGCTGTTTTCGCCTTCCCACTTCGTTTCCCACTTAACCCTCACTTCGGGACCTTAGCTGGCGGTCTGGGTTGTTTCCCTTTCCACGACGGACGTTAGCACCCGCCGTGTGTCTCCCGTGGTCACATTCTTCGGTATTCGCAGTTTGCATCGGGGTGGTAAGCCGGGATGGCCCCCTAGCCGAAACAGTGCTCTACCCCCAAAGATTAACCCACGAGGCGCTACCTAAATAGCTTTCGGGGAGAACCAGCTATCTCCCGGTTTGATTGGCCTTTCACCCCCAGCCACACGTCATCCGCTACTTTTTCAACAGGAGTCGGTTCGGCCCTCCAGTTAGTATTACCCAACCTTCAGCCTGCACATGGCTAGATCACCGGGTTTCGGGTCTATACCCTGCAACTATTCGCCCAGTTAAGACTCGGTTTCCCTACGGCTCCCCTATTCGGTTAACCTCGCTACAGAATATAAGTCGCTGACCCATTATACAAAAGGTACGCAGTCACCCTTACCACACTCGCGTATGATTCAGGCTCCCACTGCTTGTACGTACAGGGTTTCAGGGTCTATTTCACTCCCCTCCCGGGGTTCTTTTCGCCTTTCCCTCACGGTACTGGTTCACTATCGGTCAGTCAGGAGTATTTAGCCTTGGAGGATGGTCCCCCCTTCTTCAAACAGGATTTCTCGTGTCCCGTCCTACTCTTCGAGCTCACACTATTGCTACCTTCGAGTACGGGGCTATCACCCTCTTTCGCAGGCCTTTCCAGACCCTTCCTCTGATAACAACAATGATGCACACTCTGGGCTGCTTCCCTTTCGCTCGCCGCTACTCAGGAAATCTCGGTTGATTTCTTTTCCTCGGGGTACTTAGATGTTTCACTTCTCCCGGTTCGCCTCGTTAAACTAGTTTATTCATCTAACGATAGTGCAACTGCTTGCACTGGGTTTCCCCATTCGGGTATCAACGGCTAATAACGCTTCCTATCAGCTCACCGTCGCTTTTCGCAGATTTGCACGCCCTTCTTCGCCTCTGACTGCCTAGGCATCCGCCCTGTACGCTTCTATCACTTAACTTCACAACCCGAAAGTGTCTTACTAATAAACACTTCTCGCTGTTCATTACTCGCTTGTTCCAGATTGTTAAAGAGCATTTTAATACATTAGAATAAATTTTGACCACTTCACATGGTGGAGCTAAGCGGGATCGAACCGCTGACCTCCTGCGTGCAAGGCAGGCGCTCTCCCAGCTGAGCTATAGCCCCATAGGCAAAAATTAACTTGACCCATCGTCACAGCACGCCCTGGTAGAATCACCTCACAAAGCAGTTCTTCGTCCTATCGTGCCGCGTTGGTGGGTCTGAGTGGACTTGAACCACCGACCTCACCCTTATCAGGGGTGCGCTCTAACCACCTGAGCTACAGACCCAACAAGGTTCGATTGCTAAACCTAACCCGCTTTCTTATTAAAATTGCTCGCTACTTTCATCAGACAATCTGTGTGAGCACTCAGCGTAGCCGCCATCTTTGGTAAGGAGGTGATCCAACCGCAGGTTCCCCTACGGTTACCTTGTTACGACTTCACCCCAGTCATGAACCACAAAGTGGTAAGCGCCCTCCCGAAGGTTAAGCTACCTACTTCTTTTGCCGCCCACTCCCATGGTGTGACGGGCGGTGTGTACAAGGCCCGGGAACGTATTCACCGTAGCATTCTGATCCACGATTACTAGCGATTCCGACTTCATGGAGTCGAGTTGCAGACTCCAATCCGGACTACGACGCACTTTATGAGGTTCGCTTACGTTCGCACGCTCGCCGCTCTTTGTATGCGCCATTGTAGCACGTGTGTAGCCCTACTCGTAAGGGCCATGATGACTTGACGTCATCCCCACCTTCCTCCGGTTTATCACCGGCAGTCTCCTTTGAGTTCCCACCATCACGTGCTGGCAACAAAGGACAAGGGTTGCGCTCGTTGCGGGACTTAACCCAACATTTCACAACACGAGCTGACGACAGCCATGCAGCACCTGTCTCACGGCTCCCGAAGGCACTTAAGCATCTCTGCTAAATTCCGTGGATGTCAAGAGTAGGTAAGGTTCTTCGCGTTGCATCGAATTAAACCACATGCTCCACCGCTTGTGCGGGCCCCCGTCAATTCATTTGAGTTTTAACCTTGCGGCCGTACTCCCCAGGCGGTCGATTTATCGCGTTAGCTTCGGACGCCATAACACTAGGTCACAACCTCCAAATCGACATCGTTTACAGCGTGGACTACCAGGGTATCTAATCCTGTTTGCTACCCACGCTTTCGCACCTCAGCGTCAGTCCTTGTCCAGGGAGCCGCCTTCGCCACCGGTATTCCTCCAGATCTCTACGCATTTCACCGCTACACCTGGAATTCTACCCCCCTCTACAAAACTCTAGCCAGCCAGTCTCAAATGCCGTTCCCAAGTTAAGCTCGGGGATTTCACATCTGACTTAACTTACCGCCTACATGCCCTTTACGCCCAGTTATTCCGATTAACGCTCGCACCCTCCGTATTACCGCGGCTGCTGGCACGGAGTTAGCCGGTGCTTCTTTTGCGGGTAACGTCAATCGATAAGCATATTACTCTTACCTCCTTCCTCCCCGCTGAAAGTGCTTTACAACCCTAAGGCCTTCTTCACACACGCGGCATGGCTGCATCAGGCTTCCGCCCATTGTGCAATATTCCCCACTGCTGCCTCCCGTAGGAGTCTGGACCGTTTCTCAGTTCCAGTGTGGCTGGTCATCCTCTCAGACCAGCTAGAGATCGTCGCCTAGGTACGCCATTACCGCACCTACTAGCTAATCTCATCTGGGTTCATCTTATGGCGTGAGGCCCTAAAGTCCCCCACTTTGGTCTTGCGACATCATGCGGTATTAGCCACCGTTTCCAATGGTTATCCCCCTCCATAAGCCAGATCCCCAGACTTTACTCACCCGTCCGCCGCTCGCCGGCAGAGTAGCAAGCTACTCCCCGCTGCCGCTCGACTTGCATGTGTTAGGCCTGCCGCCAGCGTTCAATCTGAGCCATGATCAAACTCTTCAATTTATTACTTTTTTAACAACTTCATAAACCCTGCTTTCCATTACGTTTCCATAAAAAAAACAAAATCCAATCCGCTGTTTGTTTTTATACTGCTTCTACTGCCCCAATATTACAGCGCAGCACAACAGCGCACTCGCCAGTGCCCACACAGATTGTCTGATAAATTGTTAAAGAGCTTCTCGTTTAGCCTTACAACGAGAGGGCGCATTCTACCCTTTCTTCTCTCAGAGTCAAGGCCTTCTTTGCTCTGAATTTTTTCTTAACTCGAGGCCGCTTAACAAATAATCACTCACAGCTGCCTCGATGAGACGTGCATTATAGGGGGTGATTTTAGAATAACAAGAAATTATCGTAAATTTTTTTCGGGCTTATTATTTATACACAAAATTTATATTTTTTTAAATTCTAAATCACTGCAAGTAAAGTTGACTTGGCCATCTAGACACCTTAGCATCCAATTTATACCCTTTGCCTTTGAAGCTGCCGTGTTGTTGGCTGCGGGGTTCGCCCGAATCACGTAGTCTATCTACGCTCATCGGTCTCACGCCCTGGCCGCCTAGCGGCAATTTCAAAGGCAAAGGGTATATCTGTCAGTTAGCTGCTGATTTTATTTTTCATCGCACCATTTATGGCACCATAGAAGCGTATAACAGTAAAAATAATATGATTAGATTCCTTCACATCAGTAAAGTATTTCAGCAAGGTTCACGTGTTATTAATGCTCTCTCTGACGTAAATTTTCATGTTCCCTCCGGGCAGATTTATGGTGTTATTGGCAGTTCCGGAGCGGGAAAAAGTACCCTCATTCGCTGTGCAAATATGTTAGAACGCCCTACCAGCGGCCAGGTATTGATCGACGGGCAAGATCTTACCAAATTATCAGATTGGCAGTTGATGAAAAGCCGACGCCAAATCGGTATGATTTTTCAACATTTTAATCTACTCTCTTCTCGTAATGTTTTTGATAATATTGCTCTGCCTCTTGAATTGAACAACCTACCGAAGGCTGAAATAAAAAAGAGAGTCAGTGAATTATTAGCGCTAGTTGGATTAATAGACAAACAATATACTTATCCTATTAATCTTTCTGGGGGGCAAAAACAACGAGTGGCGATTGCCCGAGCTTTAGCGAATAACCCTAAAATTTTATTATGTGATGAAGCTACTAGCGCATTAGACCCTGCTACCACCCGCTCCATTCTAAAGTTATTAAAAGATATTAACCGCCGTTTAGGATTAACTATTTTGTTAATCACTCATGAAATGGATGTTGTGAAATGTATCTGTGACCAGGTTGCCATAATCGATGCAGGCAAATTAATTGAACAGAATAGCGTCAGTGAAATATTTTCTCATCCACAAACCCTTTTGGCACAACAATTCATTCAATCAACACTACATTTGGATATCCCTGATGACTACACTCAACGTATACAAATGCAGCCAACGGCAGACAACGTATTATTATTAAAATTAGCGTTTACGGGGCAATCGGTTAATGCCCCCTTGATTTCCCAAGCAGTGCGTAAATTTGATATCGATATTAGCATTCTTAGTTCACAAATTGACTATGCTGGCGGCGTTAAATTTGGCGTTATGCTGGCTGAAATACATGGCTTAGAACAAAATAGATCAGCGGCAGTTGCCTTTTTACAGCATCATCATGTCAAGATAGAGGTTTTAGGTTATGTCTGAAGCAATGATTTGGCTAATGTGTCGAAGTATTTGGGAAACCGTTATTATGACGAGTGTTTCCGGTTTTTTCGGTTTTGTGATTGGATTACCCATTGGCGTATTGCT